>QHSA01000281.1 GCA_003220315.1 Candidatus Rokuibacteriota bacterium
TGGAACGGGATCGCGTACTTGGGCCGGAGCATCTCCTTCGTCGCGTACGCCGCGTCGCGCGGGTCCATGACGAAGTGGCCGCCGATCGGGATCATGACGAGGTCGGGCTTGTAGTACTCCCCGATCAGCTTCATGTCGCCGAAGAGTCCCGTGTCGCCCATGTGGTAGAGCTTGAACCCGTTCTCGAACTCGACGATGAAGCCGCACGGCTCGCCGCCGGGATAGGTCGTGCTCTTCTTCGTGACGGGATCGACGACGGTGACCTCCGACGAGTGCTCCGCACGCACCTGGGTGATCGTGATCTGCGGACCGAGCGGGTTCACGCGCCCGCCCTTGCCGAAGCGAACGCCCTTCTCGGGTGCGACCCAGCCGAGATCGAGCATGGTGGCGACGAGCCCCGCGGGACCGAGCACCGTGGCGCCCGTCCGCGCCGCCAGGTCCTTCACGTCCCCCGTGTGGTCGCCGTGGCCGTGGGTGACGAGGATCACGTCGACCTTGCCGAGCGCGTCGAGGTTCTTGTACTGCGGCGGCGTCTTGGGGTTCCCCGTGAGGAACGGGTCGATGACGATGACCTTGCCGGTCAGCGTCGTGAGCTTGGTCGCTGACTGGCCGAGCCAGTGAACCTCCACCTTCGCCGTCTGCGCCCAGGTGGGCTTGGCGGCGAGGGCGTAGGTGAGCGCGCCGGCCGTGAGCTTCAAAAAGTCGCGCCGCTCCAACTCCATGGTCTGCTCCTCCTCGCAGGACGTCCTGAGGCTGCCCGAATCTACCACGAGCCGACCGTTTGCGGTCGCGACGCGATTCTGCTACCGTCACCGCGTAGTTCGCGCCCGGGATGCCCAGAGGGGCCCAGGGAAGGCGGTTGAAAACCGCCGCGACCCCGTCACTGTAATCGGGGACGAAACCCGCGGAGAGCCACTGGCCGCGAGGCCGGGAAGGCGCGGGGAGTAGGACGATCCGAGAGCCAGGAGACCTGTCCGGGCGCGCACCAGCACACCGGTCTTCGAGGGAGGACCCGGAGCATGGCCTCATCGGTCTTCGTCCTCGGGGGCGCGCGCAGCGGGAAGAGCCGCTTCGCCGTCTCCGATCTCGCGCGCTCACGCCGTGTCGCCTTCGTCGCGACAGCGCGCGCCGGCGACGGGGACATGGCACGCCGGATCGCGCGCCACCAGGCCGAGCGTCCTCGCCACTGGAAGACCATCGAGGAACCGTACGATCTCGTCCGGCGCCTCGCCGAGCTCGAGGAAGGGTACGACGCGCTCGTCGTGGACTGCCTGACGCTCTGGGTCTCGAACCGCCTGCTGCGCGGCGACGCCGACGACCCGATCCTCGACGAGGCCGACGCGCTCGCCAAGCTGATCGGCCGCCGCGCGACGTCCTTCGCCGTCGTCTCCAACGAGGTCGGCCAAGGCGTGCACCCCGAGACCGCGATGGGGCTCCGTTTCCGCGACCTCCTCGGAATCGTGAACCAGAAGGTCGCCGCCGCGTGCGACCGCGTCGTGCTGATGGTGGCCGGCGTGCCGCTCACGCTCAAGTCCGTCGCCCCGAGTCCGTCGGGGTCTACGAGGTCCGACGATGCTCGCCAGGCTCCGTAGCGCGATCACGCCCCCGCCGGCCGGGGGACTCGCCGAGGCGCAGCGCCACCTCGACAGCCTGACGAAGCCGCCCGGAAGCCTGGGGCGGCTCGAGGAGATCGCCGCGCGCCTCGCCGTGCTCGCCGGCGGGGCGCCGCGCGTCGAGCGGCCCCACATCTTCACCTTCGCCGCCGACCACGGCGTCGTCGCCGAGGGCGTGAGCGCGTACCCGCAGATCGTGACCGTGCAGATGGTCGAAACCTTCCTGCGTGGCGGCGCCGCGGTGAACGTCCTCGCGCGTCAGGCCGAGGCGCGCGTGATCGTCGCGGACTTCGGCGTGGCGAACCCGATCCCGGGCTCGCCCGGGCTCCACTCCTGCCCGATCGCACCCGGCACCGCCAATCTCGCGCGGGGCCCGGCGATGACGCGCGCACAGGCGCTGCAGGCGCTCGAGACCGGCGCGCGGCTCGCGGAGCAGGCGCTCGACGCGGGCGCCGATCTCCTCGCGACCGGCGAGATGGGGATCGGCAACACCACCGCGGCGAGCGCGATCGCCGCGGCGATCACGGGCGCCGGCCCCGAGCGCGTCACGGGCCGCGGCACCGGCGTGGACGACGCGACGCTCGCCCGTAAGGTGGACGTCGTCCGCCGCGCGCTCGCCGTGAACGTCCCCGACGCGCGTGATGGTCTGGACGTCCTCGCCAAGGTCGGCGGCTTTGAGATCGCCGGGCTCGTCGGCGTGATCCTCGCCGGCGCCGCCCGCCGCGTCCCCGTGGTCCTCGACGGCTTTATCTCTGGCGCCGCCGCGCTCGTCGCGGTGACGCTCGCCCCCGACGCGCGCCACGCGCTCTTCGCCTCGCACCGCTCGGCCGAGCCCGGCCACGCCGTGATGCTCGAGCACCTCGGGCTCACGCCCTACCTCGACCTCGCGCTGCGC
>QHSA01000282.1 GCA_003220315.1 Candidatus Rokuibacteriota bacterium
GGGTGTCGGCGAGGAGCGTCAGCGCCCTGCGGCCGATCGCCGCGTGGCGGTACTCGTCCGGGAGAATCCGCGTGCGGTAGAGCTCGGCCGTCTCGGGGTCGACGTCCTGCGCGAGCGCGATCAGCGTTTCGAACCCCTCACACGACTGGGTCTCGCCGGCGAACTGGAACATGGCGAGCTTTTCGAGCGTCGGCCGCGCCCGGCAGGCCACGAGCCAGTCGAAGAGCGCCTCCCACTCGGGCAGGGGGCGGTAGGCGTCCGGGTCCTCGCCGAGCTCGATGAGACGCGTCCTCAGGAGCTGGTAATGGCGCTGCTCGTCGTCGAGCTGACCCGGCAAGAGCTCGCGGATCTCGCGCTCGGGCACGTGGGGGATCCACGCGGCGATCAGCTCGACGGAGCGGAGCTCGTTGTAGACGCCCTGGCGCATCCGGTAGCAGATCTGCTCGCGCCTCACGGCGGGGGGCGCCGCGGGGTCGAGGCGCACGTCGCGGCCGCGCCAGAAGGCCGCGTTCTCCCGGGCGAGGTCGCGCACGAAGTCCCGCGTGTCCGTCACGGCTTCGTGAAGATGATCGCCCCGAAGAAGGACTCGGCCGAGGAGTTCGTGTCGTCGGAGTCGATCGCGACCGAGACGGCGCCGGGGTTCTCCGGCGCCTCGCCGTAGATCTGCTTGTAGTCCTCGACGACCTTCCGCCGCTCGGTCAGCCACTTCCCGAGCTCGGCGGGCCCGGAGCGCACGACGATGTAGGTGACCGTGCTCGTCTTCTCGCTCTTCACGACGAGACCCTGGGGGGCCTGCGTGTCCCAGATGTAGCCGATGATCCGGGACCGGAACTCTCGGGGAAAGCGCGGCCACACGACGTAGAGCTGGGCGGCCTGGTCGTCCGTGTGTTTGCTGCGCGCGTCGGCGCCCTTCGGCAGGGTGACGACCCTCCAGCGCCACTCGAGGATCGGCGTCGCCTTGAGGTTGACCTTCACCTCCTTGGTGATCATCGAACTGTCGCCCTCGCTCCGGAGGTGCAGCACGCGGTGGCCGTTGTCCTCTTCGACCGTGAAGTCGTGCTTCGGGAGGCCCCACGACTGGCCGCTGGTCCAGCCGTCGGGAACGCCCTTAGCGCCGAGCTTGAGGTTCGTCCAGTCCTCGACGACGACCACGTCGGCTGCCCACGCCGGGGCGACGAGGAGGAGGGCTGTGGCCAAGCCGAGGGCCCGCGCGGATCTCGTGGAGGTCCCCCAGGTCATGGCAGGCCCTATGATACCGTTTGGGCGTGACGGATTCGCCGGATTCGCTCCGTGTGGACAAGTGGCTCTGGGCCGCGCGCTTCTTCAAGACTCGGAGCCTGGCCGCCGCCGCGTGCGCGGGGGGCAAAGTGGACGTCAACGACGACACGGCGAAGCCGGCCAAGCCGGTGCGGGTGGGCGACCGGCTCCGCATCACGCAGCGCGGAGGCAAACGGCTCGTGAAGGTGCAGGCGCTCGCCGCGACGCGTGGGCCCGCACCGGTGGCCCGCGCGCTGTACGACGACCTGACGCCCGCGGCGGCGCCGCGGGTCCGCCAGGCGCCGCCGCCGTGGCGGGAGCGTGGCTCGGGCCGGCCGACCAAGCGCGAGCGCCGCGAGCTTCAGCGTCTGAGGGGGTTCTGAGATGGCCAGCGAGACCGGCGTCGCGGACGACGAGCTCCTGATGGCGATCCCGTCGCGCGTCCCGCCGAGGGTGATCGAGGGACCCGGCCTCGCCGTGAGCGACGCCGACAACGAGAAGGGGGCGTGATGCAGCTCATCGGGAAGATGTTCGAGACGTTCCGCACCGCCCGCGACGAGAAGATCCGGCACCTCGAGCGCGTGCCCCTCTTCGAGGATTGCAGCCTGCGCCAGCTTCGCGCCGTCGCCGACATCTCGTCGGTGGTGGAGGTGCCGGAGCGCACCGTCCTCACGCGCGCGGGCGAGCCGGGCGACGAGTTCTTCGTCATCATCGACGGCACGGCCCTCGTCGCCCTCTCGCCCCAGCGGCGGCATCGCATCAATCCCGGCGAGTTCTTCGGCGAGATGAGCCTGCTCGACGGCGAGCCCCGCTCGGCGACGGTGAAGGCCGAGACCGACCTGCGGCTCCTCGTGATCGACCGGACCCACTTCTGGCGCCTCCTCAAGGAGGTGCCCGGGCTCACCGAGAAGATCCTGGTGACGCTCTCGCGGCGGATCCGACAGCACGAGAACCCTCTCGGCGCCTGACGAACCGGCGGGCGCCTCGACGCCCCCTAGAAGGTCAGCGTGTCGCCGGGGGGGATCGGAAAGACCTGGACCGTCGTCTGACCGAGCGCCGTCTGGTACTCCTGCGGCGTGCCGCGCAGCACCGGGAACGTCCCGTAGTGGAACGGGATCGCGTACTTGGGCCGGAGCATCTCCTTCGTCGCGTACGCCGCGTCGCGCGGGTCCATGACGAAGTGGCCGCCGATCGGGATCATGACGAGGTCGGGCTTGTAGTACTCCCCGATCAGCTTCATGTCGCCGAAGAGTCCCGTGTCGCCCATGTGGTAG
>QHSA01000143.1 GCA_003220315.1 Candidatus Rokuibacteriota bacterium
ACCGGTGGCTCATGGGCCAGGCTGCCGGCGTGGCTGTGGACGCGCAGGACCACGTCTGGGTGCTCCAGCGCCCCCGCACGCTGACCGAGGAGCCGCGCTCCCTCTGCTGCGTGCCGGCGCCGCCCGTCCTCGAGTTCGACCCCACCGGCAATCTCCTCCAGGCCTGGGGGGGGCCGGGGCAGGGCTACGACTGGCCGGCGGTAGAGCACGGCATCTTCGTGGATTATCAGGGTCACGTCTGGATCGGTGGCAACGGCGAGCGGGATCACCAGCTTCTGAAACTCACTCGGGACGGGAAGCTCGTGCTCCAGATCGGCCGGGCGGGTATGACCGGCGGCGACGGCGACACCGCGCACCTCGGGCGCCCGGCCAACGTCGCGGTGGATCCCGCGACGAACGAGGTCTTCGTGGCGGACGGATACAAGAACCACCGCGTCATCGTCTTCGACGCCCAGACGGGCGCCTACAAGCGCCACTGGGGCGCCGACGGTCGCCCGCCGGGCGACGCGAGCGTGAAGTCTTTCGGCAACCCGGTCCACTGCGTCCGGTTCTCCCGGGACGGGCTCCTCTATGTCTGCGACCGGAGCAACAACCGCATCCAGGTCTTCAAGCGGGACGGGACCTTCGTCAAGGAATTCGTCGTCGCCCCCGCGACGCGCGGCAACGGCTCGGTGTGGGACGTGGACGTCTCGCACGACGCCCCCCAGACCTGGCTCTACACCGCCGACGGCGAAAACAACCACGTGTGGACGCTCCTGCGCGAGAGCGGCCGGGTCCTGGCGAAGTTCGGGCGGAACGGGCGCCAGGCCGGGCAGTTTCTCTCGGTGCACAACCTCGCGGTGGATTCCCGTGGGCACATCTACACGACCGAGGTGGGCTCCGGGAAGCGGGTGCAGAAATTCCTCTTCAAAGGCACGGTTCCGGCCGAGGAGTGACCGCGCCGACCTGACCGCGCGACCCTCTTGTCAGTCGGCGGCGACGGTGCGACACTCCCGCCACCGTCCCGAGGGAGGGGTTCGCCATGATCGGACGACGCACTCTCGCCGCCGCGCTCTCCGCGCTGGTCCTCGTCCTCTCCGTCGCCCTCGCTGAGGCGGCCGACAAGAAGGTCATCCGGCTCTGGCAGACCGAGACCGAGCCGCAGACCCTCGCGGTCCTGAACCAGATGGCCGCGGAGTACGAGAAGACGCACCCGGACGTCTCGGTCAAGATCGAGGGGCTCGCCTGGGGCGACCTGGAGAGGAAGCTCACCGCCGCGCTCGCAGCCGGCGCGCCGCCAGACGCGGCGCACGGCCAGCCGATCACGTGCGTCTCGTTCGCGGCGAAGGGGCTCCTCCGACCGGTGGACGACCTCGCCGACTCGATCCCCAAGGACAACCTCGTCGACGCGTTCCGTAACCTCTGCCAGTGGAACGGCAAGACCTACGGCGTCGGCCACTCCCCCGCGTCGTCCGTCTTCGTCTACCGGAAGGACCTGCTCGCCCAGAAGGGCCTCAAGGTGCCGCGCACGTGGGACGAGCTCGTCCAGGTAGCCGAGGCGCTGAAGGAGGTCAGGGACGGCCAGGTCGTGCGCTGGGGGCTCACGATGACGGGGCAGCCGCTCTTCATCAACATCGCGGTCGGCGAGCTCTTGAGGACGAACGGCGGCCGGCTGTTCGACGCCGAGGGGCGCCCGACCCTCACCGAGAAGCCGGTGCTCGAGCTGCTCGACTTCTACAAGAAGCTCGGCCGCGTCCTGCCGCCCGGCTGGACGGGCCACAGCTACCTCGACACGTTCGCCAACCTCGCGAACGACAAGGCGGCGATGCTCTACCAGGCCTACGGCCGCGGCGTCGGCTACATCGAGAAGTATGCGGCCAAGGACATTGCGGATCCGGACCACTTCGCGGTCGCGGACAAGGTGGTCGGTCCCTCGGGCCGGACGCCGGCGGCGCAGCTCGACTGCGAGCCGTGGATGGTCTTCAAGGATGCCAAGGGCGGCCCCGAGGCGGTGGACTTCCTCAAGTTCTTCTTCCAGGACGAGAACTACGTCCCGTACCTGCATTCGGTGCCGATCCACCTCCTGTCGATCAAGAAGTCCACCTCTCGGAACCCGAGATACGCGGACAACGCGATGATCCGGAAGTGGCGGCCCTGGGTGGACATGCAGGAGAAGTACTTCCGGAACGACTGGATCAAGCCGGTCCTGGTCACGGACTGGGAGGACATGAAGAAGCCCTACCTGCTCGAGGTCATGGGGTCGGGCATTCTCGTGGACATGGTGCTCGACTCGGTGAAGGGCGTGCCGTCCGCCGAGGCGGCCGCCCGGGCGCAGAAACGCGTCGAGGAGCTGCTCGCGAGCTCTGGCTACCTGAAGAAGTAGCGTTGCGTCGGCGCCTCCCGGGGGCGGTCCTGGGCGTGCTCTGGATCCTCCCGGCGCTCGTCCTGATCACGAGCCTCATCCTCTACCCGGTCGCCTACGCGATCTGGCTCTCGTTCTTCGACAAGCACTCCTTCTTCCCGGCCGAGCGCTGGGTCGGCCTCGGCAACTACGCGCGGATCGCGGGCGACGCGGAGTTCTGGGACAGCCTGTGGAAGGGGGTCGTCTATGCGGGGGCGTCGACCGGCCTCCAGCTGGTCCTCGGCCTGGCCGCGGCGCTCGTGCTCCACCAGGCCTTCCGCGGGCGGACCGCGATCCGCGCGCTCGTGCTCTTCCCGTACATGATCCCGACGATCGTGGCGGTCATCGTGTGGCGCTGGCTCCTCAACGAGACCTACGGCGTGGTGGACGACGTGCTCCTGCGCCTCCGGCTCGTCCGCGAGCCGGTCGTCTGGCTCGGCGTGGACCACATGATGGCCTCGCTCATCGCGGTCAGCGTCTGGCAGTTCACGCCGTTCGTCGTCGTCAGTCTGCTCGCGCGCCTGCAGACGATCCCGCTCGAGCTCGGCGAGGCGGCGCGGGTGGACGGCGCGTCCGCGTGGGCGCGGTTCCGCCACGTCACCCTGCCCCAGCTCAGGGCGGTGCTCTTCGTCGTCGTGCTCCTCCGCTCGATCTGGATGTTCACGAAGTTCGACACCGTGTGGCTCTGGGGCGAGGGCGCCGGGGCGGGGCGCGAGATCCGGACGCTGCCGATCTACGCGTACATGCGGACCTTCACCTATTACCAGGCCGGCTTCGGCGCCGCGCTCGCGGTGATCATGTTCCTCATGCTCATGGCGGCGACGCTCGTCTACTTCCGGCTCTTCTGGGGCGAGGAGGACGCGGCGTGAGGCGGCTCGCGTGGCGGGCGTTCGTCTACGCGGCGGCGCTCGGGCTCGCGGCCCAGGCCGTCGTGCCGCTCCTGTGGATGCTCTCCACGTCGCTCAAGCCGCCGCGCGAGGTCTTCGCCACGCCGCCGACGTTCGTGCCCGCCGCGCCGACCCTCGAGAATTTCGTGCGCCTCGTGACGGACACCGCGTTCCTCACCTACTTCCGCAACAGCGTGGTCGTCGCGGGGCTGACGGTCGTCCTGACCATGGCGGTCGGCGCCCTCGGCGCCTACAGCCTGACGCGCTTCGCCTTCCCTGGGCGCGAGGCGGTCGCGCGGCTGGTCCTCTGCACCTACATGTTCGCGCCGATCATGATCGTGATCCCGATCTACATCCTGGCCCGCCGGATGTCCCTCGTGAACACCCACACGGCCCTGGTGCTCGCGTACTCGTCGTTCTGCCTGCCGTTCGCGCTGTGGCTCCTGCGCGCCTTCTTCCGCTCGATCCCCGTCGAGCTCGAGGAGGCGGCGCACGTGGACGGCGCGGGGCGCGGCCGGGCGGTAATCTATATCGTGCTGCCCCTCGCGCTCCCGGGCCTGATCGCGACGTCCATCTTCACGTTCACGCTGGCGTGGAACGACTACATCTTCACGCGCATCCTGATCGCCTCGGACGAGCTCAAGACGCTCCCCGTCGGCGTCCAGGACCTCTTCGCCGCCGCGGTCGTGGACTGGGGGCTCGTCATGGCGGCGGGCATGCTGATCACGATCCCCGCGCTCGCCTTCTTCATGGCGGTCCAACGCCATCTCGTGGCGGGCTGGGGCACGGGAGGGCTCAAGGGATGACGACTCGCGGGCTCCGCCACCTCGCGCTCCGGACCCGGGACCTCGGACGCACCGAGCGCTTCTATCTGGACGTCCTCGGGCTCAAGCCCGCGTTCCCACACGAGGGGATGATCTTCCTCGAGACGCCCGGGGGCCACGACCTCCTGAACTTCGTCCAGAGCCGGCGCGCGTTCGACCCCGGCGCCGGCGGCCTCGACCACTTCGGCCTGCACTTCCCGCGCGCCGAGTGGAGGAAGGTCTGCGAGCGGGTGAAGCGCGCCGGCGTGCGGATCACGGGCCGGCGCGGGCCGTCCGCGATCTACATCGAAGACCCGAACGGCTATACCGTCGAGCTCTACTGCGACTGATCCCCGCCCGCGCGGGGTGAACACCCTCTTGCTTCGCCACACCTAGATCAGAAGGGCCTCGGCGGCGCGGCGCGGACTGAGTGCCGCCGGCCGCGTCGGGTAACCGACCCGGAAGGTCATCAACGCCTGCCAGGCCGCGTCGTCGACGAGCTCCGTGAGCGCCCGCCCGAACGTCGGCTCGATCGCCAGGACCCGCTCGCGGTCGGCGCGCTCGGTCGGCTGGTTCAGCGGCTGGAGCGCGAGTCCCCGCGCGGTCGCCTGGAGGTGCAGGCGCTGCCACGCGCGGCCGCCCCGGAGCCGCTGAGCGTTGTCGCGCGCGTCGTGAACCGAGAGGATGCCGAATCCTGCCGCCGTGGCCACGAAGGTGTCGCGGGTCGCCGCGAGCCAGAAGCGATCGCTTCGCTCACGCGAGAGCGGCGGGAGCATCTTGGCGGCGACGCGCATGAGCGGGTCCGTCAGGTTCGCGTCGATCGTGATGCCGTCGCGGTGGCGCTGGACGTCGGCCCAGCGGAACCGGAACCAGCGGGCGCTCGCCCGGCTCTGCGCGTCGTCGGCGACGATCGCCTCGGTCGCGCGGACGATGAGCTGGCCGAGCCGACGCCGGTCGGTGTCCGAGACGAGCCAGGAGAGCCTCGCATCGTCGCCGGCCGTGCGGGTCATCGCGTCCAGGAGGTCGGGCGGCACGGCGCGCGACCGATCATACGGACCACGATTCGTGTGCCGGTGTGGGATCGCCTCGTAGAGCTCGCTCGTCGCCCGAGGGCCCGGCGTGAGATCGATCCGCGCCACGTGGGTCGCGTGGGCCCGATCCGGCATCAGCGCGAGCCGCCACGCGAGGCCGCGGGCGCCGGCGGCGAGGAGCAGGTTCTCGAGCGCGCAGCCGAGCCCGATGTACATCTCGCGGTGATCGGGGTCGACGGCGCCGATGTCGCGCGCCGGATCGGCGAAGAGATCGATCCGCGAGGCGCCCACCCTGAACAGCCACGGCTGGCTGTTGTGGGGATTGGCCGCGAGGATGGCCGCCCGGACCAGCGCGAGCGGTCCCTCGCTCGGGTCGCTCCGCCAGCGACGCCACGGCTCGTACGCCGGCCCCTCGCCCGCGCTCCATACCCCCTGCTCCCACGCCCGCCAGACGCCGCCCGCGGCGGCGAGCACGGCGCCGGTCCCGCCGACCTTGAGCGCTGCGCGTCGGTTGATCTTCATGCCACGCGTCAGAGACCGCGAAGGACCAGCGTGGTCACGTCACCGCTCGCGAGGCTTGCCACCCGGATCGCGTGGTTGTTGGTATCGGCGATGAAGAGGCGCCCCGCCGCAACGCTCACGCCACTCGGCTCGCTGAAGCGCGCGGCCCCCGCGGCGCCGTCGGCGTGGCCGGGCGCGCCCGCGCCGAGGAGCGTCCGGCACTCGCCGGTCCGCGGGTCGAGCCGCTTGATCTTGTGGTTGTACGTGTCGGCGACGAAGAGGACGTCGCCGTGCCAGGCGAGCCCGAGCGGGTGCTGCAGACGCACGCTCGCTGGACCGATGCCGTCCGCGTCGCCGAATTCGAAGAGCCCTTCGCCGACGATCGTCCGGATCGCCCCGCCCGGCCCGGGCTCGACCGCGCGGACCGCGCTCGCCTCGCTGTCCGCGACGTAGAGCAGCCGGCCGTCGGTCGCGAGGCCGCTCGGCTGGTTCATCGCCGCCGTCTCGCGTGGTCCGTCCTCCAGCGCCTCGCGGCCGGTCCCGGTGTGCGGCCGGATCTCGCCGCTTCCGAGCCGCATCGCCCAGAGCTGGTGCGTCCCCGCCATCGCGACGTAGAGCGTGCCGTCCAGGATCGTCAGGTCCCAGGGGGAGGAAAGCGACGTCGCGCGTGCCGGTCCGCCGACGCGCGGGCCCATGAGCTGTGCGCCCGTGCCGGCGAGCGTCGTGACGCGGCGCCGTCCGAGGTCCACGGCGCGGAGCGCGTGGTTCTCGGTGTCCGCGACGTAGAGCGTGTCGCCGTCGAGCGCGAGCCCTTGTGGCTGGTAGAAGGCGGCGTCGTCGAAGCTCCCGTCGCCCAGGCCAGGATCGCCTCGGCCGATGACCGCCTCCACCCGGCCGTCGAGATCCGCGCCGAGAATGCGGTTCCCTCCCGTGTCGCTGATGAAGAGCCGGCCGCCCGCCGCGTCGGCCAGGACCTTGCCGGGGAACCTGAGCGGCGTTGGCGCCGCGAGCCGCTCGGGCTCGAGCCCGCGGGGCCGCCGGTCGAGCACCCCCGCGGCGTCGAACTCCTCGACCATCTTCGCGATCAGGTCGTCGAACGGCTCGAGGGGGAACTCGCCCTCGTGCCGGCCGATGACCTTGCCCTCGGGGTCGACGAACATGAGCGTGGGCCAGGCACGGACCGCATACGCCTGCCAGACGCGGAAGTCGCGGTCGTTCACCACCGGATGGCCGACGTTGAGGCGGAGGATCGCGGCGCGGACGGCGTCGGTCTCCCGCTCGCTCAGGAACTTCGGCGAGTGCACGCCGACGACGGCGAGCTCCTGGCTCCACTTGCGCTCGAGCTTCCGCAACTGCGGAAGGATGTGCAGGCAGTTGATTCAGCAGAAGGTCCAGAAGTCGAGCAGGACCAGCTTGCCGTGCAGGTCGCGGAGGGAGAGCGGGCGCCCGGTGTTGAGCCAGTCGGCGTCGGGCGGGAAATCGGGTGCGTTGACCCGGCCGGCGAACCGCTGCGCCATCCGACCCGCCGCGGCCGCCTACGCGGGTGTGTGGGTGAACGGCAGGACCGCGTAACGCGCGCGCTCGACCTCGATCACGAGCACGACGCGCTCGGCCGGGTTCTGGCGGAACGGGAAGGGCCGGCGCGCGTACTTCTGCGCGACGCGGTCGATCGTCTCGAAGTCGGCGTCGGGCCGCCGCTCGACGACGCGGCCGCGGAGCTGCGCTTCCTTGTAGGGGTTGTCCATCGCGATGACGGACAGCGCGACGCGCGCGTCCCGCTTCGTGTTCTTGGCCTTGAGCGAGGCCTCGCCCGTGCAGACGAGAATCCGGTCGCCCTCGAGGTCGACCCACACCGGTGCCACCTGCGGCGAGCCGTCGGGCATCAGCGTGGCGAGATGGGCGAAGTTCGCGCCGCGCACGAGCGCCTTGATCTCGTCGGAGAGCTTCGTCGCCATCGGGACCTCGCCGCCGCTAGAACGTCACCGGCAGCGCCCTGAGCCCGCGCAGCGTCGACGATTCTCGCCAGGTCGGCGTCGCGTCGACCGCCAAGCCTGGCCGCTCGCGGAGGAGGGTGCCCAAGGCGATCTGCCCTTCGAGCCGAGCCAGGGGCGCGCCGAGACAGAAGTGGATGCCAAAGCCGAAGGCGATGTGCCGGTTGTCTCGACGCGTGATATCCAGACGGTCCGGGTCCGGGAAGTGTGCCGGGTCGCGGTTGGCCGCGCCGATCGCGGCCACGACCATCGAGCCCTTCGCGAGCGTGCGGCCGTCGACCTCGACGTCGGTGGTCGTGATGCGCGCCGTCCGCTGCACCGGGCTGTCGTACCTCAGCAACTCCTCCACCGCGCTCTGAATCAGCGCCGGATCGTCCCGCAGCCGCCCGAGCTGGTCCGGATGGCGCAGGAGGGCCAGCAACCCGTTGCCGATCAGGTTGACGGTCGTCTCATGGCCGGCGATGAAGAGCAGGACGCAGGTGGCGAGCAGCTCCCCTTCGCTCAGCGTGTCGCCGGCTTCCTCGGCGGCGATCAGCAGGCTCAGGAGATCGTCCTGAGGACGCCTGCGCCGCTCGGGGAGAAGACGGCGAAAGTAGTCGCCCAGCTCGCGACGGGCCGCCCGGCCACGCGCGACGACCTCGATGTCGGATGGCATGCCGATCGCGTCCAGGCTCCGGGCAACATCGGACGACCACTGCCGGATGACGCCCTCATCTCCCGTCGGCACGCCCAGCATCTCGCAGATCACCGTGACGGGGAGCGGATACGCGAGGTCGGTGATGACGTCCATGCCCTTCGCGTCCCGAACCCGACCCAGCAGGCGGTGCACGATGTCCTGGATGTGCTCGCGCATGCGCTCGATCACGCGCGGCGTGAAGGCTTTGCTCACGAGCGCTCGCAGGCGGGTGTGGTCGGGCGGGTCCCGAAAGAGCATCGACCGGGGAAGGCGACTGGACTCGGCCCGGTCGTCAGCGTAGACGGCGGCGAGCATCTGCTCGAACCCGTCGCGCCCGAAGCGCGGATCGCGGAGGACCGTGAGGACGTCGTCGTACCGTGTGAGCACCCAGAACCCCATCGGGGTCTGGTACACCGGGGCGACCGCGCGCAGACGGTGATAGAACGGATACGGGTCCGCGTGGAATTCGGGGAGGTACGGGTTGAACAGCGCCTCGCCAGAAGCCATGCGTCAGCAGTTCATGTACTTCGGCGTGATGAGCGGCTTCTCCGTCCCGTCGGCGTCCCAGATCTTGCGTTTCAAGCCCGCGAGGTCCTTCCCGTAGACGTGGATCTCGACGGTGTCGCGCTCGGTCGGGTTGCGCATCGCGTGCACCTCGTCCCCGGGGACCAGGCACGAGATGGCGCCCGGCGCGTGGCGCATGACCGCCTTCACCTCGAGCTTCGCCCGGCCGCTCGCGGCGCCTTCCTCGACGCGGTAGCGCGTCTCCTCGATCTCGTTGTCGATGACCCCGATCACGCCCCACGTTTCGTGGTTGTGCGCGGCGGCGCTCTCCCCGGGCCCCCAGACGACCGACGTCACGTTGAAACGGGGCGCGCGGTGGAGCATGTAGCGGCCGCGCCTCTGGTCGCGCGGGCGCCGGCGGAATTCGACGGGCACGACGTTGGGGTTCGTCACGAGCTTCGCCAGGAGTGGCGCGACGCGCTCGGTGATGGTGCGCGGCGCGGTCTCGTCGCGCGTGATGCGGTCGAGGTCGGAGACAAAGTTCTCGAGCGTGTAGGGCGCTGTCGCCATGGGTCCTCCTCTCCCTCCACCGGAGTGTCGGGCCGCCCACCCCATTCTGTCCACGAGCCGTCGTAGACCGCAACCCGATTCCGTCCGAGGAGGTGGAGCCCGAGCGCCAGCACCGAGGCGGTGATGCCCGAGCCGCAGGTCGTGACCACGGGGCGGTCGAGATCGACGCCCGCGGCCTCGAAGGCGCGTCGCAGCTCGCCGGGCCCGAGGAGCGTGCCGTCCCTCGCGTAGAGCCGCTCGTACGGCAGGTTGAGGCTGTCCGGGATGTGACCGGCGCGCAGCCCCGGGCGCGGCTCGGGCTCGGTGCCGACGAAACGGCCGTGCGAGCGCGCGTCGAGCACCTGCTCGCGGCGGCGCGCGAGGTTTGCGCGCATCTGCTCGAGATCGCGCACGAGGCTCCGGCGAAGACGGGCCGTGTAGCGGCGCCGCCGGGGCGCGGGCAGGCCCGACTCGACGGGCCGACCCTCGGCGCGCCACTTCGGGAGGCCCCCGTCGAGAACGGCGACCCGCCCATGGCCGAAGGCGCGGAACGTCCACCAGACGCGCGCCGCGCTGACGACGCCACGCGTGTCGTAGACGACGACGCCATCGGCGTTCGTGATCCCCAGCCGGCCGACGCGCTCCGCGAACTTCCCCGCGCTCGGGAGCATGTGCGGCAGGGGCGTGCTCAGGTCGGCGATCTCGTCGATGTCGAAGAACACGGCGCCGGGGACGTGCGCCTCGACGAACTCCTCGAAGGCCTCGCGCCCAAGCCCTCGCATGTGCCACGAGCCGTCGACGACGCGCAGGTTGCGGCGGCCGAGATTCGCGACGAGCCACCCGGTCGTGACGAGCGCCGGGAGCTTCACAGGAGCCGGCTCCGGCTACGTCCCTCGGCGTCGAGATCCGTCTCCCACCTGAGGTAGCGTTCCATCGCCGCGCGTCCCCGCTCGTAGGGCTTGAGCACGACGTCGTCGGGCTCGTCGGCGAGCCGCGTCCGGCCGCTCTCGACGGCACGCCCTGCCTCGACCCACGCGCGCATGCCGCCCTCGAGGACGCTCACGGCGGTGTAGCCGAGGCGTCCGAGCGTCGCCGCGGCGAGGGTCGAGGCGACGCCGTCGGCACAGGTGACGACGATCGGCGCCTGCCGGTCCGGCGCGACTGTGCCGATCGTCCACTCGAGCCGACTGCGACAGAGCCACCGGGCGCCCGGCACGTGGCGGTGCGCGTAGGCGTCGCTCGGGTCCACGCTGACGATCAGGGCCGAGCCGAGGTCGGCGGGGCCGACGCGCGCGACGCGCTGGCGCGCGGCCTCCCAGCCGAAGGGGACGAGCGCCGGGTGTCCCGGCTCGACGGCGCCGCCGGCGTCGGTCCAGGCCGACAGGCCCCCGGCGAGCACGGCGACGTCGGGGAGCCCCATGCGGCGGAGCCACGAGGCCGCCATCACAGAGCGTGCGACGCCGTCGCAGACGAGGACGATCGACGCGGCGCGGACCGCGACGTACTCGTCGGTCGCCTGCACCGCCTGGCCCCCGGGCGCCCAGACGGCGCCGGCGACGTGGCCCGCGGCGTACTCGTCGGCCGTCCGGACGTCGAGGACGTAGAGGTTCTGGCGCTCGCGCGTGGCCAGACGCGCGGCGAGCTCGTCGGGCGAGACGAAGGGGATCCCGTCCTCGGCCGCGACGCGCTTCGCGGTCAGCGTGGCGACGGCTCGGCTCCGCGCCGACGGCGCGGGCGCCCAGCGCGCCGCCCCGCGCTCGAGTGCGAGGCCCGCGAGCTCCCAGCCCATCGTCCCGTTCTCCAGCGCGACGACAGGGTTGGCGAGCCGCATGCGCCGGAGCGACTCGGCGCCGATGTAGGAACGCGTCCGGCCGCCGCAGTGGACGACGATCGTCGTCTCGGGGTGCCCGACCAGCTCGGCGATGCGGAAGACCAGCTCGCCGCCCGGGACGCTCCAGGCGCCGGGGAGCGTGCCCCGCGCGTACTCCTCGGGCGTCCGCGCGTCGACGATCACCAGGTCGTCGCCGCGCTCGATCCGCTCTCGGAGCTCGTGGGGCGCGAGCTGCGGCGTCTGGCACTCGTGCAGGGCGCGCTCGCCGAAGACCTTGCTCGGCACGTTGACGCCCTCGACGAGCGGACGCCCCTCGGCGTGCCAGGCGGCGAGGCCGCCGTCGAGGGTCCGCACGTCGGGGTAGCCCATCTCACCGAGCGTCGGCAGCGCCAGCGCGGCGAGCCGCCCGTCAGCGTCGCAGACGACGAGGGGCGTCGCGCGCGCGGGGACGAGCGCCGGGAGCCGGAACTCCAGGAGCCGTCGCGGGAGGGACGTGGCGCGATAGATGTGACCCCGCTCGTAGGCCGCTCTCTCGCGCAGGTCGAGGACGGCGTGGGGCGCCGCGGACTGCATCAGCCGCGCGAGCTCGCCAGGCGCGATCATCGTGAGCGCCCATCTTGCCTTCGCGGCCGGGACCGCGCAAGCTGGAAAAGACGCGATGCCCTTTCCCGAAGCGCTGCGCGCGCTCAACCACCGCGACTTCCGTTTCTTCTGGGGCGGCCAGCTCGTCTCGCTGATCGGCACGTGGATGCAGTCCGTGGCCCAGTCGTGGCTCGTGCTGCAGCTCAGCGGCTCGCCGCTCAAGCTCGGGCTCATCGGCACGTTCCAGTTCGCCCCCGTCTTGATGTTCTCGGTCGTCGCGGGCGCGATCGTCGACCGGCTGCCCAAGCGCCGGCTGATCCTCGCGACCCAGTCGGCCCTCGCCCTCCAGGCGTTCACGATCACGGCGCTCGTCTGGAGCGGGCACGTCCAGTACTGGCACGTCGCCGTCCTGGCGCTCCTCCTCGGCTGCGCGAACGTGATCGACATGCCGACGCGCCAGGTCTTCGTCGTCGAGATGGTCGGGAAGGACGACCTCGTGAACGCGGTCGCCCTCAACTCCGCCGCATTCAACGGCGCACGCATCGTGGGCCCGGCGGTGGCCGGCCTCCTGATCGGCCGCCTCGGCGTGGCCCCCGCGTTCCTGCTGAACGGCCTCTCGTTCCTCGTGGTGATCGGCGCGCTGCTCCTCGTCCGCGCGGAGGGCACGCCCCGGCCGCGCACGGCCGCGACGGTGAGCCAGGCGGTCCGGGAAGGGCTCCGCTACGCGCTCGGCACGTCGCGGATCGCGCTGGTCCTCGGCCTCGTGCTGGTCGTAAGTCTCTGCGTCTTCAACTTCACGATCGTCGTCCCCCTCGTCGCGCGGAAGGTGCTCGGGCTGGGCGCCGAGGGGTTCGGCTTCCTCATGGCAGCGCTCGGGATCGGCGCCGTCACGGGGGCGCTGTCCCTGGCGACCCTCGGCGGCCGCCAGACCCCGCTCCGCACGATCCTCCTCGCGGGCGTCCTCTCCTGCCTGGCGCTCGTGGCGCTCGCGACCGCCGCCGACTTCCACACGGCCGTCGTGCACCTCTTCCAGCTCGGCTTCTTCTCGATTGTCTTCATGGCAAGCTGCAACACCACGCTGCAGCTCTCCGCACCCGACGCGCTCCGCGGTCGCGTGATGAGCTTCTACACGCTCGCCTTCGGCGGCGCGTTCCCGCTCGGCGCGTTCATGATCGGCGCGATCGCCGAGGCGCTGGGGGTTCGGACGGCCCTCGTCGTGGCCGGGAGCGCGGGGCTCGTCGGCATGGCCGCGGTCGTTCTCGGGTGGGTGTCTACACGTACGCGGGCCCCTCGATGACGGGGTGCTTGACGAGAAAATCCTCGTCCACCTCGACGCCGAGGCCCGGCTTCTCCAGCGGAGCGACGCAGCCGTTCGTGTCCAGCGTGTAGGGCGCGCTCGTGAGCCGGTCGCGGAAGAGGTTGCCCTTCGAGACGTCCGCCTCGAAGTAGCCGCCGTTGTCGATGGCGGCCAGGAAGTGGATCGTGGCCGCCATGTTGAGGCCGGTCATCGACGTGTGGGGGTGGATCGAGAGCTTCCACGCGGAGGCGAGCGCCGCGACGTGACCTTGACCACGACGGCGTCGCGCTTGACGGCGCGTCCGATGCCGAGGGTGACGCTCGCGTCGGGCGGCAGCGGGAACGACGTCGGGTAGGCGCGGAGCTCGGCGATCTTCATCGCCGGCCTCAGCAGCTCTTGACGGTCGGATCGTCGCCGACCCTCACGACGAGCTTGCCGAAATTCCTGCCGCGCAAGAGGCCGATGAACGCCTCCGGGGCGTTCTCCAGACCGACGACGACGTCCTCCCGGTACCGGAGCCTGCCCTCGCGGAGCCACGCAGAGCAGTCGCGGTGGAAGTCGGCGAAGCGGTCGGCGTGCTCGGAGACGATGAAGCCCCGGATGAGCGCCCGGTTGACGAGGAGCGGGGACGGATTCGGCCCGGGCGGGGGCTCCGCGGCGTTGTATTGCGAGATCAGGCCGCAGAGCGGGATGCGCGCGAACGGGTTGATGAGCCGCAGGACGGCGGCGAGGACGTCCCCGCCGACGTTGTCGAAGTAGACGTCGATCCCCTTCGGGCACGCCTTCTGGAGCGCGGGCACGAGGGGCTCGGCGCGGTAGTTCACGCAGGCGTCGAAGCCCAGCTCCTTCACGACGAACTCGCACTTCGCCTGCGCGCCCGCCACCCCGACCGCCCGGCATCCCCGGATCTTCGCGAGCTGCCCCACCACCGAGCCGACGGCGCCGGCCGCGGCGGAGACGACGACCGTTTCGCCGGGCTTGGGCTGGCCGATGTCGAAGAGGCCGACGTATGCCGTCATTGCGGGCATGCCGAGGACGCCGAGCGCCGTGGACAGCGGCGCTGCCTTCGGATCGAGCTTCCGCATGCCGGCGCCCCGGGAGAGCGCATACGCCTGCCAGCCAGTCGGGCCGACGACGAAGCTCCCCGTCGGGAACGCGGTGTGGTTCGAGGCGATGACCTCACTGACGGCTCCGCCGACCATGGGCTTGCCGAGCTCGACGGGTTGGGCGTACGACTTCACGTCGTTCATCCGCCCGCGCATGTAGGGGTCGAGCGAGAGGTAGATCGTGCGGCACAGGAGCTCGCCCTCTCCCGGTGCGGGCACGGGCGACTCGACGAGCTCGAAGTCGGAGACCCGGGGCTCGCCCGTGGGGCGGCTTCGGAGGAGGACCTGGCGGTTCAATAAGTTTTGCATGGGGCCGAGGGTACACTAGAGTAGAAGGAGATGGCGATGCGTACCCTCGCCAGAGAGCGGTGACGGAGTTCATTCCGGACACCCCGTCCGTTGCGCGCGCGTATTGTCCCGGCTGTGAACCCGACGCCGATCCCAGCCTGGAGATCCTCGACGTGCGCTGGTGCGAGTCGCATGCCCCGGCGCGCGACGGCGCTGACGACGAGGTCGTGACCGCCGCGGCCTATCTCTCGGGTAGCGCCGAGGCGGGCGGTGACGACAACCGGCGCTGGTGCGAGGTGCTGCACGGGCGTCGGCGCCGCCGCTAGGTCATCGAAGGGGGCCTCGACGGCCCCCTCCGAGCCACCCCCCGAATCCGGTTGCGCCGGCAAAGCCGGCGCTCGAACACCGACGCGTCGCTGAGGCGGCGCCGGGCTCAGCCCGGGGCTTCGACCAACTCGCGCAGCGAACGGACGACCCGGTGGGGGCGGACTCGGCTTCCCGCCGGGAGGCCGTGGCCAGCCCGATCGATCCACACGCCGTGCAATCCCAGCCGTTGGGGAGCGTCCACGTCGAACTCGAGGTGATCGCCCGCCATCCACGCCTCCTCGGGCGGCGCGCCGAGCGCCCGGAGGGCGTGACGATAGACGATCTCCTCGGGCTTGCCGACGCCGAACTCGCCCTCGATCAGGACGACGTCGAAGAAGCGCCCAAGGTCGTGGCGCTCGATCTTGTCGCGCTGCTGGGAGGCATCGCCGTTGGTCACGAGCGCGAGCGGGATCCCCCGGCGCCGGAGGCGCTCGAGGCTCTCGACGGTGTCGGGGAAGAGGCGCATCGCGTCGCGCCGACGTGCGGCGAAGTCGTGGGCGATCGCCTCCGCCAGCCCGTCGGCCTCGACGCCCGTGCGCTCGAGGGCGTACTCTGCGATGTGCCGCCAGGCGGCGAGCATGTTCACGCGCTCGCGGCGGTGTCGGTCCGGATCGTCCCAGAACCAGCGTCGGGTCTCGGCGAGGGCGATCAGGAGCTTCATGCGATCGAGACCCGGCGGTGCGCACGCGGCCACCGCCGCCTCCCAGTGGGCGTCGACGCCGCCCGAGTAATCGAGCAGCGTGTCGTCGAGATCGAGCAGGAGGGCCCTCACGCGACTATTGTAGCGGGGTCCGCGAGGCCGGCGCGATTGGTGGGTGGCCTGAGACGAGGTGCGCCGCGGCTCCGTTCCCCAGGTCGCTTCTCACTCCAGCGGGGTCCGCGAGGCCGGCGCGATTGGTGGGTGGCCTGAGACGAGGTGCGCCGCGGCTCCGAGGACGCCGAGCGCGACCTCGACCGCCCGCAGCATGAGCGGGAAGTCCATGCTCGGCTGCTCGAGCCCGGTCGCCGCAACCATCGCCGGGAGGAGCGGGACGTGGATCAAGCCCACCTTCGGCGGGTTCGACCGCTGCCGCACGGAGTGGAGGGTCGTGTAGAGGGTCTGGTTGCAGAGGTAGGTGCCCGCCGTGTTCGAGACGTACGCGGGGATCCCCTCGGCGGTGAGCGCGCGGAGGATCGCGGCGAGCGGGAGCGTGGCGAAATACGCCGCGGGCCCGTCCGGGGCGATCGGCTCACCCGACGCCTGGAAGCCCGCGCCGTCGGGCTCGCCGTAGTCCATCACGTTCACGGCGACACGCTCGAGCGCCACCCGTGCGCGGCCGGCCGCGAGCCCGAGGTGCACGACGGCGACCGGCTCGGTTTCGTCGAGGAGCGCGTCGAGGCGTCGAGCGGCGTCGGCGTGATGCACGGGCAGGACCGCGCCGCGCGCCGCGCAGGCGCCGAAACGGCGTCCGTCCACCGCCTTTGCGAGCCCTTCCGACGGGTTGACGGAGTGCGCGCCGAAGGGCTCGAAGCCGGTGACGAGGATCATACGGTCGCGCGTCACCGCCACGGGAGGCTCACGCCGGCCGCAAGAGCATCTCCGCGGCCTCCATGAGGGTCTCCGACAGCGTCGGATGGGTGTGGATCGTCAGGGCGAGGTCCTCGACGGTCAGCGCCGTCTCGACCGCGACGGCGCCCTCTGCGATCAGCTCTCCCGCACCGGGGCCCACGATCCCGACGCCGAGCACGCGTCCGGTGTCGGGATCCACCATGAGCTTCGTCAGTCCGTCACTCCGGCCGAGCGTCGCGGCGCGCCCCGAAGCGGCCCACGGGAACTTCGCGAGCCGCACGGGGCGTCCCTCGCGCGTGGCCGCGGACTCGGTGAGCCCGCACCACGCGACCTCGGGGTCGGTGAAGACGACCGCCGGCACGACGACATTGTCGAACGCCGCGGGTCGACCCGCGATCGCCTCGGCGGCGACCTTGCCCTGGCGCATCGCGCGGTGGGCGAGCATCGGCTCGCCCGTGACGTCGCCGACGGCCCAGATGCGCGGGTCGGCCGTGCGACACAGCGCGTCCACGGCGATCACGCCGCGCGCGTCGGGCCGGACGCGCGTCGTCTCGAGGCCGAGGTCGGCGCTCGCCGGGCGCCGCCCGACGGCGACGAGCACGCGGTCGAAGCCGACGGTGTCGCCGCCGAAGCGCGCCTCGATCCCGGAGCCCGTCTCGCGCAGCGACGTCACCTTCGTGTCGAGCCAGATCTTCACGAAGCGCCTCTCACACTGGCGCGCGAGCGGCTGGACGAGGTCACGGTCGACCCCGGGCAGGAGGCCGTCGGTCATCTCGACGAGCATCACCTTGCTGCCGAGCGCGGCGTAGACCTGGCCGAGCTCGAGGCCGATGTAGCCCCCGCCGACGACGAGGAGGCGCTCGGGCACGTCGGGGAGCTCGAGCGCCGCCGTCGAGTCCATCACGCGGTCCTGCGCCGTGTCGAGGCCGGGCAGCGGACTCGGCGTCGAGCCCGTCGCGACGACGGCGTGCTTGAAGCGGATCTTCTGGGGCTCGTCGCCTTCCACGCGGAGCACGCGGGAGTCCTCGAAGACCCCGTGGCCGCCGACGACCTCCACGCCTTTCGACTTCGCGACGGCGGCGAGCCCTCGCGCGAGCTTGCCGACGACGCGCTCGGTCTTCCACGTGCGGAGGGCGTCGAGCGCGATCCTCGGCTCGCCGAAGTCCACGCCGAACTCCTTCGCGCGCTCGGCCTCGCCGAGCACCGCCCCGACGTGGAGGAGCGCCTTCGACGGGATGCAGCCTTCCCACAGGCAGACGCCGCCGAGCCGCCGGCCCGCGTCCACGACGAGCGTCTCGAGGCCGAGCTCGGCGCAGCGGAACGCCGCCGAGTAGCCGCCCGGGCCGCCGCCCACGACGGCCACGTCCACCTCGCGCACGAGGTCGCCCATCACCATGGCGACGTCACGGTCCGGCGCGCGCCGATCGCGCTCACCACTCGAGGAGGAGCTGCTCGGGGCGCTCGAGCCGCCGCACGATGGCGGTGGCGAAGCGGGCGCCGTCGGCGCCGTCGGCGACGCGGTGGTCGAACGTGAGCGAGAGCGGCAGCAGGACTCGGGGAACGATGCGCCCCTCCAGCACCACCGGCTCCTCCCGCGCGCGGGCGACGCCGAGGATGGCGACTTCGGGGTAATTGATGATCGGGACGGCGCCCGTCCCGCCGAGCGCTCCGATGTTGGTGAGCGTGAAGGTCCCGCCGCGCAGGTCCTCGAGCGTGGCCTTGCCCTCGCGCACGCGCTGCGCCAGGGCGGCGAGCTCGCGCTGGAGCTCGGGCAAGGCCTTCCGGTCCACGTCGCGGATCACCGGGACGATCAGACCGCGGTCCGTCGCCACCGCGACGCCGAGGTGGTAATACCGTTTGAGGACCAGCTCGCCGGCCGCCGGGTCGAGGCTCGCGTTGAACTGCGGGTGCTCGAGGAGCGCCAGGGCCGCGGCCTTCAGCAGGAAGCTCGTCAGCGTGAGCGTGAGCCCGCGCTGCCGCGCGGGCTCGACATTGCGGCGGATGATCGCGTCGAGCTCGGTGATGTCGGCCCGGTCGAAGTGCGTCACGTGGGGGACGAGCGTGGCCGAGAGCGTCATGCGCTCGGCGATCGTCCGCCGGAGGTGCGAGAGCGGCTGGCGCTCGACGGGGCCCCACTGCTCGAACTTGGGCAGCGCGGGCGGCGTGATGCCCACCGGTGCCAGAGGTTTCGCGACGGCGGGAGCCGCGGGGGCGGGGCGCTCGGCGGCGGGCTGGGAGGGCGCAGGCTGCCGTCCGCCCGCAGCGGCCCGCACGTCGTCGTCGGTCACGCGTCCGCCTGGACCCGTGCCACCGCGCACGGTGCGGAGGTCGACGCCGAGCTCGCGCGCGAGCCGGCGCGTCGCCGGCGTCGCCGCCACAGGCCCGACGTGGGAGGGAGTCGGGGGCGTCGACGATGACGGTGCGCGCGTGGGCGAGGGGGCAGGGAGGGGGCTCCTGCCGCCCTCCTCGTCGAACGTCACGAGCACCGCGCCGACCTTGACGGTCTGCCCCGGCTGGACGTGGATCTGGGTGACACGCCCCGTGAGCGGCGACGGGATCTCGACCGTGGCCTTGTCCGTCTCCACCTCGAGGAGCGGCGCGTCCTCCTGGACGAGGTCGCCCTCCTGGACGAGCACCTTGACGATCTCGGCCTCGGTCAGCCCCTCGCCCAGGTCGGGCAGGACGAACGCGCGGGCCATCGGCTAGAAGGCGAGGGTCTCGCGGGCGGCGGCGACAATGCGCGCGACGTCGGGGATATTCGCCTTCTCGCGCGCGAAGCCGACGAACGACACGTCGTTCGCCGTGACGCGGCGCACGGGCGCCTCGAGGTGGAGGAAGGCGCCCTCCATGATGGACGCGGCGACCTCGGCGCCGGGCCCGAAGCTCCGCGGCGCCTCGTGGACGACGACGGCGCGGCCGGTCTTGCCGACCGAGGTGACGATCGTCTCGCGGTCGAGCGGGGCGATCGTGAGCAGGTCGATCACCTCGGTCTCGACCCGGTCCTCGGCCTGGAGCACGTCGGCCGCCTCCCGGGCGACCCGCAGCATAGCGCCGTACGCGACGAGCGTGAGATCGACTCCCTCGCGGACGACCTGCGCGCGGCCGATCGGGAGGGTCTCGGGATCCTCGGGAATCTCCTCCTTCGCGGCGTGGTAGAGCGCCTTCGACTCGAAAAAGACTACCGGGTCGGGGTCGCGGATCGCGCTCGTGAGGAGCGCACGCGCCGTCCGCGGCCCCGACGGGATCACCATCTTGAGGCCGGGCACGTGCGCGTAGAACTGCTCCTCGGACTCCGTGTGGTGCTCGAGCGCGCGGACGCCACCGCCGTAGGGCATGCGGATCACCATCTGGCAGTGGAAGCGTCCCTGAGAGCGCTGCCGGTAGCGCGCCGCGTGGTTCTCGATCTGATGGAAGCACTGGAAGGCGAAGCCGGAAAACTGGATCTCGCAGACGGGCTTGAGGCCGTAGAGCGCCATGCCGACCGCGGTGCCGATGATGGCCGCCTCCGCGAGCGGGCTGTCGATCACGCGCTGGGAGCCGAACTTTCGCTGGAGGTCATCCGTGACGCGGAAGACGCCACCGTCCACGCCGACGTCCTCGCCGAGGATCAGCACGTCGGGGTCACGCTCCATTTCCTGCAGGAGCGCGAGGTTGAGCGCCTTCACCATGTTGAGCTTGGTGATGGGCGTCATGTATCGGAGCTCCAGCCCGGCGCCAACCGTGGGTGGCCTGCGTCAGGTGCGCTGGGCGTCATGTATCGAAGCTCCAGCCCGGCGCCAACCGTGGGTGGCCTGCGTCAGGTGCGCTGGGCGTCATCGCCGCGTGAGGCGCTGGCCGCGCATCGGCGTCGCGCCCTGCGGGGCCTCGGGCGGTTCGGGCGCGGGGGCGCCGCCCTCGCGCAGCCAGCGGGCGAGCTCCTCGCGCTGCGCGCGGAGGTGGGGCGGCATCTCGGCGTAGACGTGGTCGAAGACGAGGAGCGGGTCGGGCGGCGGCGTCGCCTCGAAGCGCCGCACCGCCTCCGCGATCTCCTCGTCCACCCGCTGCTCGAGCCCGTCCTCCAGGAGGTCCTTCTTCTCGAGGTAGGCGCGGAAGCGCGTGAGCGGGTCCTTCTGCTCCCACGCCGTCACCTCCTCCTGGGTCCGATACTTAGTGGGATCGTCCGCGGTCGTGTGGACGCCAAGGCGGTACGTCACGCACTCGATCAGCGTCGGACCCTCACCCGCGCGCGCCCGCTCGACCGCCTCGCGCGCGGCCGTGTAGACCGCGAGCACGTCGTTGCCGTCCACCTGGATCCCGGGCAAACCGTAGGCGAGCGCCTTCTGGGCGATCGTCTTCGAGTGGGTCTGCTTCTTGAGCGGTACGGAGATCGCCCACTGGTTGTTCTGGCAGACGAACACGACCGGCACGTGCCAGACCCCCGCGAAGTTCAGCGCCTCGTGGAAGTCACCCTCGCTGGTCGCGCCGTCGCCGAAATACGCCATGACGACCGCGTCGTCGCCGCGGTACTGGGCGGCGTAGGCCAGGCCGACCGCGTGGGGGAGCTGCGTCCCCACCGGGATCGTGATGGGAAGGTCGCGCTGATCGGGCGCCGGCCGGCCGCCCTCGACGTACCCCGCGAAGAAGAGGAGGATCTTCTCGATCGGCCAGCCGCGCCAGATCATCGCGGCCGTCTCGCGGAACGACGGGACCATCCAGTCGGTCGCCCGCAGCGTGATGACGCTCCCCAGCTGCGAGGCCTCCTGGCCCTTGATCGGGGCGAACGTTCCGATGCGGCCCTGGCGCTGCAGGCGCACCATGCGCTCGTCGAAGCGGCGGGCGAGGACCATCGCGCGATGGAGGGATCTGAGCTCGCCGGGAGAGAGCTTCGGCTCGAGCGCCGCGTCGAGGTTCCCGTCGCTGTCGAGGATCGACAGGTACTCGACGTGGAACCGCGGCTCGAGGATGGTTCTGGGCATCGCCGCTCCGGCGCCCTCATTTTACCTCTGGTGGATAATCAACGGGTGATGCGAAGATTCGGCTCCACGGGAGGAGAGCGATGGTGAGCCTCACGCGACGGTGGTTCGTGACCGGCGGCGCGCTCGTGCTCGCGGCGGCCGCCGCCGACCTCGAGCCCGCGCCCGCCCAGACCGCGCCGCCCTCGGTCGGGCCGGCCGACCCCAGACTCGTCGAGGACCTGGTGGCCGCGAACCGCATCCTGGCGGACCAGAACGTGCTCGACGGCTACGGGCACGTGAGCGCGCGGCACGATCGCGACCCGAGCCGCTACCTCATGTCGCGCTCGCTCGCCCCCGAGCTCGTCACCGCGGGCGACGTCCTGGAGTATGATCTCGACTCGAACCCGGTCGATGCGCGCGACCGCGCCTCCTACCTCGAACGGTTCATCCACGGCGAGATCTACAAGGCGCGGCCGGACGTCCGGGCGATCGTGCACAACCACTCGCCGTCGGTCATCCCGTTCGGCGTCACGGGCGTGCCGCTCCGGCCCCTCTACCACATGAGCGCGTTCCTCTGGGAGGGCGTACCCGTGTTCGACATCCGCCAGGCGGCCGGCGGCTCCAGCGACATGCTGGTGCGCACGCCCGCCCTCGGCCGGGCGCTGGCCGGGACCCTCGGGAGCCGCACCGCGGCGCTCATGCGCGGCCACGGCGCAGTGGTCGTGGGCCCGTCGCTGCCCCAGGCGGTCTTTCGCAGCGTCTACCTCGAGATGAATGCGAGGCTCCAGGCCCAGGCGATGGCGCTGGGCGGCCCCGTGACGTACCTCGACCCCGAGGAGGCGAAGCAGGCGGCGGGGGCGGTCGGCTCTACTGTGCTCCGGCCCTGGGAGCTCTGGAAGAAGAAGGCGCTTGCGAAATAGGAGGAGACGATGAAAGCGATCCGCGTCCACAAGTTCGGCGGCCCCGAGGTGCTCCAGCTCGACGACGTGCCCGACCCGAAGCCCGGGCCGGGGCAGGTGGTCGTGCGGATCCGGGCCGCGGGCGTGAACCCGGTGGACACCTATATCCGCTCGGGAAGCTACGCGATGCTTCCGACCCTGCCTTACGTTCCCGGCAACGACTGCGCCGGCGTGATCGAGACCGTGGGGCAGGGCGTCACCCGGTTCAAGAGGGGCGACCGCGTCTACGTCGTGCGCACCACGACGCCGATGGCCGGCGGCTACGCTGAGCTCGCGCTCTGCGAGGCGTCCACGGTCCACCCCCTCCCCGCGAACGTCTCGTTCTCCCAGGGCGCGGGGGTGAGCGTGCCGTACGGCACCGCGTACCGCGGCCTCCACCACAAGGCCCACGCCCGATCCGGCGAGACCCTCCTCGTCCACGGCGCCTCGGGCGGCGTGGGGATCGCGGCGGTGCAGCTCGGCGTGGCCCACGGCATGACCGTCGTCGGCACCGCCGGGACCGAGCGCGGGCGCAAACTCGTCCAGGAGCACGGGGCCCACCACGTCCTGGATCACAGCACCTCCGACTACCTCACGAAGCTGATGGAGGTCACGGGCACCCGCGGCGCGGACGTGATTCTCGAGATGCTCGCGAACGTCAACCTCCAGAAGGACATCGACGTCGTGGCGCGCTTTGGCCGCATCGTCGTCATCGGCAACCGCGGGACCATCGAGATCAATCCGCGCGGGACGATGGGGAAGGACGCGGCGATCTTCGGGCTGGCGCTCTGGAACGCGGCGCCGGAGGAGATGGCGTCCATCCACGCGGCCATCGGCGCCGGCCTGGCGAACAGCACCCTCCGGCCCGTCGTCGGTCAGGAGCTGCCGCTCAAGGAGGCGGTGCGCGCCCACGAGGCGGTGCTGAAGCCGGGAGCCTACGGGAAGATCGTCCTGATCCCCTGACGGGGCGGGCTACTTCTTGCCGGCCTGGGCCTTCTTGGCGGGCACAGGCTCGGGGCGCTTGGCCTTCGCGAGCGGCTTCTTCTCCGCCGCCGCGGCGGGGGCCGCGGGCGGAGCCGCCGCGCGCCGGGCCAGGCTCTGCTTGAGGGCCTCCATGAGGTCGATGACCTGGGCCCGCTGCACCTGGGGTCCGGCGGCGGAAACCTCCTTGCCCTCGACCTTCTGGTTGACGAGCTCGAGCACGCGCTCGCGGTACTCGTCGCGGTACTTCTCGGGGCTGAAGGTGTCCGACGAGAGGCCGTCGATCAGCTGGAGCGCCAGCTGGAGCTCCCCCTCCTTGATCTTCGCCGACTCGCCCTTCTCGATCTCGCCGAAGCTCCGCACCTCATCGGCGAAGTACATCGTGTGCAGCATGAGCCCGCCCTGCGCCGGCCGGATGAGGACGAGGCTCTCCTTGCCGCGCATGACGAACTTCGCGAGCGCGACGCGCCCGTGCGAGCCCATCGCGTCGGCGAGGAGCCGATACGCCTTCTCACCGCCCTTGTCGGGGCCCAGGTAGTACGTCTTCTCGAAATAGATCGGGTCCACCGACGTGAGTGGCACGAACTCCGCGATGTCGATGACCTTCGACGCCTCGCCCTCGAGGCTCTTGAGCTCCTCGTCGGCGACGCGCACGTACTGGTCCTTCGCGAACTCGTACCCGCGGACGAGCGCCGCCCGGTCCACGACCTCGTTGCAGACCGGGCAGAAGTTCTGCAGCTTGATGCGGGAGCCGCACTTGGCGTGGAGCAGGTTGAAGGAGACGGACTGCGACGCCGCGGCCGTGTAGAGCTTGACCGGGATCGAGACCAGCCCGAACGAGATCGTCCCGGACCCGGTGGCGTGTGCGGGCATCGTTTGCACGATAGCACGATGCTCCCTATGATGCGCGAAGGCTTGACACCTCCAATGGATAGCGTGCCCCTCCCCGTCGAGAGACGACATCTCGGGGTCCTCACCTCCCTGTCGGCGGCGGTGCTCCTCGCCTTCGTGGCGCTGGCGACGTGGCTCCACGCCACGGGCTCTCCCGTGGCGGACGTGGTGGAGCCCGCGCGCGCCCTCGCCGTCGTCGTCGGCCGCTCGCTCGACCTGGACGACGGGATCGACGGCGCGCCCGAGTGGGAGCGGCGCGTCTATCGCTCGCTCCTCGGGAGCCGCGCCGACGACCTCGCCGACGCGCTCCGCTGGTACGAGGAGCTCGAGGGCGAGTCGCTCGAGCCGAGCGTCGACCTCCACCTGGCGATCCTCGAGGGCGAGGCGGGCCGCGCCGAGCGACTCCGCGGCCGATTCGACGAGTGGACGCGGCGCGGCGAGCCGTTCGGGACCTTCCGGCACCTGGTCGCGCTCGCGTACCTCTCGGTGGGGCCCGGTGGGGCCGACGCGACCGGCCTCGTCGCGCAGGCCGACGCGCACCTCGAGCCCGGCTGGTTCCGCGACCGGCTCGTCGCGCGCCTCACGCGGGCGGAGGCGCCCAACCCGCGCGCGGGCCCGCTCCTGGTTCGCCTGCGCGTGATCACCCTGGTGGAGGTTGCGATTCTGGCATTGGCGCTCGTGACGCTCGCGTGGTGGGCGCGCCACCCCGGTGAGCGCTCGGATGTCGCGCCGCTTCCGCCGCCCTGGCCGGGGCGTACCGGCGTCGACGTGCTCCTCCGGGGCGGCGCGCTCTGGGCGCTCCTGCTCGCCGCGCTCTTCCTGGGCGCGGCGTTGCTGCCGGGCGAACCCGCGCACCCGTACGTGAGGGTCGTCGTCGGCACGGCGACGACCCTCGCCCTCCTCCCGGTCATCCTGATGGCCTGGTGGTGGCTCCTGCGGCCCTCGGGGCTCGGCATCGTCGGCGGGTTCGGCCTGGCCCTCACGCGCTCCGGCGCGCGAGGGCTGCTGCGCGTCGCGCTCGTGCTCGTGGCGGCCGGGCAGCTGGGCGACTCGATGGTCGGCGCCGCGGGGCGGGCCCTCGGGATCTCCTCGCACTGGGCCGAGTGGTTCGACCGCGATCTGGTCTGGGGCGCCTGGCCCGTCGTGCTCGTGACGCTCGTCGACACGGTCGTGCTCACGCCGGTCTTCGAAGAGCTGGTCTTCCGCGGGCTTCTCTTCGGCACGCTCAGGCGAGGGCTCGGGCCGGCGGCGGCCGCGCTGGTCAGCGCGGTCGTCTTCGCCGTGGCCCACGGCTACGGCGTGCTCGGCTTCGCCGCGGTCTTCGTGAGCGGGGTCCTGTGGGCGTGGGCGTACGAGCGCACGGGGAGCCTCGTGCCCTCGATCACGGCGCACGCGGTCGACAACCTGTCCGCGGCGCTCACGGTGCTTGTGGTGCTGCGTGCCTAGCCGCGGCCTCGACGAGTACCGGCAGAAGCGCGATCCCGCGCGCACGCCCGAGCCGTTCGGCGACCGCCGGCCGGCCGACGGCCACCTGTTCGTCGTCCACAAGCACTCGGCGCGGCGGCTCCACTACGACCTGCGGCTCGAGATCGACGGCGTGCTCGCGAGCTGGGCGGTGCCCAAGGGCCCCTCGGTGCGCCACGGCGAACGCCGCCTGGCCGTCCACGTCGAGGACCACCCCATCGAGTACGCCGACTTCGAGGGGGTGATCCCCGAGGGCAGCTACGGCGCGGGGCCGTCCATTGTCTGGGATCGCGGCTGGTTCCGCACGCTCGGCGACCGGCCGGCGAAGGAGCAGGTCGCGCGGGGCAAGCTCGAGTTCGAGCTCTTTGGGTTCAAGCTCCGCGGGCGGTGGGTGCTCGCCCGCATGAGCGGCAAGGAGCGGGAGTGGCTCCTCTTGAAGAAGGCCGACGCGTTCGCGGACGGCGTCGAGCCGGTCGAGACGCTCCCCGAGTCGGTCCTCTCGGGGCTCACCGTCGAAGAGTTGCGCGAGGGCCCCCGCAGGCTCGACGCGCTCCGCGCCCGGCTCGCGGCCTCGAAGGCCCCGCGCGGCGAGCCGGCGCCGCGCCCGGGCCTCTTCATGCTCGCCACGCTCGTGGACCGGCCGTTCTCCGATCCGGCCTGGCTCTTCGAGATCAAGTACGACGGCGTGCGCGTCCTGGCCTCGCGCGTCGGCGAGCGGGTCGAGCTCCGGGGGCGGAGCGGGATGATCGTCACGGCGCGCTATCCGGAAGTGGTCCGCGCGCTCCGCGCGCTGCCCCTCGACCGATTCCTCCTCGACGGCGAGATCGTGGCGCTCGACGCGGCGGGGCGCTCGAGCTTCCAGCGCCTCCAGACGCGCATGAACCTGACGCGCCCGACCGACGTCGAGCGCGCGTCCCTCGAGGTCCCGGTCAGCGCGGCGTGCTTCGACGCGCTCGCGCTCGACGGACGTGACCTGCGATCCCTGCCGCTGGAGGAGCGCAAGGCGTGTCTCCGGCTCCTCCTGCCGGCGCGCGGCGTCGTCCACTTCGGCGACCACGTGCTCGAGCAGGGCCGGGAGTTTTTCGACGCGGCGTGTGGCGCGCGGCTCGAGGGCGTCGTGGCGAAGAAGCGCGACAGCCCCTACGTCGGCAAGCGCTCCCGAGACTGGCTCAAGGTCAAGTGCCAGCTCCGCCAGGAGTTCGTCATCGGAGGCTACACGGCGCCCCGGGGCTCGCGCGCCCACTTCGGCGCGCTCCACCTCGGGCTCTACGAGGGCGGCCGGCTCGTCTACGTCTCGAAGGTGGGCACGGGGTTCGACGAGTCGACGCTGGCGCTCGTCGCCCGGCGGCTGGAACCGCTGGCGCGCGCGACGTCGCCGTTCGACGTCGGCACGCCGTCGGGCCGCGGCCACCACTGGGTCGAGCCGAAGCTCGTCTGCGAGGTTCGATTCACCGAGTGGACGGCCGACGGCGGGATCCGCCACCCGACCTTCCTGGGTCTGCGTGATGACAAACGGCCTGAAGACTGCGTGCGCGAAGTCCCGACCGAGCGCGAGGGGCAGGAGGCTCGCCGGCTCCGGGTGCCTTCCTCGACCACGCTAGCTCTCGATGCGCGAGCCCAGTCCGATCGGCCGGCGACGGAGTCGACCCCCAGAAGCCACGGGTCTCGGAAGGCACCCCGAGCCAGCGAGCCCCCCACCCCCGCTCACTTGGAAGAACGTCCGAGCGTCACCATCACCAATCCGACGAAGGTGTTCTGGCCGGACGAGGGCTACACGAAGGCCGACCTGGTGGAGTACTACGACCGGATCGCGCCCTTTCTGCTCCCGTACCTCAAGGATCGGCCCGTCGTGCTCACGCGCTACCCGGACGGGATCGCCGGGAAATCGTTCTTCCAGAAGGACGCGCCCGAGTGGACCCCCGCGTGGATCCGCACCGAGCGGATCCACTCGAAGGACGCCGGGCGCGACATCGATTACTTCATCGTCAACGACCGCGAGAGCCTCCGGTACGTCATCAACCTCGGGACGATCCCGCTCCACATGTGGAGCTCGCACCTGGGCTCGCTCGAGCGTCCCGACTGGCTCGTGCTCGATCTCGACCCCAAGGGGGCGCCCTTCACCGACGTCGTCCGCGTGGCGCGGGCGCTCCGTCGCATCCTGGACGCGCTCGCGCTGCCGAGCTACGTGAAGACCTCCGGCAAGACGGGCCTCCACGTCCTGCTTCCGCTCGGTGCCCGATACGACGACGAGACCACGCGGACCTTCGCGCGGCTGCTCGCCGTGCTGGGCGTCGAGGCGGAGCCGGCCATCGCCACGGTCGTCCGGCCGCTCCGGGGCCGCGGCGGCAAGGTGTACATCGACTGGGGCCAGAACGGGCACGGCCAGACGATCGTCGCGCCGTTCTCGGTGCGCCCGCTGGCGGGCGCTCCCGTGTCGTGTCCACTCCGCTGGGAGGAGGTCACCGCCCGACTCGAGCCCGCGCGCTTCACGATCGAGACGGTGCCGCCGCGCGTCGAGAAGCTCGGCGACCCGATGGCGCCGGTGCTGCGCGAGTCCATCGACCTCGCCGCCGCGCTCAGGCGCATCGAGCAGACGTTCGGGAGGAAGGCGTGAGGGCGCGACTCGCCACGCCGGCCGACGCCGCCGAGATCGCGCGAATCTACACCCAGGGCATCGAGGACCGGATCGCCACGTTCGAGACGCGCCCGCGGTCCGCCGAGGACGTGCGGGGCTGGTTCGACGGCGTGCATCCCGTCGTCGTGGTCGAGGACGCGGGACGGATCGTCGGGTTCGCCTCGACCTCGTCCTACCGGCCGCGCGAGTGCTACGCGCGCGTGGCCGAGTTCTCGATCTACGTCGCGCGGGAGGCGCGGGGCCGGGGCGTCGGGCGGCTGGCACTCGGCGAGCTGCTCGCGGCGGCCGAGCGCGCCGGCCTCGCGAAGCTCGTGTCGCGCATCTTCCCGGAGAACGACGCGAGCCGCGCCGTGTGTCGCGCGCTCGGGTTCCGGGAGGTCGGGGTATACGCCAAGCACGGACAGCTCGACGGCGTCTGGAAGGACTGCGTGATCGTCGAGCGGCTCCTGGGAGACGCCACGGACCGTTAGAGCCGGAGCTGCACGATCGTCACGTCGAGCCAGCGGTCGTGCTTCCAGGCGACCTCCCACTCGACGCCGACGACCACGAAGCCGTGGCGCGCGTGGAGGCGGAGCGACGCCGTGTTCGCGGAGGTGATGCGGGCGAGCATCGAGTGGTGACCGTGCGCGCGGGCGCGCCGGATGAGCTCCGCGAGGATCAGGTCGCCGAGCCCGGCCCCGCGGTGGCCACGCTTGACGTAGACGGAGTCCTCGACGGTCCGCGCGAACGCGGGCTTGGGCCGATAGGGCGCGAGCGCGCCGAAGGCCAGCACCTCGGCGGCCGTGACGGCCACGACGATCGGGTAGCCGGCGGGGTGACGCGCGAACCACTCGCGCTGCGCGCTGGGATCGCGCGGCTCGGTGTCGGTGGTGACGTCGGTCCAGAGGACCTCGTGGTTCCAGATCGCGGTGATCTGGGGAAGGTCCGCCTCCGTGGCGTCGCGGACGGTGACGGCGACGAGCGTGTCAGGAGGCACGCGTCACCGCTCCCCGCGCCGCCCCGCGAACCCACCTCCCGAGCCCGATCAGCGCCAGGCCGACGCGCTCACGCGGGCTCGGACGCGGGGGCGGCGCCGTCCGTCTGGTGACGAGCGCGTGCAGCGCGGCCTCCGCCCGGAGTCGCGCGAGCTTGTCTCGGACGACCAGCTCCAGCGCGTACAGGTTCAGGTCCATGGCCTATGGTCGCGCCGGGCGGCTCATCAGGGAAATCAATTGTCATTATGATTTCCATCAGCTATTTTTTGAGACCCTATGGACCTCCGGCTCGCCCGGCTCGAGACGCTCGCCGCGGTCGCGCGCCACGGCTCGTTCTCGCACGCCGCCCGTGAGCTCCACCTGAGCCAGCCCGCGGTGAGCATGCAGGTACGCCAGCTCGAGCTGGCGCTCGGCCTGCCGCTCCTCGAACGCGTCGGCAAGCGCGCCTTCCCGACGAAGGCCGGCGAGCTGCTGCTTGCCCACGCGGGCCGCGCGTTGCGGGAGCTCGAGACGGGCCTCGAGGTCGTCCAACAGCTCCGCGGGATCGTGGCCGGACGCATCCGGCTCGGGACGAGCGCCTCGTTCTCGATCTACCTCTTGCCCCCGGCGCTCCGGCGGTTCCGGTCGCGCTACCCGCGGACGGAGCTGACCGTCGTCACCGGGAACGCGCCCGAGATCGCGCGCGCGGTCGTCGGTCGCGAGCTCGACGTCGGCATCGTGAGCCTGCCGGTGCGCGAGCGTGAGCTCGCGGTGTCGCCGTTCTACCGGGACGAGGTCGTCGCGATCGCGCCGCCGGACCGGCGCTGGCGGCGCGGGCATCGGGCGGCCGCGCGGGATCTGGTGAGCGCGCCGCTGATCCTCTTCGAGCGGGGGGCGACGCTCCGCCGCGTGATCGACGACTGGTTCCGCCGCGCGGGCGAGGTCCCGGCGGCGGCGATGGAGCTCGGCAACACGGAGGCGATCAAGAAGCTCGTCGAGGCGGGGCTCGGGCTCTCGGTCACGTCGTGGTTTGGGGTGGCGGCGGAGGTGCGGCGGCGGAAGCTCGCGGCGGCGCGGCTCGACCCGCCGCTCTACCGGGAGATCGGCGTCATCCGCCGACGCGACAAGCCGCGGACGCCGGTACTCGAGGCGTTCCTGGCGACGCTAGAGGGCCTCCGCCGGTCTCTCGAGTAGGTCGAGGAGCCGGCGGGCGAGGGCGGGGCCCGATCCCGACTCCTCGTGCTTGAAGAAGACGAACGCCTCGCGCCAGCCGCCGCCGACCTGGCGGAGCCTCGCGATCCAGGCGTCCAGCGCCTCGTCCCCGTACTCGACCGCGCGGAGCCGCACGTAGCCCCAGTCCGCCGTCGCGACGGTCGGCGTCGTGCCCGCCTCGGTGTCGGCGACGCAGAGGGCGGCGTTGCGCGCCCGGAGCAGGCCGTAGGTCTCGTCGTCGAACCAGCTCGCGTGACGGAACTCGAACGCCACCCTGAGCCCCGGCGGGAGCTGGGCGAGGAGGTCGCCGAGCCGGTCGGCCGCCTTCCTGAAATTGGGCGGGAGCTGGAAGAGGACCGGGCCGAGCTTGTCGCCGAGCGTGCGGGCGGTGTCGCAGAAGTACCGGAGCGGCTCGTCGACGTCGCGGAGCCGGGCCACGTGCGTGATCCGTTGCGGCGCCTTCAGGACGAAGATGAAGCCGGCCGGCGCCGTGTCGCGCCACGCCGCGAGCGTCCGCGCGTTCGGCATCCGGTAGAACGTCGCGTTGATCTCGACCGTCGCGAAGCGCTCGACGTACCAGGCGAGCATCTTCGAGGCCGGGAGGTCGGCGGGATAGAACGTGCCCTTCCACTCGGCGTAGTTGTACCCGGACGTGCCGACGCGGAACGTCAGCCGAGGCACGCGTCGAGGGGCGTGGCGGGCGCGCCGAGCGCCTCCGCCACCGCGGGGTGCACGACCTGGCCGCGGCAGATGTTGACGCCCTTCGCGAGCGCGGGGTTCGCGCGCGTCGCCGCCGCGACGCCGCGGGTCGCGAGCTCGAGCGCGTACGGGAGCGTGGCGTTCGTGAGCGCGAACGTCGAGGTGCGCGGGACGAGCGCGGGCATGTTGGCGACGCCGTAGTGGACGACGCCCGACACGAGGTAGACGGGGTCGAGGAGCGTCGTCGGATGGATCGTCTCGACGCACCCGCCCTGGTCCACCGAGACGTCCACGATCACGCTGCCCTCTTTCATGGTCGCGACCATTTCCTTGGTGACGAGCCGCGGGGCGCGCGCTCCGGCGAGGAGCACGGCGCCGACGAGCAGGTCGGCGCGCCGCAACACCTGCTCGACGTTGAAGCTGTTGGACATGAGCGTCACGGCCTGACCGCGAAAGACGTCGTCCACGTGGCGCAGGCGGTCGGGGTTCACGTCGAGGATCGACACGTCGGCCCCGAGGCCGACCGCCGTGCGGGCGGCGTTGAGGCCCGCGGTGCCCGCGCCCAGGATGACGACGTTGCCGGGCGGGACGCCGGGCACGCCGGAGAGGAGGATCCCACGCCCGCCGTGGGGGCGGCCGAGGTAGAACGCGCCTTCCTGCACCGCGAGCCGCCCTGCCACCTCGCTCATCGGCGTGAGGAGCGGCAGGCTCCCGTCGGCGCGCTGGACCGTCTCGTAGGCGATCGCGATCGCGCCCGAGTCGCGGAGCGCCCGCGCCAGCTCGGGCGCCGGCGCGAGGTGGAGGTAGGTGAAGAGGATCTGGCCCGGGCGGAGCCGCGCGGACTCCGCCGGGAGCGGCTCCTTGACCTTCAGGACGAGATCGGCGCGCTGCCAGACCTCGTCGGCGGCGGCCAGCGCCGCGCCGACGGCGGCGTACTCGTCGTCACGGATCCCGCTGCCCCCGCCGGCGCCGCGCTCGACGACGACACGGTGGCCGGCTTCGGCGAGGGCGCGGGCGCCGGGGGGCGTCAGCGCGACGCGCGCTTCGCCCGGCTTGATCTCGCGCGGGACCCCGACGATCATCGTGCGCCGAAGGCCGCGACGGAGCCGCGGGTCGGGCGACTCAGCCGATCCGCGCGCGCGGGTCCGTCGCCGAGATCCATCTCACCTCACGTATAACAGGAAAAAGCGCGCGAGGCGCGCCGCGAAATCGGGCGCGAGCTCGCCGTGCCGCCCGCCGGCCGTGAACACGAACTCGGCGCGGGGGTTCGCGGCGAGCGCCTCGCGCAAGCGCTCCGCGTGCGCGAACGGGATCTGCTCGTCCGCGCGGCTCGCGACCAGGAGCACCGGCACGGTGAGCGTGGCGGCCGCCTCGACGGGCGCCGGCCGCGTGATGTCGTCGCCGACGAAGAGGCGCGACCAGACGCGCGTCATCCCGACGAGCGGGTACTTCAGGGGCCCGAGCCACGCGTAGAGCTCATGGCCGAGCAGCCGGAGGTCGGCGAACGGCGCGTAGGCGGCGACGGCGCGGATACGTGGATCCTCGGCCGCGGCGAGGAGGGCGACCGCGCCCCCGAGCGAGAAGCCGAAGACGCCGACCGCGCCGACGCCGCGCGTCGCCAGGAAATCGAGGGCGCGCCCGAGGTCCCGGCGCTCCTTGAAGCCGAGCGTCGTCAGGCGCCCCTCGCTCCGGCCGAAGTAGCGCTGGTCGAGGAGGAAGACGGTGAAGCGGGAGGCCAGCCCGGCCGCGATCGGCAGCATGTCGGCACGGTCGGCCGGATAGCCGTGCAGGAGGACGACGGCCGGCGCGCCCGGGCGTGGGGCGAGCCACGCCGCGAGCCGGAGACCGTCGTCGGTCGTGATCGTCACGTCCTCGACCGTGAGCCCGAAGTCCCGGGGCGCCAGCGGCACGGCGAGCCGCGGCGGCCGGACGGCGAGCCAGAAGACGAAGAGGCTCGCGCCGACGAAGCCGGCGACGAGCCCCGCCGCGTAGAGGATGAGCCGCACGCGGGGATGCTAGAGTCGGGTTTGGCGAGTGTCAACGGCCCGTGATTGCGGGCCTGAGCCGCGCCTGCCCTCAACCCTTCAAGCCGGTCATCACTGCGGCCTGCACCACCCACTTCTGCAGGACGAGGAAGATGATCAGGATCGGCAGGACGCTGAGGACGGCGGCGGCGGTCACGAGGTTGTATTCGATGAAGTACATGTTGGTGAAGCCGATCAGACCCAGCGTGACGGTCTTCATCGCCGGGGAGTTCACGACGACGAGCGGCCAGAAGAACTCGTTCCACGTCCACATGAACTTGATGATGGCGAGGGTCGCGAGGGCCGGGGCGACCGCGGGAACGACCACGCGCCAGAAGACCGCCCACTCGTTGCAGCCCTCGATGCGCGCGGCGGCGAGGTAGTCGTCGGGGACCGCCTCGATCGCCTGGCGCATGAGGAAGACGCCGAACACGCTCACGAGGTCGGGCGCCAGGATGCCGAGGTAGGTGTCGAGCAGCCCCAGGCGATTGACCCAGAGGTAGAGCGGGACGACCACCGACTGGAACGGCACCATGAGGATCCCGACGATCGCAAAGAAGAGCACGTCGCGCCCCGGAAAGCGGAACTTGGCGAAGCCGTAGCCGGCGAGCGCCGACACGACGAGGCTGCTCGTCGCCGACACGGTGGCGAGGAGCGCGCTGTTGACGAGAAAGCGCGCGAAGCGCTCGCGCCGGAAGACCTCACGATAGTTCTCGGCGTTGCTCCAGCGATCGGGCGAGAGCTGGAGCGGCACGCGCTGGATCTCGGGCGCCGTCTTGAGCGACGTGAGGCCGATCCAGACGAACGGGAAGACGGCGGTGAGGGCACCGGCGGCGACGAGCGTCGCCGTGAGCCACGAGAGAAGCGGCGAGCGGTGCGGGCTAATACTCCACCGGCTTGCGGAAGATGCGCCACTGCACGAGCGTGACGGCGAGCAGGACCGCGAAGACGAACACCGCCATGACCGAGGCCTCGCCGAGGCGGAAGTACTTGAACGCGGTGTCGTAGAGGAGCGGGATGATCGTCTGGCTCGCGCCGGCGGGCCCGCCCTGGGTCGTGGCATACACCTGGTCGAAGATCTTGAAGTTGAAGATCAGCTCGAGGATGCACACCATGAGGATGTGTGGATTGAGGAGCGGCAGCGTGACGTGACGGAGCCGCTGGCGCGCGGTGGCCCCGTCGATCTCCGCGGCCTCGTCGTACTCGCGCGGGATCGCCTGGAGGGCGGCGAGGAAGATCATCGTGTCGAAGCCCAGCCTGGCCCAGACGTTCACCAGAGCCAACGACGGCAGCACCTCGTCGAGACTCTGGAGCCACTGCTGGGGACGAAGCCCGACGAGCGAGAGGGCGTGGTTGAGCACGCCGTACACGGGATCGTAGATCCACTGCCAGATGAGCGCCGCGGCGACGAGCGAGACCGCGAAGGGGACGAAGTACATGGCCGCCCAGAGACTCCGCCAGCGGAGCGTCAGGCGGTCGAGACCGAGGGCCACCGCCAGCGCCAGCACGACCGTGGCCGGAACGGACAGCGCGAGGAGCTTCACCGTGTTCCATACGCTGTTCCAGAAAGCGGAGTCGGTGAAGACCAGCTCGTAGAGGCGCAACCCGACGAAGCGGCTGGCCCCACCCGGGAGCGTCCGGTAGAAGGAGCCGACGAGAGACTCGACGAGCGGGACGAAGTAGACGGCGGTGAAGTACGCGACGGCTGGCAGGACGAAGAGGAAGCCTGCCCGCCGCTGGCGGTCCATGTAGGTGCGGGGAAGCACGAGGCGCGCCCAGCGCCCCATGGTCGCGGCTCGCCGCGCTCTACTCTTTCAGGATCCGATCCATTCGGCTCGCGGCCTCGTCCAGCAGCGCCTTCGGCTGGCCCTTGCCGTAGAGGACCCCGACGACGGCCTCGCCGAACGCCGTCGCCAGCTCGTTGGACTTCGGGTGGTAGTAGTTCGGCGGCACCGGCTGCGCGAGCATCTCCTTGGTCGAGGCGTAGTCGGGCCGCGACTTCACGTAAGAGGAGTCCAGGTTCGCCGCCCACACGGGCAGGATTCCCTGGAGCTGGTGCTGCTCGAGATCGTCCTTGGCGTTGCTGATGAAGCGCAGGAAGTCCCACGCGACGTGCTTGTTTGGGCTCGCCTTGGAGACGAGGTTGCTCCACGGGAAGAGATTGCCGGCGCCGGGGCACGACGTGCCGCACGGCAGGGCGTACACCCTGAAGCTGACGTCGGGCCCGTTCTTCTTGAGCCAGCCGAAGTACCACGACTCGCGGAAGATCACCGCCGCGCGCTTCTGGCCGAAGGCGTCCTCGGGGTTGCCGAAGGCCAGGCTCGCCACCTTGTGTTTCGTCACCAGGTCGCCGAAGAAGCGGAGCGCCGCCACCATCTCCGGGCTGTTGGCGACGCCGGTGGCCCGGTCCTGGGCGGGACTGATCATCCTGGCGCCGAAGGCGTGGGCGAAGGGCAGAAACTTGTCGGTGATCCCCACCGGGTGCCCTTTGTGCCGGATCGCGAAGCCAACCTGGGTCGGCTCGCCCTTGGGGTCGAAGACCGTCAGCTTCTTCATCGCGGCCAGCCAGTCGTCGAGCGTCTTCGGCGGCCGATCCGGATCGAGCCCCGCCTTCCTGAACAGGTCGGCGTTGATGTACATCTGCTGGAAGTTGCCGTGCTCGATGGGAATGCCGTAGGTCACGCCTCGCCACTGTCCCCACGCGCGCATGTATTTCGGCAGGTTCTCGCTCCAGACCTTCTCGAGGTCCGGCGGCATCCGGTCGCAGAAGTCGTACTGGCCGCACCATTGGTGCGCGATGCCGTTGAAGAAGTCTGGAGCGCCCGTCTTGCCCATGAGGGCGGCGAGATACTTGGCCTCGTAGCCCTGATACGGGATCGTGACCACCTCGACCTCGTACCCGCTCTTCCTCGCAAACTCCTTGCCCTTCGTCTCGTACCACCGGTTGAACTCGGGGTTCTGTTCCCAGTGAGTCCAATAGACGAGCTTTTTCGCCTGGGCGGGTGTCCGCTCAGCGAGCGCGGTCGTCAGGAGCACGGCCGCCGCGAGCACCGCGATCGCACCGCCCGTCGTTCGTCGCATGGTTCCCTCCTTGCCGTCCTAGCCCTTGAGGGCGCCGGCCGAGAGGCCCCGGATGAGGTGGCGCTGGAGATAGGTGAAGAGGACGGCGACGGGCACCGTGGAGATCATGACCCCAGCCGAGAGCTGACCCCACTGGATCTCGTACTGGCCGACCATGAAGAGGAGGCCGGCGGAGAGTGTCCGCATCTCCGTCTGCGTCGTGAACGTGATGGCGAACAGGAGCTCGCTCCAGGACGTCACGAAGGCGAAGATCGCCGTGGCCGCGATGCCGGGCGCCGCCAGCGGTAGCACGATGCGGCACAGCGCGCCGAAGCGGCCGCAGCCGTCGATGAGCGCGCTCTCCTCCAGGTCGCGCGGGATCGCGTCGAAGTACCCCACCAGCATCCAGACCGTGAACGGCACCGTGAAGGAGAGGTTCGAGTAGATGAGCGCCTGGTAGGTGTCGATGAGGCCGAGGGCGTACCACTGTGAGAGCAACGGCGCGATGAGGAGCACCGCCGGGAACATCTGCGTCGCGAGGAAGACCAGCAGGAGCGCGTTCCGGCCGGCGAAGCGAAATCGGGCGAGGGCGTAGCCGGCCAGGATCGAGACGCCGGTCGTGGCCACCATGGTCACCGAGGACACCCACAGGCTGTTGGCGAAGAACCGGCTGAAGGGCGTGAGCTTGGACGTCCACGCGTCCGCGTAGTTGGCCGCGGTGAGCTCCACGGGCAGGTAGCGGAGCGGCGTGGCGTAGAGGTCGGCGCGCGTCTTGAGCGACGTGAGGAACACCCACAGGAACGGCCCGAGCGCGAACAACGTTAATAGCGTGATGCCCGTCCACAGCACGGGGCCCCGCAGGACGCGCTCGGCCGTATCGCCCCGGCCCCGGCTCACGTGACGCTCTCGATCCCGCGCGTGACGCGCAGATAGAGGACGGTGAAGACGAGCATGATGACGAGAAGCACGACCGAGAGCGTCGCCGCATAGCCGAAGTCGAGGTTGGCGTACGCCATGAGCAGCGTGTACGTCGAGGTGATCTGGGTCGCGTTCGCGGGCCCGCCGCCGGTCATCACGAAGATGAGATCGGCGTAGTTGAAGGTCCAGATGACGCGGGTGGCGGTGGCGACGATGATGATCGGGCGGAGCAGCGGCAGCGTGATGTGCCAGAAGCGCCGGGTGACGGGGGCGCCGTCCACCCGGGCCGCCTCGTAGAGGTCCTCCGGGATCGCCTGCAACCCCGCGAGCAGCATGATGGCGAAGAAGGGAACGCCGCGCCAGACGTTGGTCGCGATGACCGCCGGCATCGCCAGGCCGGGATCGCTGAGCCAGGCCACCCGATCGCGGAGCACGCCCGCGCGGAGCAGGACGTCGTTGATGACCCCGTAGTTGGGCTGGTAGAGCCACTCCCAGACGAGGGCCACGACCACGCCCGGTACGATCCACGGCAAGAGCGTCACCGTCCGCACGAACGCGCGGCCGCGGAAGGACTGGTGGAGCAAGAGCGCCGCGGCGAAACCGCCCAGGAACTGCAGCGAGACGGACCCGAACACCCAGACGAACGAATTCCACAGCGTGAGCCAGAAGGTCTCGTCACGCAGCAGGCGCGTATAGTTCCCGAGCCCGACGAACCCGTACTCCTGCGGCTTGATGAGCACGTAGTTGAAGAGGCTCATGTGCATGGCCTTCAAGATCGGGACGACGATCGTGCCGCCGAGAGCGATGGCGACCGGAACCAGGTAGAGGTAGCCCGTCATGAGCTCCCGGGCCCGCCGGGAGGAGAAGGAGCGCGGGAGCGCGACGGCGACCGTGGCGTCCGAGGGCGCCATCAGGTCATGTTCTTCGCGAGCACGTCGGCGAACTTGTCCAGGAACTCCCGGGCCGTGAGCTTGCCGACCAGCGCCTGCTGGAAGAGCGGCACGCCCTCGGAGTCGAGCTTGCCTCCCCACCCGGCGTGGGCCAGGTACGGGCTCACGATCGAGAACGGGAAGGATCTGATGAAGCCCGCGTAGGCCGGGTCCTTGGCGAACTCCGGCCGGTCGGCGAGGGTCTTGCGCGCCGGCAGGAGGCCGAGGGTCTTGCAGTACATGAAGTTCGGCTCGTCGTCCATGAGCCACGCCATGAAGCGCCACGCCCCCTCGCGGTTCTTTCCATTCCTGAACGCGGTGAGCGTCTCGGAGAAATAGAACGACGTGCGCTTCTTCGCCGGGCCGATCGGCAGCGGGAGGGTGGCGAAGTTCTGCGCGCCCACGAAATCCTTCTGCTCCTCCGAGGAGCCAGAGTTGTGGATGTACATGTTGGTGACGCCGCGGCCGAACCCCTCGACGATACCCCGCCAGCCGTCGGTGGGCACGCTCGGCGGGCAGACCTTGTCCTTGCGGAAGAGGTCGAGGTACCACTCGAGGCCTTCGACCGCCTCCTTCGAGTTGACGGCCACCTTGCCGTCCTTCAGGACCTGGGCGCCGTTCGCGTACATGAACTCCGTGGCGTAGAGGATCGCCCAGGTGCCCTGACCGCGCATGCCGAACCCGTACTGGTTCTTGTCGAGCTTCGTGAACGCCCTGGCGGCGGCCCGGAACTCATCCCACGTCCAGTCCTCCCTGGGCGGCGTGATGCCGTACTCCCTGGCGCGGTCGGTGCGCCAGTAGACGCCGTCGTTGGTGACGACCCACGGGAACGAGAGGATCTTGCCCTTCACCGTCACCGTCTGCCAGGCGATCGGGGTGACGTCCTTCCCGTGCTTCCAGTCACGGACGCGGGGCGTGAGATCCTCCACGGCGCCCATCCCCTCGAACTCCCCGACCCAGTTGTCCCAGACCTGGCAGCAGTCGGGTGGGTTGTTGGCGGCGATGGACGTGACGAGCTTCTGCCGCGCCTGCGCCTGCGGCACGAACTCGACCTTCACCTCGAAGTCCTTCTGCGCCTGGTTGAAACGCTGTGCGAGCGACTCGACGAGCGCCGTGCGCTTGGGCTCGGGGACACTGAACTGGAACCGCACCGGCTGCGCCCCCCACGCCCGGCCGGGACGGACGAGGGGCTCCTCCCACCACGCGAGGTCGGCGGCCGCGACGACGCCGGCCGCGGCCATCGTCTGGAGGAGCTGCCGACGGGAGGGGGCCCAGCGGTCGTCCATCGTGTGCCTCCTTTCGAACGGTGGCGAGGCTGTAACACGGTCGCGCGAAGGGTGTCAAGGCCGGTGGGTAGCGTACTATCTGCGGGGTGATCGCGGAATCGACCCTCGGCGCGCTCGCGGCGCTCGGCTCGGCGCTGACCTGGGCGGTGAACGGTCTCCTCGCGCGCTCGCTGGTGCCGGGGCTCGGCTCGGTGGTGGTCAACGCCGCCCGCGCGACCGTCGGGGGCGCGCTCCTGCTCGGCTGGGTGACCGCGACCGCGGGCGTGGGCGCGTTCGCCGCGGCGTCCACGGGCGCCCTCGGGCTGCTGGCGCTCTCGATCGTCACCGCGATCGCGATCGGCGACACCGTGTTCTTCGAGTCGACGCGCGCGCTCGGGCTCGGCCGGGCCATGACGATCTCGATGACCTACCCCCTGGGCGCCGCCGCCCTCGCCGCGGCGTTCCTCGGCGAGCCCGTCACGCTGGCGGTCGCCGCCGGAGCCCTCCTCACCCTGGGCGGCATCGTCCTCATCGTGGCGCCGTGGGCCGAGCGGGCGCCCGACGAGCGGTTCTGGTTCGGCGTGGGGACGGCGACGCTCGCGTCGCTCGCCTGGGCGGTCTCCGTGATCTTCCTCAAGGCGCCGCTCCGGGAGCTGGACGCGGTGACCGCGCAGGCGATCCGGTTGCCGCTGGCGGCGGTGGTCCTGTGGACGACGCCGTGGGCGCGCGCCGCGGCGGGTGGCCTCGGGCGGATCGGCGGCGCGGCCCTCGCCCGACTGGCCGCGCTGAGCGTCCTGACCGCGGTGAGCTCGGTGATGTTCGTCGCGTCCGTCAAGTACGCCGGCGTGGCGGTCTCGGCGGTGCTCTCGTCCACGGCGCCGATGTTCGCGATCCCCCTCGCGCGGGTCTTCCTCGGCGAGCGCCTGTCGCGCACCGCGCTGCTCGGCGCCGGCGTCACCATCGCCGGGATCGTCGTGCTGCAGCTCTGAGCGCGTGCCGGTCCACCTCACTTCGCCAGACTTCGTTCTCGGTCGTTGCCGATCCTCGCGGACAACCGCGTACGCTCCGGTCGGCTCCTCCCTCGGGCCTCGTCTGGCTCGTAACTTGGACCGGCACTAGAAGCGCGTCGGAGTCACCACCGTTCGAGCGCGGGCTTCGCCCGCGCAATCGATCCTGGGGGGAGGTATCGGAAGGGGGGCGAAGCCCCCCGCCGAGTGAACTAGAACCGCCGGCGACCGCCGACCGCGCGCTTGCGCAGGCGGAGCGACTTCGGCGTCACCTCGAGGAGCTCGTCCTCGCGGATCCACTCGAGGCACTGCTCGAGGTTCATGCTGCGGGGCGGGGTGAGCTTGGCGGCGTCGTCCGCGGTGGACGCGCGCATGTTGGTGAGCTTCTTCTCCTTGGTGATGTTGACGTCCATGTCGTTGTCGCGCGAGTTCTCGCCGACGATCTGGCCCTCGTACACCTCGAGGCCGGGCCCGACGAACATGGTCCCCCGCGCCTGGAGGTGGTCGATCGCGTACGCGGTCGTCCGCCCGGTGCGGTCGGCGACGAGCGCGCCGTTCTGCCGGTGGGCGATCTCGCCCTGCCAGTCATCCCACCCGTCGAACAAATGGTTCAGGAGTCCTGTCCCTCGGGTGTCGGTCAGAAACTCGGTTCGGTACCCGATGAGGCCGCGCGCCGGAATGCGGTACTCGAGCCGCACGCGCCCGGTCCCGTGATTGACCATCTTCACCATGGCGCCCCGCCGCGGGCCGATCTTCTGGGTGACCGCGCCGATGTGCTCCTCGGGGATGTCGATCACGAGGTGCTCCATCGGCTCGAGCGTCCGCCCAGGCTCCGCGCGCGTGATGATCGTGGGCTTGCCGACCTCGAGCTCGAACCCCTCGCGCCGCATCATCTCGATGAGGATCGCGAGCTGGAGCTCGCCGCGGCCGGAGACGCGGAAGGTGTCGGGCGAATCGGTCTCCTCGACGCGGATGCCGACGTTGACGCGCTTCTCCTTCATGAGCCGCTCGCGGAGCTGCGGCGAGGTGACGAAGCGCCCCTCGCGGCCCGCGAACGGCGACACGTTGGCCGAAAAGAGCATCGACACCGTCGGCTCGTCGATCCGGATGAGCGGGAGGGCCTGCGGGCTCTCCGGATCGGCGACGGTCTCACCGATTTCGATGGCCTCGATGCCGGCGATCGCGACGAGGTCGCCGGCGCTGGCGTCCGCGATCTCGATACGCTTCAGTCCCTCGTAGCCGTAGAGCACCGTGACTTTGGCGAACTCGGTCGAGCCGTCGCGGTGGACGACGGCGACGCGGTCGGCCTGGCGGACGCGCCCGCTGACGATCCGGCCGATGATGAGCCGGCCGACGTAATCGTCCCAGTCGAGCATCGCCACGCGGAACTGGAGGCCCATCGCGGGGTCAAAGCGCGGCGGCGGGACGGTGGCGAGGATCGTCTCGAAGAGCGGCTCGAGCGAGCGGCCGGGCTGCCGGAGGTCGGAGGTCGCCGTGCCGGCCCGCGCGTTCGTGTACAGGACGGGGAACTCGAGCTGGTCCGCGGCGGCGTCGAGGTCGATGAAGAGGTCGTAGACCTCGTCGAGGACCTCGGCCGGCCGCGCGTCGCCGCGGTCGATCTTGTTGATGACGACGATGGGCGGAAGCCCGGCCTCGAGCGCCTTCTTCAAGACGAACCGGGTCTGCGGGAGCGGCCCCTCGGCGGCGTCCACGAGGAGCAGCACGCCGTCGACGAGGGTGAGCGTCCGCTCGACCTCCGAGCCGAAGTCGGCGTGGCCGGGCGTGTCCACGATGTTGATGCGCACGCCGCGGTACGCGATCGCCGTGTTCTTGGCCATGATCGTGATGCCCTTCTCGCGCTCGAGATCGATCGAGTCCATGATGCGCTCCGGGACCGACTCGTTCTCGCGGAAGAGGCCCGACTGCCAGAGCATGGCGTCCACGAGGGTGGTCTTGCCATGATCGACGTGAGCGATGATCGCGATATTGCGGATCGAGTCGCGCTGCTGCACCGTCTCATCGTACCACGTACCACGCGGTGCTCCTCGCTCGGCTGCGGTGCTCCTCGCTCGGCTGCGGCGCTCCGCGCTCGGCAGCGGCGCTCCGCGCGACGTTGTCGCGGGGGCCGCGGAGCCGCCGCGATCGATGGATGGCCTGAGACGAGGTGCGCCCCGCCTCCGTCCGGCATCGCTCACGCGCCCGGCGCGGGCCATAGTACCCTGAGGCCGATGAGTGACCCCCGGTGTCACCACTGCGGTCGTCGGCGCGCTCGGCGCTGCCACCGCGTCGGCGCCCTGGAGCGGGTGCTGTCGGCCGTGTATGTCTACCCGTTCCGCTGCCAGGTCTGCGGCCGCCGCTTCCGCGCGCTCGCGTGGGGCAAGCGCTACGTGCGGCGGTCGGCGGACCATCGCGAGTTGGAGCGCGTCGCCATCCGCGCGCCCGTCGTCCTCCGGAGCGGCCACGTGAGCGCGCCGGGCGAGGCGACGGAGCTCTCGCTCGACGGGTTCACGGCGAAGACCGCGGCGCGACTCGGCGTGGGCGCCAGCGTGAGCGTCACGCTCGACCTCGTCGCTGGCGAGCCTCCGATCGAGGTGCAGGAGGCCGTCGTCCAGTCGACGCGAGACGACGCGATCGGCGTCCAGTTCGTGCGGCTCCAACCCGGGGAGCGGCGGCGCCTGCAGCGCGTGGTCGTCGACCTGTACCCGCGCTCGCACGACGCGACGGTCCCCCCGGCTCCGGACCTGCCCGACGAGCGGAAGCTCCGGATCCTCTACTCGGTCGACTTCTGGCTCGTGGCGCTCGCCGTCGTCCTCGTCCTGGTCGCGTGGCTCCGGCTCTTCCCCTGGTCTGGGTAGTGCGTGTACGGTATAAATTGTTCATGGCCGCGACGCTCGTGTCCCGGGGGCTTCCCGCATGATCCATCGCCTCCTCACGCTCGCCGCTGCCGCGATCCTCGCGGGGACCACGCCGGCGCTCGCGCAGCCGCCGCCGCCCGCGCGGCCGACGCCCGCGGTCCCGACGAAGGCGCCGGAGGCGGTGGTGACGCTCGAGAATGGTGGCGAGATCCGCATCGAGCTGTTCCCCGCGGACGCGCCCCGGCACGTCGACAACTTCGTCAAGCTCGCGAGCCGTGGGTTCTACGACGGCCAGCGGTTCCACCGCGTCGTCCCGAACTTCGTCGTCCAGATCGGGGATCCCAAGTCCAGGACGAGTCCGCTCGACCATCCGGACATGGGCACCGGCGGGCCGGGCTATACGATTTCCGCGGAGTTCGGCAAGCGCGAGTTCGTCCGAGGCGTCGTCGGCATGGCGCGCGGCCCGGACCCGAACTCCGCGGGCAGCCAGATCTTCGTGATGCTCGCCGACGACCGGAGCCTGAACGGCCAGTACACCGCCTTCGGCCGGGTCGTGCGCGGCATGGACGTCGTGGACCGGATCAAGGTCGGCGACCGCGTGAAGTCCGTGAAGATCGTCACCAAGTGAGGCGCGCCGCATGAAGCCGACCGCCGTCATGACGCTCGAGAAGGGCGCAGAGATCCGGATCGAGTTCTTCCCGGAAGACGCGCCGAAGACCGTCGCGAACTTCGTGGCGCTCGCCAAGAAGGGCTTCTACAACGGGCTCACCTTCCACCGCGTCGTCCCGAACTTCGTCGTCCAGGGCGGGTGCCCCAAAGGCAACGGCACCGGCGGTCCCGGGTACAATGTCCCCGCCGAGTTCAACGCGCAGAAGCACGTCCGCGGGACCATCGCGATGGCGCGGAGCCAGCACCCCGACTCCGCGGGCAGCCAGTTCTACATCTGCTACGGTCCCACGCCCCACCTCGATGGCAACTACACCGTGTTCGGACACGTGGTCGCCGGCATGGAGCACGTGGACCGGATCCAGCAGGGCGACCGGATGGCGTCGGTGGGGATCGTCGACGCGTAGCGACGTGTTGAGTTAACCGCCGTTCTTGGGGGGAGGTTTCGGAAGGGGGGCGAAGCCCCCCGCCGAGGGTATGGCGTGGTAGTGCGAGCCGCAGCCGAAGGCGAGGCGAGTCTGTGACCTGGTCGCTGCTCATCCGGAACGGCTCGGTCGTCGACGGGACGGGCGGGCCCGCCCGACGGGCGGACGTTGCCGTGGAGCGGGACCGCGTCGCCGCCGTCGAGCCCGGGCTCCGGGGCGACGCGCCGCGGGTGATCGACGCCGCGGGTCACGTCGTGGCGCCGGGCTTCATCGACGCGCACTCGCATTCCGATCTCTTCTACTTCGGCTGCCCGTCCTCCGAGTCGAAGATCCGCCAGGGCTGCACGACCGAAGTCGTCGGCATGTGCTCGTTCTCTCAGGCGCCGATCGCGCCCGGGAGCGAAGACGCCGTGCGCGGCTGGGCGGGCGGGATCGGCGCGAGCCTCGAGTTTCGCTGGGAGACCTTCGGCGAGTACCTCGCCGCGCTCCGCGCCGTGCGACCGTCGATCAACGTCGCCCACTTCGTGGGTCACGGCGCGCTCCGTCTCGCGGCCGTCGGCGCGGAGAACCGCGCGGTCTCGCCGGATGATCTGAAGGCGATGCAGCGGCGGCTCGACGAGGCGATGGACGCAGGCGCGTACGGCTATTCGACCGGGCTCGTCTATCCGCCGAGCGCCTACGCCCCGACCGAGGAGCTGGTCCTCCTGGCGCGCTCGATGGCCCGGCGCGGGGGGCTCTACTTCTCGCACGTGCGCGGCGAGAGCGCGATGGTCGAGGACTCGATCCGCGAGGCGATCCGCATCGGCGAGGAGGCTGGCGTCGGCGTCCAGATCGCCCACGTGAAGGTGGGCGGGCGCGAAAACTGGGGGAAGATGGACCGCGTGCTCCGGCTGATCGACGACGCGCGGACGCGCGGAGTCGACGTCAGCGGCGACGTGTATCCGTATCACGCCGGGAGCACCAAGATGGACAACCTGCTGCCCGCCTGGGTGCACGACGGCGGGCTCGAAAAGCTGCTCGAGCGGATCGGCGACCGCGCGACACGGCGGCGCATCGTCGAGGAGTGCCTGGTGGACGGCGAGCGCTGGCTCACCGTGTCCGCGGGCTCCCTCGGCTTCGACGAGATCCGCATCGCGACGTGCCGCCAGCGCGAGCTGGAGGGCCTGACGCTCGCGGCGCTCGCGCGGCAGACGGGCAAGACGCCGGCCGAGGCGATGCTGGACCTGCTCCGGGAGGAGCGCGCGACGGTCGGGATGGTCTCGTTCTCGCAGAACCTCGAGAACGTCGCCAAGGTGCTGCGCCATCCCGCCATCATGATCGGCTCGGACTCGATCGGGCTGTCCGAGGGGACGGGACCGAAGCACGGCAAGCCGCACCCGCGCATGTACGGGACCTTTCCGCGCGTGCTCGGCGAATACGCGCGCACGCAGAAGCTCTTCCCGCTCGAGACGGCCGTCCACAAGATGACCGGCATGCCGGCCGCGCGGCTCGGGCTCTCTGACCGCGGGCTCGTCCGCGCGGGGTACGCGGCCGACCTCGTCGTCTTCGACCCCCTGACGGTGACGGACGAGGCGACGTTCGACGACCCTCACCGGTACCCCACGGGAATTCCCTACGTCCTCGTCAACGGTGACGTGGTGGTCGACGCGGGGCGCTTCCGCGCGGTGGGCGGCGGCCGCGTGCTCACCCCGCGATGACCTCGTGAGTTTCGCGAACCACCCGTGACGCCGCCCGGCAGGGCGGTGGAGGAGATCCCATGCCTACAGGACAGCTTTTCATCGCAGGCGCCTGGCGCCCCGCGGTCTCTGGCGAGACCTACCAGACGATCAACCCCGCGACCGAGGAGCCCAGCGCCACGGTGGCCAAGGGGGACGAGCGCGACATCGACCTCGCCGTGGCGGCCGCGCGCACCGCGTTCGACCGGGGCCCCTGGCCGCGGATGACCGCCGCCGAGCGCGGCCGGATCGTCTGGAAGCTCGGCGACCTCATCACGCAGCACCTCGACGAGATGGCGCGGCTCGAGAGCCTCACGACCGGCAAGACCATGTTCGACTCGGGGAAGGTCGAGATCCCATTCGCCGCGGAGGTCTTTCGCTACTACGCGGGCTGGGCGACCAAGATCCACGGCGAGACGCTCCAGCTCCGGGAGAACGCCTTCACGTTCACCCTCCGCCAGCCCGTCGGCGTCGTGGGCGCGATCGTCCCCTGGAACTTCCCGTTCCTGCTCGCGTCGTGGAAGCTCGCGCCGGCGCTCGCGGCGGGCAACACGGTCGTCCTCAAGCCCGCCTCACTCACGCCGCTGACGGCGCTCAAGTTCGCCGAGCTCTCCCAGGAGGCCGGCCTCCCCGAGGGCGTGCTCAACGTCGTCACCGGGCCCGGCGGCCGCGCGGGCATGGCGCTCGTGCGCGACCCGCGCGTCGACAAGATCGCGTTCACGGGCTCCACGGAGGTCGGCAAGACGATCATGCGCGAGGCCGCGGGGACCCTCAAGCGGCTCTCGCTGGAGCTCGGTGGCAAGTCGCCGAACATCGTCTTCGCCGACGCCGACATGGACGCCGCCGTCAAGGGCGCGATGACCGGCATCTTCTACAACAAGGGCGAGGTCTGCGCCGCGGGCTCGCGGCTCTTCGTCGAGGAGAAGGTGCACGACGTGTTCATGGCGCAGCTCACCGAGAAGGTCAAAGGCGTCAAGGTGGGCGATCCGATGGACAAGTCGACCCGGATGGGTCCGGTCGTCTCCCGGCAGCAGCTGGAGACGGTGCTCGGCTACATCGAGGCCGGCAAGAAGGAGGGCGCGCGTCTGGTGGCGGGCGGCGGGCGCGCGAACGTGGGCGGTGGGAAGGGCTACTTCGTCGAGCCCACGATCTTCGACGGCGTCACGAACACGATGAAGATCGCGCGTGAGGAGATCTTCGGCCCCGTGCTCTCCGTGATCCCCTTCAAGTCCGTCGAGGAGGGCATCGCGGAGGGCAACCAGACGACGTACGGGCTCGCGGCGGCGGTGTGGACGCGCGACGTCGCCAAGGCCCTCAAGGCCGCGCGCGCGATCCGGGCGGGCACGGTGTGGGTGAACGCCTACAACCTCTTCGACGCCGCGCTGCCCTTCGGGGGCTTCAAGGAGTCCGGGTTCGGCCGTGAGATGGGCTCGGTCGGCCTCGACCACTACACGGAGGTCAAGACGGTCTGGGTCGACCTCGGGTAATCGGCTCGGGTGATCGGCGCGCCGGGGAGTCTCAGGGGTGAGCCTCCGTGTCCACGAGGAGGGTGCACCGAGGGTGCAGGCGGAGCGCCGAAGCCGGCACCGCGGGGTCAATGGAACCGTCGAGGACACGCGCCAGCGGCTCGCGCTTGACGCGGCCGCCGACGAGCACGACGACCTCGCGCGCCGCGAGGATCGTCCCGATGCCGAGTGTCACGGCGCGGTCGCTGACCGCGCCCTGGAGGACCTCGTCGGTCAGGATGTAGCGCACGGTCTCGGCGGTGAGGCGCACGGGTCGGGTGCGGGAGTCGAAGTCGCTCCCGGGCTCGTTCGAGGCGATGTGCGCGTTCGGCCCGAGCCCCATCATGACAAGGTCGAGGCCGCCAGCGCGCTTGATCGCCTCCTCGTACGCGTCGCACATCGCCTCGAGGTCGGACGCGCCGACGTCGAACGGATGGCAGCGCTCGGGCGGCACACCCGCCCAGGCGAGGAACTCGCGCCGCACCTGGCGCCAGAAGTACCCGTCGGCGGGCGCGGGCGGGCAGAGCTCGTCGACCGAGAAGACGCGCATTCTCCCGCAGTCGACGGGCTCGCGCGCCTGCCAGTCACGCAGGTGCCCGTACATGCGCCGCGGCGTGCGCCCCGCGGGCACCGACATCGCGAGGTCCGGCCTGGCGGCGACGCGCTCGCGGAACAGGGCCGCTGCGGCCTCGGCGAGCTCGGCCCCGTCGCGGAGGACGACGACCTGCATCCTCAGGTCGAGACGACCTTGTCGGCGGCCGCCACCTTCTCGGCGAAGATCTTCGGCGTGACGAACTGCGCGTTCATGGACTTGAGGTCCTGCTCCGTGACCCCACGGGCCACCGAGCAGCGGCCTCAGACCCAGACGGGCACGCGATGCTCGACGACCTTGCGGATCATCTCGGCGAGCGGCGGCATGCCGACCGGGAGCACCGCGCTCGCGATCTCCTGCTTGACCAGATAGGCGGCCTCGCCGGCGATGAAGATCTCAGGCGCGTGGCCCGCCTCGACGGCCCCGAGGGCGAAGTTGAACGGGAAGCCGGCGCGCGTCGGATCGTCGGTGCCCGAAGTCCCCACGTACAGAATGCTGGCCATCAGAGCCTCCGTGGCTGTGCGAGCCGCAGGTCGTCGCGGGGCTGGGGCCCCGCCGGCCGAGGCGAGCGTATGAACATGATTGCGGCCAAGCATACGCGAAGTCGCCCCGGCGCGGGAGGCGGCGCCCCGGCGCCTCGCGTCGGGCAGTCACGTGTATAATCGGCGCCCGATGACCCGGCACGCGCCAATGCGGCTGGCCCTCGGCGCGCTCGTGGCGTCCCTCGCCACGGTCGCGCCCGCCGCGGCCCACGTGACGACCGCGCCGGCGGTCGCCGTCCCCGCGGCGGCCCCGCCGTCGGCCGCGCTCGAGGCGGCGGCCTCGGGGTTCCTTCCGGCCTGGGTCGGGCTGGTCCTCCTCGTCGGGGCGCTCGCTCTCGGGAGGCGCCGCCCGCGGAGCTCGGTCGCCGTCGCGCTCTGTCTCGTCCTCGGGATCTTCGCCTTCGAGGCCGGCGTGCACTCCGTGCACCACCTCGACGCCGGCCATTCGGCGATCACGCACTGCGCGATTGCCTCTGCGACCGCTCACGCCCCGGCGGACCTTTCCGAAGGGGTCACGGTCGTCCCGGCGCCCGAGCCCGGGCGGCTGGCCTCGGCCGGCGCTCCCCGCCGGCCCGTCTCGATCTCGCTCCGTCCCGACTCCGGCCGCGCGCCTCCCGCGCTCGCGTAGCGTCACCTCTCGCTTCCAGCGACCCCCGATCCGGCGAGACGTCCGTCTCTCCGGAGCGGGTCTGCGATTCCCACGTGAACGCACGAGGAGGCGATTATGCGCCGACTGTTGGCAACGCTCGTGATGACCGGTGTCTTCGTCCACGCCATTTGGAGCGGCTCGGCCTTCGCTCAGACGGCCTCAGACTTTGAGGCCCTCAAGCAGGAGCTCCGCCGGATGCAGGATCGCCTCCAGCGGCTCGAGCAGGCGGAGCCGGCCGACCGGGCGCTGCAGCCGCGTCTGGCCCCCAGCCCCTCGCCCGTGGCCGTCCCCCTCGCGGCCCAGGCGCCGCCGGCCGTGGGTCCTCGTCCAGGCGAGCGCGAGATCCAGCTCGAGCGAGAGCACCCGGCCGAAATGGTCGGGCTGCCGAAGCCCGAGATCGGGGGCGTCCGCATCTCGGGGTTCTTCGTCGGCTCGGCGAACTACAACTCCCGCATCCAGATGGTGCCGGAGTTCGCGGGCAACGCGGGGGTCAGCTCGGAGCCCCGCAGTCTCGACTTCAGATTCGACCAGTTCACGATCGGCGCCTACAAGACGTT
>QHSA01000204.1 GCA_003220315.1 Candidatus Rokuibacteriota bacterium
TCGCCGACCAGGACGAGGCCGAGGTGATAGTACGCGGCCTGGAGCTCGGGATTGAGACTGATCGCGTACCGGAGGGCCGTCTCCGCCTCCCGGTAGCGCTTGAGGTTGTAGAGGGCCATGCCGAGGCTCGAGTGCACCAGATCCGGCACGGTCAGCGTCGGCAGCCCGATCGCCGTGTGGTAGCTCTTGACGGCGTCCTCCCAGCTGCGGCTCTCGGCGAGCGCCACCCCGAGATGGAAGTACCCGTCGGCGAATCGCGGATCGAGCTCGAGCGCCTTCTTGAGCTCGGCGAGGGCCTGCGGGATCTGTCCGAGATCCAGGAGCAGGAGCCCCAGGCTGTCGCGATAGCGCGGCTCTGTGGGATTGACGGTGACCGCCTCGCGAAACGCGACGAGCGCCGGCACCGGCTGCTTGTCGTTGAGGTAGGAGAGCCCGCGCTCGTAGGCGGCCTGCGCCCGGATCTTCTCCACCTGGACATTCGATGTCGCGCACCCGAACGTCATCACGGCTGCGACGACCAGATGGAGCCGATACCCGCGTCGTCTTGACACCTTCGTCCCTCCGCATGTAGCCTTCACGATGTGCCCACGTACGAGTACGAGTGCGGGAAGTGTCGCCGGGTCTTCGAGATCCGCCAGCGGATCTCGGAGCCTCCGCTCCAGACCTGCGAGGCCTGCGGCGGCGAAGTTCGCCGCCTGCTCTCCGCGGCGCCGTTCATTCTGAAGGGCGGCGGCTGGTACGTCACCGACTATCCCTCCGAGGCGAGGAAGAAAGCCCTCGACTCGGAGAAGCCGGCGGCGAGCGGCGAGAAGGCGAGCGCCGAGAAGGCGAGCGCCGAGAAGAAGACCGACTCGACCTCGACCGCCACTACGACCGCCCCCTCGACGACCGCGTCCGCGACCGGCTCCACGCCCCCGTCGTCGTCCGGCTCGACGTCGTCCGACTCGACGAAGTCGGACTGACGATCACCCGCGTCCCGCGGCGCGCCCGCAGCACGGCCGCCGCGCTTCCCTCACGAACCGCGATCTCGAGACGCCCGCTCGAGCCCACGAGGGCCCCGAGGCCGCCCCGTGCCAGGTCACCGTACGTGCCGACGAGCGGGATCACGCGGCCCGCGACGCGCACCACCGCGGGCTCGGCGATCGCGTCCGCCGAGAGGGACGTGACGAGGTTGCCGAAGCGATCGACGTGAATGACGGCGCCCTCGATCGCGCCTCCGCGCGCGCGGGCGCCCGCCCACTCGAGGCGCACGGGATCGCTCACCACGGGACCGAGCCGGGCGACGTCGACGCCGGTCGCGACGTGGGCCGCGGCCGGCGCGAACACGTCGCGACCGTGGAACGTGCGGCTGACGGCGGGCAGCCGGTACTCGGGCGCGGCGAGCTCGAACGCTCGCCAGCCCGTCCCGGACAGGAACGGCGTGAACACGCCGTTGTCGGGGCCGACGAAGACCTGATCGCGCGCGGCGACGGCGATCCCACGACGCGCGGTCCCGACGCCGGGGTCGATCACGGCCACGTGCACGGTGCCCCCGGGGAAGAACGAGGCCGCGGCTTCGAGCGCCAGCGCGCCCTCGACGACGTCGTGGCGCGCGACCTCGTGGGTCACGTCGACGAGCTGCACCGCCCGCCCCGCCGTGCGTATGATCCCGAGGATCGCCCCTTTCATCTCCGCGACGTACGGGTCGCGGACGCCGAAATCCGTCGTCAGCGTGACGATGGCGTCCAATCCGTTCGATCGCCGTCCATCAGCGGTCCCGATCCACGACGAAGTCCGCCACGAGCGCGAGCGTCTCGCGCTCCTCCGACGACGGGAAGACCTCGAGGTCGGCCTTCGCGGCCCGCGCGTAGGCGTGGGCCCGCGCGCGCGCGTACTCGACGCCCTCGTGCTCGACGACCAGCCGGCGGATCTCCTCGAGCTCCGCCGGGACCAGGGCCGGACGCCGGAGGAGCGCGCGGACGCGCTCCGTCTCCGACGGTACCAGCCGCCCGAGCATCGCGATCAGCGGGAGTGTCCGCTTTCCCTCGCGCAGGTCCGCGCCGATCGCCTTGCCGAGACGGTCCTGGTCCGCGACGAAGTCGAGCGAGTCGTCCGAGATCTGGAACGCGACCCCGATGTCGAGCCCGTAACGGGTGAGCGCCTCGACCTGGTCGGGCGGGAGACCGCCGAGCAGCGCGCCGATCCGGCAGCACGCGGACATGAACGAGGCCGTCTTCTGCGTGATGATGCGGAGGTAGTCGGCCTCCGACGTGAAGCCGCTCCGCTTGCGCTCGAGCTGGAAGACCTCGGCTTCCGTCATCGACACCGTGGACCGCGCGAGCGTCTCCATCACCGCGCGGTCGTTGTCGCGCACGAGCATCGCGAACGACTTCGAGTAGAGGTGGTCGCCGATCAGGAGCGAGGCGTCGTCGCCCCACCGGGCGTTCGCCGACGGCCGTCCGCGCCGGAGCGGCGCCTGGTCGACGACGTCGTCGTGGATGAGGGTCGCGGTGTGGAGCAGCTCGACCACGCACCCGAGCCGCACGCCCCGCGGACCGTGATAGCCGGCCAGGCGCGCGGCGAGCAGCAGGAGGATCGGGCGCAACCGCTTGCCGCCGGCGCGCGCGATGTACCCCCCCATCTCCTGGATGAGCGGGACCGGGGAGTACAGCTCCCGGTGGATCTCCGCCTCGACCGCCTCGAGGTCCTCGCCGATCAGGCCGGCGACGCGCTCCTTGAGGACCTGCTCGAGTGTCGGGGTGGGCACGCGGCGACGCTACTTCGCGACAACGCGATCCTTGATCTGGATCTGCGCGCCCGACGCCACCGTCTCAAGATTGGCGACCGAGAATCGCTCCCGGACTTCGGTGACACGTGCGATGCCGATTTCTTCGTCGAGCTCGCCGAGCACCTCGCCGGTCACGGGGTGGACGAGCGGGATCTTGTCGCGCCGCAGGCTCACGACGGTCCCCGGCCGGACGCCGTCGGCCGCGATGAGGTCGATCACGATCCGCGTCGTGTCCACGTAGACGACCATCCCGCGCCGGGGCATCTCGGGCACGGCGGCGGCGCCGTCCCGCGCGCCCGCGGCAGGGGGCGCCGCGCGGGCCGGTGCGGGCGCCGTGCTCACGGTGCGTGGCGGCTCCGGCGACGGCGCCGAGGTCTGCGTCGGCACGCCCTGGCGCGAGCTGATCTTGCCGCCGCCCGGCGGCGGGCCGTACTTGGCGACGATCTCCGGCGGGGCGATGAGCGCGTTCTTGTTGATGAGCCCCGTGAACGTGAAGGGGATCTTGTCCTCCTCCACCCAGATGTACTCCGGCTCGCTCGGCACGTCGCCGAAGCGCGGGTTCTTGATCAAGAGCCAGCGGGTCTCGGCGGGTTTGATCGCGACGGACGGATCGCCGGGTGACGCGACGCCGAGCGCCTGGCGCACGGTGGCACAGCCGGAGAGCGCCAGGACCAGCGCGAGCCACAGCGTGAGGCGGTGCTTCGTGCCCCGGCCCATAACGGCCCATAAGATAGCACACACCTTATATTCGTTCGCCTCGCACGGCGGGGCCCCAGCCCCGCGACGTGCTGCGGCTCGCCCTGCGTATTCGTTCGCCTCGCACGGCGGGGCCCCAGCCCCGCGACGTGCTGCGGCTCGCCCTGCGTATTCGTTCGCCTCGCGCGGCGGGGGCCCGGTCACAGACTCGACTCGCCTCGCCTGCGGCTGCGGCTCGCCCTGCGGCCCCGCGACGTGCTGCGGCTCGCCCTGCGCGTCAGTCCTCGACGGGCGGCTCCCACGGGAAGCGCTGCTCCTCGGCCGCCGCCGGGGGCACCAGAGGCTGGCGGCGCGAGAAGAGGGCAGTCCCCGTGACCGCGGAGATCCACGTCGTGTCGAGGTAGGTGACGCCGCGGCGCTCGAGCACGACGGGCACCACCCAGCCGGTAACCTCGAGCGCCCTCGCCAGCCGCGTCGCCCGGTTCGGCAGGCCGAGCACCTCCTCGACGCGCGCCCCACCAGGCGCGAAGACCTCGCCGACGGCGAGCGGGTCCGTCACCTGGAACCGCTTCGAGCGCTCGAGCACGATCGCGAGCAGATAGGGCACGCGACGCAGGTCCGCTTTCGACTGGGTGAGGTCGAGCACGGGTGTGATCGCGATCTTGATGCGCCCCCGCGTGATGCGCACGCCGTCGTCCACCTCCGGGCGCGGCTTGCCCTCGAGGGGCACGTACACGGCCTCGGAGAACCGCGCCTGGACGCGCCGGATCTGCGCCCAGCCGAGGGTCTCCTCGTAATGCCCGAGCGGTTTACCGGTCACCGTGTGGTAGAACTCCTCACCGCGGCGGAAGATCGTCAGCTCCTGGCCCGTCTGCGCGCCGCGACTCTCCCCGACATCGAGGTAGAGCGCGTCGCCCTCGACCCCCACGACGAGCCCCTCGACCGGCTGGAACGCGCGCACGAAGTCCTCGGCCATCAGCACGAAGGTCGCGCCCACGCGGTCGGCGAGTCCGGCGCTCGCCGGTCCTTCGTGCACCAGGAGCCCGAGCGCCACGAGCGCGCCGAGGACCCGGGCGTGAGGGCGGGTCAAAACGTCACCGACGGCGCGTGGACCCCGAAGACGCCGCGAAGCCGGTCGCAGATCTCGCCGAGCGTGACGTGCGCCTCGACCGCCCGCACGATGCAGGCGACGAGGTTCTGGGAGCCGCGCGCGGCGGTCTCGAGCGCGTCGAGCGCGCCTTCCGCCTCGCCGCGCTCGCGTTTCGCCCGAACGCGCGCGAGTTTCTCGGCGAGAGCATCGCCGACGGCGGGGTCGACCTGGAAGAGGTTGGTGGGCGGCGACTCGTCCGTGACGTACTCGTTGACACCCACGACGATGCGGGCCTTGTCCTCGACCTCCCGCTGGTACCGGTACGCCGCGTCCTGGATCTCACGCTGCATGAACGGAATGGCGAGGACCGCCCCACCGAGCTCCTCGATGTTCCGGATGTAGGCGCGGGCGGCCTCCTCGATCTCGTCCGTCAGTCGCTCGATCGCAAACGCGCCCCCGAGGGGATCGACGACGTCGGCGACGCCCGACTCGTGGGCGAGGATCTGCTGGGTCCGGAGCGCGATGCGCACCGCGCGCTCCGTCGGGAGCGCGAGCGCCTCGTCCATCGAGTTCGTGTGGAGCGACTGGCAGCCGCCCAGCACCGCCGCCAGCGCCTGGACGGCCACCCGGACGATGTTGTTCTCGGGCTGCTGCGCCGTCAGCATGCTGCCCGCGGTCTGGGCGTGGAAGCGCAGGGCCAGTGACCGCGGATCGCGCGCGCCGAACGTGTCCCGCATGATCCGCGCCCAGAGCCGCCGCGCCGCCCGGAACTTCGCGACTTCCTCGACGAGGTTGTTGTGGGCGTTGAAGAAGAACGAGAGCTGCGGCGCGAACTCGTCGACCCCGAGGCCGGCGTCGAGCGCCGCGCGGACGTAGGCCATGCCGTTGGCGAGCGTGAACGCGACCTCCTGGGCCGCGGTGCATCCCGCCTCACGCATGTGGTACCCGGAGATCGAGATCGTGTTCCAGCGCGGCACGTGGTCGCGGCAGTAGGCGAAGGTGTCGGTGCAGAGCCGCATCGAGGGGCCCGGCGGGAAGATGTAGGTCCCGCGCGCGATGTACTCCTTGAGGATGTCGTTCTGCACGGTCCCGGCGAGCGCCGTCGCGGCGATCCCCCGCCGCTTCGCCGTGGCGACGTAGAGGGCGAGCAGGACGGACGCCGTGGCGTTGATGGTCATCGACGTCGACACACGGTCGAGCGGGATCCCCTCGAAGAGGTCCTCCATGTCCTCGATCGACGCGATCGAGACCCCGACCTTGCCGACTTCGCCGCGCGCCAGCGGCGCGTCCGGGTCGTAGCCCATCTGCGTCGGCAGGTCGAAGGCGACCGACAGCCCCGTCTGGCCCTGCTCGAGCAGGAAGCGGTAGCGCTTGTTCGTCTCGGCGGCCGAGCCGAAGCCGGCGTACTGTCGCATGGTCCAGCGCCGCGCCCGGTACATCTCGCGGTGGATCCCGCGCGTGAACGGAAACGCACCGGGCTCGCCGAGGTCGTCCCGCCACCGCTCGCTCCGCACGTCGTCCGGACCGTAGACGGGCTTGCGCGGGGGCTCGGGGTCTCGCCCGGCGGTCATAGGGGGAGGTTCCCGTGCTTCCGTGGCGGGTTGGCGTCGCGCTTCGTGCGGATCAGCTCCAGGGCGGCGATGAGGCGCGCGCGCGTGTCCTTCGGCTCGATGACCTCGTCGACGTACCCGCGCTCGGCGGCCACGTACGGGGTCGCGAACTTCTCGCGGTACTCCCGTGTCTTCTCCTCCTTGAACGCCGCGGCGTCCTTCGCCTGCTCCGTCTCGCGCCGGTAGAGAATGTTCACGGCGCCGTCGGGCCCCATGACCGCGATCTCGGCCGTCGGGTAGGCGAAGTTCACGTCGCCCCGGATGTGCTTCGAGGACATGACACAGTAGGCGCCGCCGTACGCCTTGCGCGTGATCACGGTCAGCTTGGGCACCGTCGCCTCGCAGAAGGCGTAGAGGAGCTTCGCGCCGTGCTTGATGATGCCGCCGAACTCCTGCGCGGTCCCCGGCAAGAAGCCCGGCACGTCCTCGAACGTCACGAGCGGGAGGTTGAAGCAGTCGCAGAACCGCACGAAGCGCGCCGCCTTCAGCGACGCATTGATGTCGAGGCACCCGGCCAGGTGGGCGGGCTGGTTCGCGACGATCCCGACGGGCCGGCCGCCGAGCCGCCCGAAGCCGACGACGATGTTCGGCGCGAAGGCCGCCTGGACCTCGAAGAAATACCGATCGTCCAGCACCGTCCGGATGATCGCGTGCATGTCATAGGACTTGTTCGGCTGGTCCGGCACGATCGTCTGCAACGACTCGTCGCGCCGGTCGACCGGATCCTGCGTGGGACGGAGGGGCGGATCCTCGAGGTTGTTCTGCGGCAGGAAGGTCAGCAGCTCGCGGATCAGCGCGAGGCACTCCTCCTCGCTGTCCGCGGCGAAATGGGCGACGCCCGACGTGGTGGTGTGCGTGGTGGCGCCGCCCAGCTCCTCCGCGGACACGGCCTCGTGCGTCACGGCCCGGATGACGTCGGGGCCCGTGACGAACATGTAGGACGTGTTCCTCACCATGAAGACGAAGTCCGTGATCGCGGGCGAGTACACGGCGCCCCCGGCGCACGGCCCCATGATCGCGGAGATCTGCGGCACGACGCCGGAGGCGAGGGTGTTGCGCAGGAAGATGTCGGCGTACCCCGCGAGCGAGACCACGCCCTCCTGGATCCGCGCGCCGCCGGAGTCGTTCAGCCCGACGATCGGCACGCCGGTCTTCATCGCCAGGTCCATCACCTTGCAGATCTTGCGGGCGTACGCCTCCGAGAGGGAGCCACCGAAGACGGTGAAGTCCTGGGCGAATACAAAGGCCGGCCGACCGTGGATCCGGCCCGATCCGGTCACCACCCCGTCCCCGGGAATCTTCTGTTTCTGCATTTCGAAGTCCTGGGTCTGGTGCACGACGAACTTGTCGATCTCCGTGAAGGAGCCCGGGTCGAGCAGGAGCTCGAGCCGCTCGCGCGCGGTCTTCTTTCCGGCCTTGTGCTGCCGGCGGATCCGATCCTCGCCGCCGGCGAGCTCGGCCTCCACGTGGCGCCGACGAAGCTCGTCGAACTTATCTTGAGGGCACATCAAGCTCCTAGTTTCATTGACTTTCGCTCCGTTTTCCACCAATAATTCAGACCCCATGCCTCTCTGGGCCCAAACGCTCCTGACCCTGGCCGCCCTCGCGCTGATGCTGGCGCTCGTGGCGGCCGTCTGGGCGCTCCGGCGGGTCGCGCAGCGCGCCGCGGGTGTGCTGACGATCGTCGAGGAGGAGCTGCGGCCCCTCGTGGGCCAGGCCCACGCGCTGACCGAGGACGTCCGCGCGCTCACGCGCGAGGCGGGTCGGGAGCTCGAGCGCATCGGTGCCGTGGCCGAGAAGGTCGAGAGCGTCGCCGACGGGTTCGCGCGGCTCGTGGGAGTGCTGGGCGGCCTGACACGCGCCGGGCAGATCGTCGGCGTGGCGGCCGGCGTCAAGAAAGGCGTGGAGGCGTTCGTCCATCGCCTCCGGAAGGAACAAGGAGACGACCATGAGTGACGACCAAGGCAACGCGGCGGGATACCTGGGCTGGTTCTTCTTCGGCACGGTGCTGGGCGCCGCGGCGGCCCTCTTGCTGGCGCCCAGGACCGGCCAGGAGACGCGCGAGCTCCTCACCCAGCAGAGCGGCGAGGTGGCGAAGAAGGCCGGAGAGTTCGCGGCCGAGGCGCAGGGGCGCGCGGGGGAGTGGCTCGACAAGAGCCGGGAGCTCTTCGAGGAGCAGACCCAGCGCCTCCTGAGCGCCTTCGAGGCCGGCAAGGACGCGATGCGCGAGGAAATCCGCAAGGGCTCGACGCCGCCGCGTGCCTGAGCTCGAGCTGCCGAACCCCGAGGAGCTCGAGGAGCGGCGCGAGAAGCGGTTCAGCCGGCGCGTCGCCCTCACGACGGCGATCTACGCCGTGGTCCTGGCGATCGCGGCGCTCGGGGGGAACAACGCGATGAAGGAGAT
>QHSA01000283.1 GCA_003220315.1 Candidatus Rokuibacteriota bacterium
GCGGAAGACCATCTGCGTCGGGCGCACGAAACGGAGCGCCAGCACGAGGACGGCCAGGACCACGGCCATGTAGATCACGGCCATCGCGTCCACCGAGTAGATGGGGCGCATCCCGGCGGCGAAGACCGCGTAGTAGAGCGCGACGACGAGGGTCTGCGAGCCCGCGCCCGAGAGGAGGAAGGTCAGCTCGAAGTTCGCGACCGTGCTGACGAGGACCAGGAGCCCCGCGGTGAGGAGACCGGGCAGCGCCAGCGGGACGATGACCCGGCGCACGACCCCGAGGCGCGTGGCGCCGTGCACGCGGGCCGCCCACTCGAGGCTCACGCTGATCTGCTCGACGAAAGGCAGGAGCACGAAGATCGCGAGCGGGAGCATCGGCACGAGGTTGGCCGCGATCACGCCGGCGACGGTCCCACCGATGCGGTAGCGGTAGAGCGTCGTCGCCAGCGGGATGCCGTAGGTCATCTGTGGAATCAGGAGCGGCAGAAAGAAGAGCAGGAGTAGCGGGCCCTTCCCGCGGAAGTCGTGCCGCGCGAGCAGGTAGGCGGCGGGGAAGCCGAGGACGAGCGCCGCCGCGGTGACGGTGCCGGCGACCGTCAGCGTCACGCCGAGGACCTGGTCGAGCTGGAACTCGCGCCACGCGTACGCGTACCATTCCGTCGTGAGCGCGCCGGGGAGCGGAGTCGCGAACCAGCGCCGCGCGAGCGACGACACGAGCACGTGGCCCACGACTCCGGCGAGGTTCAGGACGAAGCCGACGACGAACAGGAAGACGGCGAGGCGCCAGAGCCGGCCGCGCATCAGCGCTTCCCCGCGCCCATGGTCGCCACGCCCGTCCCCGCCATCCGGCGGCGGAGGAACAGGATCACGGCGAGCCCGGCGAGCTGGCAGACGCCCATCACGACGGCGATCGCCGAGGCCATGGGCATGTCGTAATGCTCGAACGCCTCCTGGTACGCCGCGATCGCGATCGTCCGCGTCGCGCCGGCCGGCTGGCCGACGAGCACCGCCGAGGGGAAGACCCCGAAGTTCATCACGAAGACGAGTGCCCCCGCGATGGCGACGCCGGGTGCGATGAGCGGCCACATCACTCGACGAAAGACCGCCCACGGGCCGGCACCGAGCACGCGCGCGGAGGCCTCGAGCGCCGGGTCGATGCCTGAGATGTAGCCGAGCAGCATCAGGAAGCAGAACGGGAAGTGCTGGAGGAAGAGCGCCAGCATCACGCCCGTGTAGTTGTGCGTGAGGCGCGTCGGCTCGGCCAGGCCCAGCGCCAGCAGCACCTGGGTGAGCCACCCCTTGGGGCCGTAGAAGCCGTTGATGCCCTCGGCGACGAGCACCGTGCCGAGCGCGATGGGGAGGACCAGCGCCGTCGTGATGGTGCGCTCGAGCCAGATGCCCCGGCGCATCGCGTAGGCGACGATCAGCGCGAGCAGCACGGTGAGGAGCGTGTTGGGCACGGCGATCGACGCGGTCACCCAGATCGTGCGCGCCTGCCACGGGTCGAGGAAGAAGGCGACGTAGTTCGCCAGCGAGACCCCCCCGCCCTTCGGGCGGAGCGAGAGGAGCACGCCGTAGGCGAACGGGAACACGAACATGGCGAGGAGGTACGCGACCGACGGGACGAGCAGCGCGACGACCCTCACCGGGCGTCGCCCTCCGCCGGCAGGATCACCACGCGCTCGGGCGGGAGCCGGAGCGCGAGCGCGCTCCCGACGGCGACGGGATGCGCAAGGCTGACCGTGAGGGTCGGCCCGCCCTCGAGCGCGACCTCGACGCCGTGCTCGCGGCCGAGGTACTCGGTGAGCCGCACCGTCCCGCGCACCACGTTCGGGCCGGGCGGCTCCGTGGTCGTCTCCACGTCTTCGGGTCGCACCGCGGCAACGGCGGCGTCTCCCGGTCGGAGGGGTACCACGGTGCGCCCCCGCAGCGCCAGGGCCTCCCCTCGGGCGAGGACCGTGTCACCCTCCTCCGAGGCCACGGTCAGCGGGAAGAAGTTCCGGTAGCCCATGAAGTCCGCGACGAACACGGTCTGCGGTCGGTCGTGGATCTCGGCGGGCGTGCCGGCCTGAATCACCCGACCGTCGCACAGGACGACGACCCGGTCGGAGAGCGAGAGCGCCTCGGCCTGGTCGTGGGTCACGTAGATCGACGTGAGCCCGAGGTCGGCGTGCAGACGCTTGATCTCACCCCGCATCTCGAGCCGGAGCTTGGTGTCCAGGTTCGACAGCGGCTCGTCGAGGAGGAGCACCCGGGGCTCGACGGCGAGCGCGCGGGCGATGGCGACGCGCTGCTGCTGGCCGCCCGAGAGCTGGCCCGGGTAGCGATCCGCGAAGCCGGTGAGCCGCACCAGCTCGAGCATGCGCCGCACGCGCTCGGCGATCTCGGCCTTGCCGCGGCTGCGCAGGACTAACCCGAACGCCACGTTCGCCCCGACGGTGAGGTGGGGGAAGAGGGCGTAGTTCTGGAAGACCATGCCGAAGCCGCGGCGCTCGGGCGGCAGCCCGTCGATCCGGACGCCGTCGAGCCGGATCTCGCCGCGCGTCGGCGGGATGAGCCCCGCGAGCAGGTTGAGCGCGGTGGACTTGCCGCACCCCGAGGGCCCGAGAACGGTGACGAACTCGCGCCCGCGCACCTCGAGGGTCAGGTCGTCGAGGACGACCTTCGCGCCGAAGCGCTTGGTGAGGCGGAACGCGAGGCTCGTGATCAAGCTATCCCTGAGCCGAAAGAAAATCAGCTCGCCGGTCGAAATGGCTTCTCAGCGCGGCCCAGCTACGGATGCCCTGCGCCGGGAATAGCGACGCGGACCATATCGACACGGGAAGTCGATTCGCCTCGCGCCAGTCCTTCGTGCGTGGTCTGAGCGCTTATGCAAAAGAGGCTGCGGCGATCCGCACCGCCAAGCGCGCATGCGATGCCGCGGCCCGGCAGGGCGATCCGGTCCGTCATGTGCCCTTCGCAATCAACGCGGACGACGGAATCTTCTTTGAACGCGCCGACCCAGACACCCCCCTCGCGATCGAGGCAGATTCCATCGGGCTCGCCGATGTGGGCGAAGCGGCGGCGGAATGTGAGCGAGCCGTCCGAGCCGATCTCGAATTGCGAAAGGCAATCGCCGTTGCTTTCAGCAACGATCAGGCTGCAGTTGTCGGCCGATACTGCGATGCCGTTGGGAAAGTGGAGTCCGGTCGCGCCGATCCGGGCGACGCCCTCTGCTGTCACGAGGACCAATCCGCCGGTCGCAGCGGCGGGGACGTTCTGCCGCAGGTCGAATCCGAGATCGCCGACGAAGGAGCGTCCCTCACCATCGATGACCATGTCGTCGATCGTGCCGCGCGCGACGTTCGAGAGGTCGGCGTACGTCGTCACTCGCCCGCCGGAGTACCTGAGCAGTGACCGTTGGAACATGGCCGTGACGACAGTCTCGCCCGTTGGCAGAAACCCCATGCCCGCGGGGACGTCTGGGCGCAGGTCGAATCCGAGATCGCCGACGAAGGAGCGTCCCTCACCATCGATGACCATGTCGTCGATCGTGCCGCGCGCGACGTTCGAGAGGTCGGCGTACGTCGTCACTCGCCCGCCGGAGTACCTGAGCAGTGACCGTTGGAACATGGCCGTGACGACCGTCTCGCCCGTTGGCAGAAACCCCATGCCCGCGGGGACGTCTGGGACTTCGCACAGAGTCTCACGGTGCCCGTTGCTATCGATAGCCTGGCGCGCACGGTCTTGAGGATCGACCAGCCAAAGAAATCCGTCGCGCCAACGAGGGCCTTCAAAGTACCTCCCAGTCGTCAGAGCGGCCATTCAGTCTTGGCTCACGCTAGAATTTCTTGATCCGCTGCGCGCCCACCTCCCTGTCCCACCGGTCCATCGCGGCGATCAGGTCTTTCACGGGGAGCTGGGCGACGATCCTGTACTTCTTCTCCATGTCGGTGTACTCGGGCCGCCAGTGCTCCCTCACGAGCGTCTGGATGTCGGCGGGCGCCCGGTCGAGCGTCGCCGCCTTGATGGAGGGGCCGATGAATGCCTTCCACGTCAGCACCTGCTGCTCCGGCCGCCGCATGAACTTCATGAGGTCGAGGATGACCTCCTGCTCGGCGGCCGG
>QHSA01000205.1 GCA_003220315.1 Candidatus Rokuibacteriota bacterium
TTCTGGCCCGGGTGCCACACCTCCTAGGGGTTTCCTCGAATTTCGGCCAGGCAAACGCCTGAGCGAAGCACGGGAAGACAAAAAACGAGGACAGCCTAGGACAATTCCCCCGGTCGGATGCCGTAGCGTCTCATCTTGAGGTGAAGAGTCTTGAAATCCGTCGAGAGAATTCGGGCCGCTTCGCTCTTGTTGCCCCGGGCCGTTCGTAGCGCCTGCCGGATCGCCCGCCGCTCAGCCTCGGCGGCGGCCATGCGGGCCATCTCCCTGAGCGGAAGCCCGGGAGGCAAAAACGCCGAGACCTCCACTGGACGTGCCTCCGCGCTGTTCGCGGGCAGGGGCAGGAGATGCGCGGGTTCGACGAGATCCGAGCTCAGGAGGACGGCCCGGCGAATCACGTTCCTGAGCTCGCGGACGTTGCCCGGCCAGTGATACCCGAGGAGAACCTGGACGGCCTCGTCCGAGATTCCGCGCACCGGGCGCTGGAGCTCCATCGAGGCCTCGGCCAGAAATCGCTCCGCCAGGTACACGATGTCCTCCACACGCTCCCGCAACGGGGGCACGACGATGACGAATTCGTTCAGGCGGTAATAGAGATCCTGGCGGAATCGGCCCGTTCGAATCTCGCCGTCCATGGGGACGTTGGCCGCCGCGATGATCCGCACATCGACCGGAAGCGGGCCTTTGGCCCCGAGGACCTGCACCTGGCGCTCCTCGAGCGTCCGGAGAAGCTTTGCCTGCGTTGGAAAGGGAAGGTTGACGATCTCGTCGAGGAACAGCGTCCCACCCTGAGCCAGCTGGAAGTGCCCCTCCCTTCGCCGGTCCGCCCCGGTGAACGCGCCCTTCTCGTAGCCGAACAATTCCGACTCGATCAGCGTTTCGGGAATCGCGCCGCAGTCCAGAGCCACGAAGGGCTTCTCGCGGCGGGCACTGAGCTGGTGGATCGAGCGAGCCACCAGCTCTTTCCCTGTGCCGGTCTCGCCCTGGATCAGGATGGTGAAGTTGGAGTCGGCGACTTGCTTGATCTGCTGGATCACCTGCTGGATCTCCTGGCCCCGGCCCATGAGCCAGCGGAGCGCGTCACGTTGCCCGAGCCGCCTGAGCTCTTTGAGCTCCGTGCCCAGCGCCTGATGCTTGAGGGCGCGCCGGACCACGACGAGAATCTTTGCAGGCTCAACGGGTTTGGTCAGGAAGTCGTACGCGCCGAGCCGCATGGCCTCGACCGCTGACGGGACGTCTCCGTACCCTGTGAGGATGACGACCGGGAGCTCCGGCGCGATCTCCTTGAACTTGCGCAGAGCCTCCATCCCATCGAGCCCGGGCAGCCGGAGATCCAGAATCACGATCTCCGGCGCCTCCGACCTCACGTGTTCGAGAGCCGTTCCGGCATCCCCCGCGGGGATGACCTCGAACGCTTGTGACTGTAGCGCGATGCTGAGGAGGGAGCGCGTGAGAGGATCGTCGTCGACGACCAGGACTCTTGGCTTCGCTTGATCCATCGCTTCCAACGACCGGCTCGAGTGACCTCCTGGTGTCGGTGTATTCCCGCAAGATGGATGCCATGGGAATAATCCAAAAAATCGGGAACATAACATCGGAAACGAGCGACCATATGGCCCCGCGCATGCCACAGACTGTCAGAACACCGACTCAAGGCGGATGCTGACCCGGCGCCCATCGCTCCTCCGCGATCCGCTGCTCTACGGAGTCGCGCTGGGCGCGGCGCTCGTCTGCGCCCCGTTCTTCCGCTACGTCGAGTGGCTCGGCGATGAAGGCGTCCTGCTCCACGGGGCGGCGCGGATCCTCGGCGGCGAGGTGCTCTATCGCGACTTCTTCGAGTTCCTCCCGCCCGGGGGCTTCCTGATCGTCGCGAGTTGGATGAAGCTCTTCGGCGTCGGCTTCGCCTCGGTGCGGGTGCTTGCCGTGTGCGTCGTCGCGGCGATCGCCGCCCTTGTCTACGCCACGGCCCGTCTCGCGTCCGGCTCCCGTCCCCTCGCGGCGCTGCTCGCGATCGCCTGGGCCGTCTTCTCGCAGGGCGACTGGACCGGCGTCCACCACCACTGGCTCACCACGGGAGCCTCGATGGCCTCGGCCGCGGGCCTGTTCCTGGCACTCGACGGCGCGCCTCGCCGGGGGGCTGCCTTCACCGCCGGACTGTTCGCCGGCACCGCCGCCATGATCACCCAGACGCGGGGCGCGCTCCTGTGCGTCGCCGTCGTCGCGGTGCTTCTCACCCTCCCCAGGGACCGCTCCCGGCTGGCGAGCGCGATCGCCGGCGAAGCCCTCGTTCCGGCGGCGATGATCATCTACCTCGCCGCACGGGGAACCCTCTCTTCGGCGTTCGACGATGTGATCAGGTTCCCGGCCCGGCACCACGCCTGGATCCAACCCGTCCCCTTCGGCAGTTGGGTGTCCTCGCAGACCTGGGCTCTCGTCGCGCTCTTTCCCGTGACCTTCGTGCTCGCCGGCGCGACCCTGGCCCTCGCGCGCGGAGCACGACTGCGCGAGTCGCGCTTCGACGCGGCGCTGGCGCTCGCCGTGGTCGGCCTGCTTGGCATCTACCCGCGCGGCGATGCCACTCACATCGCCTTCACCGTGGCGCTCGCCTGCCCGCTCTTCGCGCTCGCCGTGACGGATCTGCTCGGACATCTTGGGCGCCGCGGGCGCCTCGCCGTCGGTGCGCTCTTGATCGGCCTCTGCCTCCCCGGTGTCCGAGGTGCGCTCGAGGTGGTCACGGTCGCGAGCCGATCACGCCCCGTGCCGACGGCGCGGGGGCTCGTCGTCCCGGGCCGCGGTCTGTCGGCAGACGACTTCGCGGGAGACTTCACGGCCCTCGTGGCTCAGCTGGATCGCACGCCCCCCGGCGACGCCTTCTTCTTCTACCCCTTCTGCCCCATGCTCCCCTACCTGACGGGGCGCCGGCACGTCGCAGCGATCGACGTGATGACGCCCGCGTACACGCCGGTGGAGCACTTCCGTGAGACCTGCGCGCGCGTCGTGGGCGAGGCACAATGGGTGGTCATCGAGCACCACTGGAGCGACCCGAGCTATCTCCGTATGGTCTTCCCCGCCATCGCCGATACCGATCCCCCCGAAAAGCGCGCCTTCGAAGCGGCGCTCCGGCGGGCCTTCGGCAGGGTCGTCCACGCCTCGAGGACCTTCGAGTTGCGTGGGCGAACCGGGAGCGCTTCTGACGCGCTCTGCGATGAGATCGGCGTGCGCCCGTAGCGCCTGGACGGGCGCGGTTTTCTTTGGGCGAATTGGTGATTTGTTCTCTAGGATCAAGACTGATGGCGACGCCGTCCGAGGGCGCGGGCGCAGCGAGGCCGCAGACGCGGTCCAACACGCTTCGGCAGGCCGCCTCGGCGGTGTTCGCCCTGACCGCCATCCTGCCGCTCCTCCTCTTCGTCTGGACGGTCCACTCCCTCGGCGCGCTCTCGAGGCTGCAGGCTCAGGTGGGGCTCGGCCTGGCCCTCGCCGTCGCCCTCCTGGGCTTTTGGGTTTTCCGACGGCTCATGGGGCAGATGTCCGACCTCATCCTGGCGCTCAGGCGGGCGGCGGAGTCCGCGTCGCGTTCGACTGCTCGGGCAAGCGCCGAAGCGCCGCGGGCTACCGTCGGGCCGGCACCAGGAGCCTGGGCACGCGCTGCGGCACTCCCGGCGCCGGCAGCCAGTCGCCCGGCGGCCGAGCCAGCACCGCTCGCCGCCGCGGAGCCCGCGGGCGTCACGGCGACGCCCAGCCCCTTCGTGACGACGTTCGCAGCGCCAGCTCCACCGCCGGCGAGTCTGCCCGCGAGCGTCGCCACTGAGGAGGGAATGAGCCAAGAGGCGGCGGAAGCGCACACCGTGCCGGGCCTCGGCACGATCCGGGAGGTGCACGATCTCGGCCGGGTCATGGGGGTGTTGTGGCGGGCCGAAGCCGCCGGCTACAGGGGACGGCGCGTCGCCGTCTCCGTGCTGAGCTCCCCGCGGCCGATCATCGGGACGCTGATCGAGCTGACCGACGACGGACTGATCCTCGAGACCGATGTGTCCGGGCGCCTCGCCGTGAGCTTCAATCGCGTCTCAGCGATCGATGCCGAGGAGTCGCCGACCGACGAGTAGGGCGCGACCCCGGCGGGCCCGCGCCGGACATGATCGCTTCCGTCATCCGCGGCGATGGGACCGGAGTGGGCCCTAGAGATACTGACCCGGCTCGCGGTCGCCGGACTGCTGCTCAGGGGAACCAGGTGGCAGTCCTCGACGGCGCATCTCGTCGAACTGAGCCCGCGCCTGCATGTGCTGCGCCCAGAGGGCGGCCTGAATTCCCTGGAACAATCCTTCCAACCATCCGACCAGCTGGGCCTGGGCGATTCGGATTTCCGACTCGCTTGGGGTTCCCTCGAGAGGGATCGTGAGCGTGCCCAGCTCGTGCTGCAGATCCTCGGACAAGCCTTCCTTCAACTCGCCCACCGCCCGATCGTAGATCTCGCGTAGGCGTTTCCGGCCAGGTTCGTCCACCGAGGATTGGCGGACATCCTGGAGGACCTCTCGAATCATCGACGCGATCCGCAGCAGCTTCGCTGGCTGGGAGACGAACTCCACTGACTCCCGGCGTCGTCCCTGGCCGGGGGCTACGATTTCAGGGTCTCGCTCGGGCATGGCCGCACCTCACGGTCAACGAGTAACACATTCGCCCGCGTGAAGCACCTCTGAACGGTGCGGGGACTGCCGACCGCGCGTGCCCGCCGGTGCGGGCAGCGGCACGGAATGAACGTCAGCCGATCATCTCGCTAAAGGCATGCATCGAGGCGACCCCGTTTCGGCTTCAGGCGCAGGCCCTCACCAGCTTCCTGACTTCGTTGTCTTCGAGCAGAGCCGCGTGAAGTCTTTGGATTCTGCCGGCCGACTGGTAGAGAAGATCCCCCTTGCCGAGCAAGGTCTCGGCGCCGATCGCATCGAGAATGGTGCGTGAATCGACACCACTCTGGACACGAAACGCAATGCGGGTAGGAAAGTTTGCCTTAATCAAACCGGTGACGACATTCACGGAGGGGCGCTGGGTGGCGATGACCAGGTGAATCCCGGCCGCGCGAGCTTTTTGGGCCAGGCGCGTGATAAGTTCTTCAGCCGGCTTGCCAAGAATGAGGATCAGGTCGGCAAATTCATCGATGAGGAACACCACGTAGGGCAGGGGATGCCATTTACCGCTGAATGTGACGAATTCACTGCGGCGTCGTGTGCGGATCGTTTCATTGAACTCTTGAATATTTCGCGCCTCGAGCGCGAGCATCATCTCGTAGCGATTTTCCATCTCCGCCACCAAGCGGTGGAGGACGGCTCTGGCCTGGGTCTTCACATCGCTGATCACCGGACAGGCAAGGTGGGGTAAGTTTTTGTAAGCCGCCAATTCGACCATCTTGGGGTCGATAAAGACGAAACGCATTTCCTTAGCGCTATTCTTGCAGACGAGTCCCGCAATGAGGTCATTGATAAAGACGCTCTTGCCTGAGCCGGTCGTGCCAGCAAGTAACAGGTGAGGCATCTGCACCAGATCTTCGATCACCGGGTTGCCAAAGGTGTCGACTCCGAGGGCCACTGGCAGGGTGAGCTCTTCGGAACGGAATCTGGCACTCTTCACCACATCACCGAACCGAATGATGCTCCGTTGCTCACTGGGGATCTCGATGCCGACGGTATTTTTGCCGGGCAGCGCTGGAATCACCCGCACACTTTGAGCGCGCAACATGCGGGCAATGTCGTTCGCGATGCTGACGATTCTTGCGGCTTTGGTTCCCGCGCCTGGTTCATATTCCAGCGTCGTGACGACCGGGCCCTCGGTCGTGTTGGTGATCTTGCCTTCAATCTTGAATTCACGCAGGTGACCTTCGAGCTGCTTCACCAGGAGGCTGAAGTCGGTCTTTCTTGAAGAATTGACCTTGCTAGTCTGAAACATGTTGGGGTCGGGTTTCCCATTTTTCGGCACTGCGGAGGTGAGGTCGAGTGGAACGTCAATTTCATCCTCGTCGCCCTGGTCCGCAGTCATCGATTGGGCGGTACGCTTACCATTTCCGCCATTGGCTTGGGCTGTCGTCTCACTTGGGAGGGGGCTGGTAAGCGACGCCAGTCGTCTCTTGCTGTCTTGGCCCGCAGGTCGGCTGGCCAGGCGTTGCAGGAGAAAGAGCAGGTACTCGACAAATTTTGCCGTATTGGAAGCCGTCAAGTTACCGCTCATCACCAGGCCAGCGACGCCTGCAAACGTCAACCCGATGACCGCGCCCCCGTAACCGATACTCTTCAGAAGGTTGTTGCCGAGGAACGTGCCGATCACACCGCCAAGACCATGGGGCAGATGCGTCGTGCCTAGATTCGGTTGCTCAATATGAACGAGTCCGGACAAAACCACGACGATGACGGCGAAGCCCACAAGACGTTTGGGCTTCGGCCAGCGAATGAAGCCGAGGGCCATAAGCCCGCCGCAAAAGAACAGCACAACCGCGATCAGCAAGCTGACCATCCCCAGGGTGCTGAGCAACACACTGGCGAGCCAGGCGCCCACTGGTCCGCCCATATTTCGGTAGGTTTCGCTCGTCGTGGCGATCTGGGTCGGGTCGGTAGGGTCGTAAGTGAGGAGAGCAAGGCCGCAAAAAATACCCGCGGCAAGGACCACAAATCCAAGCAGCTCAAAGAATGTATTCTGCTTCGCCTTGGATTTCTCGATCAACGCCTGCAACGCGGACATAATAGTCAACGTTTTCCTTTAATTAGGGTCATTTTCTGCGGGCTTGAGCGTGTCGCCCAGGCGGTCCAGTGGATCCAGACTCCCCGGCCCCGTTCGGATGCCGTCCCATCGATCGTGACACCCTCACCCTGACCATATGCGCGCACGAAACGTGCCGGCCTGACAAGGGACGTCCTCGTTGACACAGGGATTTCCCCGACGCTCGATGCAACGGCCTCACCGCCCCGTGTCCTTGTCCTGAATTTCCGAGGTGTTCGCCGCCGGCTCTCGAGCCTCGCCCGAGGAGCGTGCGAACGCCTTATGAACCAGCGATCTCGATAGGCGAGGTTCGTGCCAGGTCCAACGGTTAGGGCGGGCTCGAGACCAACCGGCGTGACGAAATTCAGAAGTGCCAGAGATTACGGTGGTGACCCCGGCGGGATTCGAACCCGCGATCTCGACCTTGAAAGGGTCGCGTCCTTGGCCTGGCTAGACGACGGGGTCAGGCCTCGTCAGTATACCCGACCTATGGCTGCACCCTGAGATTCGGGTGACGCACCCAGAAGTAGCCGCCCATCGCCGCCGCCGCGAGCACGTTGGCGACGAGCACCGCGGGCCATGCGAGCGCGTGCAGGATCGGCTCGGCGAAGAACATCGCGCCGACGACGAACCCGCACTCGAAGAAGACGAAGAGCATCAGGATGCCGAAGCCCAAGTTCGGGTTGCGCTCGGCGAGCGCGAGGAGGCGCGCCACGATGCCGCCGATCGCCACGAAGACCAGGCCGTGGACCCAGGTGAACATGAGGACCATCTCGAGGTCGGGCAGCACCTCGGACAGGGGCGTCGTGGCGCCCCGCCGGAAGAGCGCGGTGCCGAGCACCGTGGGCGTGTAGAGCGGCCGACCGCTGAGCGAGTCGAGGAGTAGGAACCAGACCGCGATGGTCGCGGCGCCGACGAGGCCGGCGATCAGGCCCTCCTGAGCGAGCGCCATCGTTCGAGCCTCGGGAGTGGTTGAAGCGGTCGCGCCGGTCTGAGTGGCCATCACCCTCTCCTTTCCGGGTGTCTGCACCGACCCGTCGACGAATGAGCGGATTATACGCCTCTCGCGCCGGAGCGGCCGCGCGGGTAGAATCGCGCCGTGGGCGAGATCGTCGAGGAGATCCGGCAGGCGTACGCTTCGGTGGGGATCACGCTGGACGCGCCGGCGGCGTACGGGACCTACTACCGCCTCCTCTGCGCCGGGTGTGGGCGCATGGTCGGAAACGTGGGCGACCGGCTCCTGCCGGGCATGGCCGCCGCGCTGGTCGCCGAACAGTTCGACCTCTACGCGTCGGGGCTTCTCGGCTGCCCGTGCGGGCATCAGAGCGAGCGCGTGCGCCAGCTCGACGCCCCGCGCTGGCAGGCCGCACGACAACGCTTCGCCGGGTGAGCGAGGGACGATGGCGGACGGATCCGGACTGCCGAGCGAGATGAGCGTGATCGAGGACGCCGAGCGGCGGGGGCGCACCGCCCGCTGGCCCTTCTGGCGATCGGCCTACGCCCAGGGCGATCCCCTGCCCGCGCTCACCTCTCAGGTGAGCCGGCCGACCTATCGCTTCGACGAAGGCGAGCCCCTGCCACACGAGTACAAGGAGCTCCTGATCAAGATGCTGCGCCACGAGGGCGAGCGGGCGGGCAACAAGAGCTTCCTCGGCTTCATGGCAACCTGCCTCGACATCGCCGAGGCGCTGTTCCCGACCGCGGAGGCGAAGCTCCTCAAGGCCGAGTACCTCGCCGAAGAGCTCAAGCACGCGATCATGTTCCACCGCATCGCGGTCGGGCTCCAGCACGACTTCGCGCTGCGCGACGTCCCGTACGCCCACTACGCCTTCCACCTGCCGCGCGAGACGTGGGCGGACGACGCCTACTTCCATTTCTTCGTGGACCTCAACGGGGCCTTCCACGCGCGCGACTGGCGCGAGTCGAGCTACGTCCCGCTCGCGAAGATGTCGGCGACGGTCGAGCGCGACGAACTCGGCCACTCG
>QHSA01000206.1 GCA_003220315.1 Candidatus Rokuibacteriota bacterium
CGGCCTCAACCTCACCGCGGCCTCACACGTGGTGCACTTCGACCGGTGGTGGAATCCCGCGGTCGAGGACCAGGCGACCGACCGCGCCTATCGCATCGGCCAGCACAAGAACGTGCTCGTCCACAAGCTCGTGTGCCGCGGCACCGTCGAGGAGCGCATCGACCGACTCATCGAGGACAAGCAGGCGATGGTGCGTGGGGTGCTCGCGGGCGGCGGCGAAGCGCTGCTCACCGAGATGAGCGACGAAGCGCTGATGGCCATGGTCGCGCTCGACCTCCGTCGGGCGACAGCCGAGGCCTGAGAGAGAGGACACGCGGTGGCGTGGTACGGCAGCGGCGGCTGGGATTACTACCCGCCCTACATGTCGACGGCGCAGAAGAAAGCGCACGGAGTCCTGGCGCTGGCGAAGCTGCTGAAGAAAAGCAAGCGGACGGCCGAGCCGGTCGTGATCGCGCATCGCAAGCGGCAGTTCGCCACCACGTTCTGGGGCAAGGCCTGGTCAGACAACCTCGAACGCTACGCCGACCTGGCCAACCGCCTGCCACGCGGGCGCGCGTACCTGAGAAATGGCTCGGTGCTGGACCTGTCGATTGCCGGGGGCCAGGTCGAGGCCTATGTGGCCGGCAGCGCGCTGTACCGGGTGACGATCGGCATCGCGCCCCTCGCGAAGATGCGCTGGCGCCGCGTGATCACTCGCTGCACGGGCCGGATTGGCTCGCTGGTCGGCCTGCTGCGCGGTGAGCTGTCCGACGACGTCCTGGCCGTGCTGACCCACGCGAAGGACGGGCTGTTCCCGGAGCCGCGCGAGATGACGCTCGACTGCTCGTGCCCGGACTCGGCGACCGTGTGCAAGCACGTCGCCGCGGTTCTCTACGGCGTCGGCATCCGTCTCGACGCCAGGCCGGAGCTCTTCTTCCTGCTACGCCAGGTCGACCAGGCGGAGCTGCTCAGCTCGGCCACCACGGCCACCGTGTCGCGCGCGCGCCTGGCCGTGGGCAAGCGCATCGCCGACCATCGGCTGTCCGCGGTGTTCGGGATCGAGCTGGAGGACGTGCCGCCCGTGCGCGCGGGTCGCACGTCACGCCGAGGCCAGCGTCGGCCATCCCGAGTGTCCGACCGGGGACGTTAGCACCTGACAGCCGCGCGCGCAGCCGCCAGGATCGCGGCGCGCTCGTAGAGCGACGGCGTGCCGAGGCGCTCTGACCAGGCCGCGAAGTCAGCGCGCGGTCCCCTCCAGCGGAGCGCGTCCACGTCGGCGCCGATGGGAGCATCCGCACGCAGCGTCGCGAGCTCCCGGAACAGCACCGCGCGCTCGCGTTGCTCCGTGAGCGTCGTGGCCAGCCGCGTCGCGCCGCGCACGGGCACATCCCACTCCGCGGCGAGCTTCGGAATGTGCTCGAGGTGCCGATAGCGGGCGAGCACTGTCGCCGCGGATTTCTCACCCCAGCCGGGCAGACCGGGGTAGCCGTCCGCGCTGTCGCCCACGAGCGCGAGCCAGTCGGGGATCGATGTGGGCGGGACACCGAACTTCTGCCGCACGGCCGATTCGTCGCGTAGCTCGCGCGTGCGCCGATCGAGCTGGACGACGCGGTCGCCCCGCACACACTGCGCCAGATCCTTGTCCGGCGTGCACACGACGACCTGCGCGACCCGCGCGTCGGCGGCGGCCGTGGCTGCCGCCGCGGCCAGCGCGTCGTCGGCCTCGAACTCCACCATGGGCCAGACGACAACGCCAAGCGCCTCCAGTGCATCCTCCAGCGGCTGGAACTGGGCGTAGAGCACCGGGTCCAGGCCCTCGCCCGTCTTGTAGCCGGGCCAGAGCTGGTTACGGAAGGATTCGACGACGTGATCGGTGGCCACGCCCAGATGCGTGGCGCCGCCTTCGAGCATCCCGAGAATCGACGCAACGACGCCGCGCACCGCCCTCAGCTCCTCGGGAGCGCTCCGGTCGAAGGCGGCCGCCGGCGAGAGGAAGTAGCGGAACAGCTCGAACGTCCCGTCGATCAGATGGACGATCACGACTCGAACGATACGGCAGGGCGGCCCTCGAAGGAAACCGGCGTCCGTGGCAGAATCCTCCTATGACGTCCTCGGGACGGCTCGCCGCGCTCAGTGTCGTCGTCGCGATCGGCGCCGTCGCGGCCTACGTGCTCCTCCTCCGGGTCGCGGTCGTCCGGAACCATCCCGAGGGCTACGTGGTCGCGTTCGCGCTGGCGACCGCGCTGGCGGCGCTGGCCGTGGCCCGCGCGCGGGCTCGGCGGTGGCCCGCCTGGCTGGCGCTCGGGCTCTCGAGTCTCCTGCTCGTCGCCGGCGGCTGGTTCAACTTCGTCGTCGCGCAGGTGCCGGTCACCCCGACGGCGCTGCGGGTGGGCGAGCGACCGCCCGACTTCACGCTGCCCGATGCGACCGGCCGACCGGTATCGCTCGAGGATTACCGCGGCAAGAAGCCGGTCGTGCTGGTCTTCTATCGCGGCTACTGGTGACCGTTCTGCATGTCGGAGCTCCAAGGGCTTGGAGCCAAGCTGTCCGAGGCCGAGCGAGCCGGCGTCGAGATCGTCGCCGTCTCGCCCGATCCCAACGAACGGAGCCAGAAGGTCGCCGAGGGACTGCGCCTTGGCTACCGGTTCGTCGCCGACCGCGACCTCGCCGTGGCGCGGCGCTATGGCCTGGTGCACGCGGGCGGCGGGCCGGACGGGCAGGACGTTCCGCGCCCGGCGACGGTCGTGCTGGATCGCGACGGGGTCGTGCGCTGGTTCTCGGTCAGCCGGAACTTCCAGGTCCGACCCGCCCCGGACGACGTCCTTCGGGCCGTCCGTGCCCTCTAGCAGGCGGGATAGACGGCGAGGCCGACGGCTCGGGCCGCGGCTGCCAGCCGCGCGTCGAATGACGCCAGGGACGCCGCACGCGCCGACGTCGCGAGTGCCAGGTGAAGAGCGTCGGCGGCGCGCAGCGGCGTCTCCGGCAGGCTCAGGAGGAAGTGCTCCGCCCGACGGTGAACATCCCGCGCCAACTCGACGCGGTGGTACATACCCTCGTCGAGGCGCCCGAGGATGGCGTGTTGAAGGCGTCGCGCAGCCTCCCGCGCGAGCGACCCCTGACGCGGACGATGGGCGAGCGCGGAGATAATCTCGGTCACGGCCAGATCGGACACGAGGACATCGTCCCGGCCCTCGACGACCTCATTGAACTCATCGCTGCCTCGGTGCGGCAGGTAGAGCTTCAGCAGGGCGCTGGTGTCGCAATAGAGGGGGCCGGGGAGGCCCGTTCGGTAGGCGGCCTGCTGCTCGCGAAGCCGCGCCGGAACGCCCCTCCTAGAGGCGATCCGCGCGGTCCTCGGCGACTGTCATGGAGAGTGGAGGGGGAGGACCGGCATCTTCCGGCGGAACGCCGCGAGGTCCGGAACGCCCTTGCCGCGAGGGCGATCCGGCGGCACCAGCTTCGCCACGGGACGCCCCCGCTCCGTAATCACGACCTCGCGCCCCTTCCGGACCTCATCCAGAAGCGCCGAGAGGTTCTGGCGGGCCTCGCGGACTCCAGCGGTGCGCATGACGCGAGTGTGCTACATGTAGCACATGGTGTCAAGCGGAGCCCTGCACGCGAGTTCCTACGGCAGGAGATCGGCGACGCGAATACCCGCGGGCGGCGCCGAAAGCGGCGTGATGGTGGCGTCGGCGCCGAGCGTCTCGATCGCCGCGTAGCCCCAGTGCCGCCGGGCCGGACCCGGTCTCGCCGGCTCGCGGTGGACTTCGAGCACGCGATCGACGAGGCTGACGATCCAGTAGTCCGCGATTCGCGCGCGGGCATAGGCCGCGGCCTTCCGTCCACGGGCGAGGCGCAAGCCCGACTGCGCGACTTCGACGACGAGCGCCGGGCGCGTCGGATGCGCATCGACGTAATCACGCGGCGAGCCACGGACGACGCAGACGTCCGGCTCCGGCTCGGACCGGTCGTCCAGGATGATCGGACTTTGTGTCTGGACGAACCAGCCCTCTCCGAACGCCCGCTCCAGCGCCTTCGCCACGAGAAGCACCGCCGTCCTGCGCGGGCTCCGCTGCGGTTCCTTCACGAGCAACAACCCATCGAGCAGCTCGATCGGGTCGTCCTCGTCGAGGAAGCCGCGGTCGATCAGCCGCGCGTACTCGTGCCGGCTCCACCGGCGCAGGACGGGCCGCTCAGCTTGCGTCATGCCAGTCAAGGGAGGAGACGCGAGACGGGGATGCTCGATCCGGGCGCGGCCAGCGGGGTGACCCGGGCGGAGGCGTCGAACACCTCGCGGCGGGTGTAGCGCCACCCGAACGGCGCCGCGGAATCGGGAGCCGGCTCCCGGTACACCTCGAGGACGCGGTCCACCAGGTTGAGCACCCAGTAGTCCTCCAGGCCGGCCCGAGCGTAGAGACTGCCCTTCCGCTCCCGATCCACCCCGAGGCTCGACTCGGCCGCCTCGACGGTGAGGACCGGACGCGAGGGATGCGCGCGGCTGTAGTCTTCCGGGCCCCCGGGGACGACCGCGACGTCCGGCTCGGGCTCGGAGTCGTCGTCGAGCCCGATGGGTCCCTGCGTGCGCGCGTGCCACCCGGGCCCGAACGCCGCTTCCAGCGCCCTCGCGGTCTTCACGATCGCCGTGTAGTGCGCGACGCCCTGTGGCTCGGCGACCATGAGCTCGCCACCGATGAGCTCGATGGGCTCGCCCGGCTGGAACACGCCCAGGTCGATGAGCCGCTCGTACTCGGCCCTGCTGAAGCGGCGGGTCTTGGTCTCGTAACTCGCCATCGCACACATGGTATCGGCGGTCCAGGGGCTGGTCAACGTCGTGGGATGGATACGGCGTCGGCCAGGGCGCGGAGGCGCTCGCCGCTGACGCTCATGATGCGCACCTCCGCAGCGACCGCGCCCAGCCGGCGGTAAAACTCGAGCGCGCCCGCGTTGGCCGTGTGCACGCCCCACTCCAGCGACACGCAGCCGGCTCGCACCGTCTCCGCCGCGACCGCGGCCATGAGGGCGGAGCCCACGCCGCGCCCACGCGCCGCCGCCGTCACGAAGAGGTCGTGCAGAAAGATGGACCGGGCCGCCACGTCCGTGTTGTAACCCGCGCTGAAGAAAGCGTAGCCCACCACCGCGCCATCGAGCTCGGCGACCAGCGGCGTGAAGGCGGCCGCGGGACCGAAGCCGTCGGCGAGAACCCGCTCGGGCGTGAACAGCCGGCCGTGGATCCCGACGTGGTCGTTGAGGTCGTTGGCCATTTCCGCCAGGATCGCGGCCTCGGCGGGGAACGCCCCGCGCACCCGGACGGCGGTCATGGCGGCATTATGCGGGGGCGCCGAGGCCTGTCAATCCGCGGTACGCTACGCTCGGAGCCCATGGAGCGCTCATTCCCGATCGTCAGACACCCCACGCCGGGGACGCGCACACCGGTGCTGGTGAGCGTGCCCCACTACGGCACGGAGCCCCTGCCCCACATCACCCGCGACGACTACAGAGAGCCGTCGTTCGAGACCTTCGCCTACGGCTTTGCCGACGCCTTCGTGGGCGATCTCTACGCCGACTTACATATGGACGGGGCCACCGTCCTCGCGACGCCGTTCTCGCGCATGTTCGTGGACGTCAATCGACGGCGCGACGACTTCGAGCACCAGGATGGCGAGGTCCGCTCCCGGCGTGGGGTGGTGCGCACCCATACCATGCGCGATGCGCCCATCTTCGCGCGTCCGCTCGCGCTCGCCGACCTCGAGGAGCGATTGCGGACGCTCTACGATCCCTACTACACGACGCTGGAGCGCCTGCTCACGGAGATCCGCGAGGCCTACGGCTACGCGCTGCTCCTCGATGGCCACACCGGGAGCCCGCGCCGGATGAGGGACCATCAGGTGATCATCGGCACGCGCCACGATGCGACGTGCGCCCCTGAGCTCGCGGCGACCGCGGCCGCGATCTTCACCCGTCACGGCTTCGAGGTGCACCAGAACGTCAGCGGCTACACTGGCGGCAACATCGTGGCCACGTATGGCAACCCCCGGACCCGGCGCGTCCACGCGCTCCAGCTGGAGATCAACGCGGCGCTGCTGATGGCGACCACCGGCGAGGAGTTCATCGCTCAGGTGAAACGCGGGGAGATTCCCGAGAGGGCGGAAGAGGGCATCGCCCGTCTTCGCCAGTGCCTCAGGGAGGTGCTGGCGGCCCTGCCGCCGGTCCTCGCGGCCGTGCACGATTGACATGAAGATCCGCATCGGCGTGGGGGCCGGAGGCGCGCTCTCGACGCCTGGCGTACTGGCGGAGCTCGTCACGGGCCTGGATCGGCTCGGGTTCGACTCGCTGTGGCTCTCGGAGGTGCTGACCGCCCCCGTGCTCGATCCCGTGGTGGGCCTCGCCTGGGCGGCCGCGAGCAATCCGCGCTTGAAGCTCGGGACCACGATGCTCTTGCCGGGACGCAACGTGCTGCGGCTCGCCAAGCAGCTCGCAAGCCTGGACGTGCTGTGCGAAGGGCGGCTGCTCGTCACGCTCGTTCCAGGGCTCACGTACGCGCCGGAGCGCGATGCCATCGGCGTCGACCCCAAGCGCCGCGGCGCCTTCATCGACGAGGCCCTTCCGCTGTTGCGGCGCCTCTGGGCGGGCGAGACGGTGAGCCACGACGGCGCCGGCGGCAGTTTCCGCGACGTCAAGCTCGCGCCGCTGCCGGTGCAGCAGCCCCTCGAAGTGTGGCTGGGCGGCACGGCGCCCGCGGCCCTCGAACGTTGTGGTCGCTTGTCGGACGGGTGGCTGCCCTCGCTGTGCACTCCCGAAGAGGCGGCGGCGGGACGCATCGTGATCGACGAGGCGGCGGCCCGGGCCGGGCGCTCGATCAGTCGCGAGCACTTCGGCATGAGCATCGGCTACGCCCGCGCGCCGATCGATCCGGCCACCGCGCGCATGATGACCGCCCGGCGTCCGCGCTCGGTCGAGCTGACGCCGGTCGGGCTGCCCGCGTTACGGAAGCTCATCGAGCGCTTCATCGCCGTTGGCTTCTCGAAGTTCGTCGTGCGTCCGGTCGTCGCGCCCGCGTCCTGGCACGCCGAGCTCGACGCCCTGTCGGCGGCGGTGGGTGACCTCCAGATCTGAGAGGTGCAGCCATGACGACCACACGCAGGGAGTTCCTCCAGACCACTAGCGGCGCGCTCGCCGGCCTCGCATTCGTCGGATGCGAGCTGATGGCTGCCGCGCCCGCGCGGGCGCAAGCGCGTCGCCGGGAAGTGGTGGTGAGTGGCAAGCGCGTGAAGACCGTAGATGTCCACGCGCACTGCGCGGTGCCCGAGGCGCTGGCGCTGATGAATTTGAAATTGGGCGGGCCGTTGTACCGACCGGACCTGAGCATGGCCACCGAGGTGTCGACGCGGCTTCGCGCTATGGACGAGCAGGGCATCGACGTCGAAGCCCTCAGCATCAACCCGAACTGGTACACGGCGGACCGCGATCTCGCCCGCCAGATTATCAAGCTCCAGAACGAGAAGCTCGCGGAGGCGTGCGCCGCGAATCCCGAGCGCTTCGTCGCCTTCGCGACGGTGGCGCTTCAGTACCCCGACCTCGCCGCCGAGCAGCTCGAGGAGGGCGTGAAGAAGTACGGGCTGCGCGGCGCCGGGATCGGCGGCAGCGTCAACGGCGCGGAGATCAGCGATCCGAAGTTCCACCCGTTCTGGGCCAAGGCCGAGCAGCTCGGCGTGGTGGTCTTCATCCATCCGCAAGGCACCGGCGCCCCGACCGATCTTCAGAACCGGCTCAAGGGCAACGGCTACCTCGACAACGTGATCGGCAACCCGCTCGAGACCACCATCGCGCTCTCGCACCTGATCTTCGAGGGCACGCTCGACAAGTTCCCCGGCCTCAGGATCTGCGCGGCGCACGCCGGCGGCTTCCTGCCGTCGTACGCGGGCCGCTCCGATCATGGGTGCTTCACCCGGCCCGACCGCTGCGCCGGGGGACCCTACGGGCCGATCAAGAAGAAACCGTCCGAGTATCTCAAGCAGATGTACTACGACACGATGGTGTTCACGCCCGAAGCGGTGCGTCACCTCGCCGCCGAGGTGGGAGCGAGTCAGCTCCTGGTAGGCACGGACTATCCGTATCCGTGGACGAAGACGGCCGTGGATCTCATCCTCAACACGTCGGGCGTGAGTGACGACGACAGGGTGGCGATGCTCGGCGCGACGGCGATGAAGCTACTCGGGATCAAGGCGTAGCCCCTCACGACCGCATCACCTTCGCATACGCGTCGAGTCGCGGCAGCACGGCCTCCCGGGGCTCCGAGGGCAGGCCGAAGATCGCGCGCGAGACGCCGGCCGCCGCCAGCGTGTCCAGCGCCTCCCGCTTGGGCGGCGCGAAGAAGATGCCGACCGACGCCGACTTCGGGTCACGGCCCGCCTTCCTGAGCCGCTCGCGCAGCTCGGGAATGCGCTCCACCGGGTTCCGGGTCGGGCGCATGATCGGCATCCAGCCGTCGCCGAACTCCACGACGCGGTCGAACGTCGTCGCCCCATCGCCACCGACGATAATGGGCGGGTGTGGCTTCTGGATCGGCTTCGGGTCGGCCCAGATCTTGTCGAAGCGCACGAACTGGCCGTGGAACTCCGCCTCGCGCTTGGTCCAGATCTCCTTCATGGCGAGCACGCGCTCGCGCAGGACCCGCCAGCGCGTCTTGAACGCGGTGCCGTGGTCCTCCATCTC
>QHSA01000207.1 GCA_003220315.1 Candidatus Rokuibacteriota bacterium
CGTCAGGCTTTCGCCCATTGCGGAAAATTCCCCACTGCTGCCTCCCGTAGGAGTCGGGACCGTGTCTCAGTTCCCGTGTGGCTGGTCGTCCTCTCAGACCAGCTACCCGTCATCGCCTTGGTGAGCCGTTACCTCACCAACTAGCTGATAGGCCGCGAGCCCCTCCAAGAGCGGTAGCTTGCGCCACCTTTCCTCCCCAGGTCTGGCGACCCGAGGAACGTATCCAGTATTAGCCTCCCTTTCGAGAGGGTATCCCGGTCTCGAGGGCAGGTCACCCACGTGTTACTCACCCGTACGCCACTCGGACCGCCGAATTATTGCTAACCCGACGATCCTCGTTCGACTTGCATGTGTTAAGTACGCCGCCAGCGTTCGCTCTGAGCCAGGATCAAACTCGCCATGAAAAGCGATGAACCTGGTCCTCAAGCTCGAACGGTTCCTGCGATACTGCTTGGCAGTCACTCGGCCGAGCGCAAGGCTCGTTAGAACGGATGGTGCTCACACCTTTTCGGTGAGCCAGTAGCATATCCAGATTTCAAAGAGCACTACGGTCAGCTTGGAAGGTGACCGGCTTCTGCGAGCGAAAACTCACTATACGGGCCGGGCCCTTATCTGTCAAGTCTTTCCACCCGCCCTGGGCGGCCCGAGGCCGACGGCCCTTAAGCCACCATGGCCAGGTGGTACGTCTTCTTACCCTTCCGGATGATGATGAACCGTCCGTAGCGCGCAAGCTCGCGTGAGACCCGCGTGTCGGCGTCCCTGACCGGCTGCCCATTGACGTGGATGGCCCCGGCCGCGACGAGCTCTCGTCCGCGGCGCTTCGACTCCGCGAGACCGGCGCGCGTCAGGAGCTCGACGATCGAGAGCGACCGGAGATCGGCGTCGCTCAGCACCGTCTTCGGCATCCCCTGGCACGCCTGCGCGAGCTGCCGTTCCGTCAGGCGCTCGAGGTCGCCGCTGAAGAATGCGGCGCTGATCTCCTCGGCCTCGCGCGTCGCCGCGTCGCCGTGCACCAGTCTCGTCACCTCGCGCGCCAGCACACGCTGCGCCTCGCGCTTCTCCGCGTGGCGGCGCACCTGGGCGCCCAGGTCATCGATCGCGTCGCGCCCGAGGAACGTGAAGTGCTTGAGGAAGCCGATGACGTCGGCGTCGCTGGTGTTGAGCCAGAATTGGTACATCTCGTAGGGCGACGTCTTCGCGGGATCGAGCCACACGGTGCCGCTCTCGCTCTTCCCGAACTTCGTTCCGTCCGCCTTTGCGATCAGCGGCAGCGTCAGACCGAACGCCGCCGCGCCCTCCACCCGGCGGATCAGATCGGTCCCGGCGGTGATGTTGCCCCACTGGTCGCTTCCGCCGATCTGTACCGTGCAGCCGTGCTGGCGAAACAGGCACAGGAAGTCGTACGCCTGGAGCACTTGATAGCTGAACTCCGTGTAGGAGATCCCGGCATCTGTCCGACTCATGCGAGACCGCACCGACTCGCGCGCCAGCATGCTGCCGAGCGCGAAGTGCTTGCCGACGTCCCGGAGGAACGAGACGACCTCGAGCTTCGACAGCCACTCGTAGTTGTCGGCGAGGATCGCGCCGCACGCGCCACCGGTGAAATCGACGAAGCGCTCCACCTGCCGCTTCAGCCGATCGGCCCACTCTGCCACCTGCTCCTCGGGGTGAAGGAGGCGCTCGTCCGCCTTCCCGCTCGGGTCACCGATCAGTCCGGTGCCGCCGCCGATGAGCACGATGGGGCGATGGCCAGCGAGCTGGACTCGTCGGAGCGCGAGGAGCGGCAGGAGGCTTCCGACGTGGAGGCTGTCCGCCGTCGGGTCGAAGCCGCAGTAGATCGCGCGGGGCGCCTCCGCCAGGTGCGCGTCCAGCTCGCTCGGGCTGGTCGCGTCCGTGATCAGCCCACGCCATTCGAAGTCGTTGAGCAGCGGCGATCGCGCGCCCGTTTTCATCTCATTCCCCGTCGAGGCGTCCCATTCTACGACGAACGCGCCACTCCCCGACACGCTCGCGGAAGGTCCGATGCCCACGGCCGTCCCCCCCGGTATAATGTGGCTGATGGCCGTCCCAACCCCCCCGTTCCCCGAGCAACCGCCTCGTCCGCACGCCCGCGTCTGGCTCCGCCGTGCGCTGATCGCGATCGGCGCGCTGACCCTGTTCGTGGGCTCCGCGGTCGGCGTGGGAGCGCTCTGGGCGTTCACGATCCTCCCCCGCTCGCTCCCGTCCGTCACCGCGCTCGAGACACTCCAGCCCGTCCAGGGCAGTAGGATCTACGACGACAACGACGAACCCATGACCGAGCTGCACGTCGAGCGCCGGATTTTCGTTCCGCTCGCCCAGATTCCCCTTGCCCTCCGCGACGCGATCATCGCGACGGAGGACCGGCGATTCTACTCGCACTGGGGTGTGGACCCGATCGGCATCGCACGCGCGGTCGTCCAGAACTACCGGCGCGGCCGGATCGTCGAGGGCGGCAGCACGATTACGCAGCAGCTCGCGAAGGTGCTCTTCCTCACGGCGGACAAGAGCCTCGAGCGGAAGCTCAAGGAGGCGGTCCTGGCGCTCGAGCTCGAGCGCCGTTACTCCAAGGATCGCATCCTCGAGATGTACCTGAACCAGGTGTACTTCGGCCACGGCGCGTACGGTGTCGAAGCGGCGGCGCGAACGTACTTCGGCAAGTCGGTGTCCGAGCTGACCGCGCGCGAGGCCGCGCTCCTCGCCGGGCTGCCGCGCGCGCCATCGAGCTACTCGCCGTTCGACCACGCCAACGCGGCCAAACGGCGACGCGAGCTCGTCCTGCGCCGTATGGTGGAGTACGGCGCGCTGAAGGAGGAGGAGGCGCAGCGGATCGCGCGGACGGACCTGGGCCTCATCGCGCCCGAGCGGCGCCGGACCACCGGCCAGTACTTCCTCGACTACGTCCAGCAGACGCTCGAGGCGAAGTACGGCGCCGACCTCGTCTTCAAGGGCGGTCTGAACATCTACACGACCCTGAGCCCCTCGATGCAGCTCGCGGCGGAGCAGGCGATGCGCGACGGCTTGAAAGCGCTGGAGGGGCGCTCCACCAAGGCGCGCCCCGGCGAGAACCCCGAGGGCGCCATCATCACGATCGAGCCGCAGACCGGCTACGTGAAGGCGATGGTCGGTGGCTACGACTTCCTTCGCAGCGAGTTCAACCGCGCGGTCCAGGCCAAGCGCCAGCCCGGCTCCGCCTTCAAGCCGTTCATCTACATCGCGGCGCTCGAGGCGGGCTTCACGCCGGCCACCCGCATCGAGGACTCGCCGGTGACGTACCCCACGGGCTCCAACGGGCAAACGTGGAAGCCCGAGAACTACGACCGCATCTTCCGCGGCCCCACGACGCTCCAGCAGGCGATCGAGGAGTCGGTCAACGTCGTCACCGTCAAGCTCCAAGAGCGCGTCGGCATCAACAAGACCGTCCAGGTGGCGCGGCGGCTCGGCATCACGAGCCCCCTCGACATCAACCTGAGCCTCGCACTCGGGACCTCCGACCTGTCGTTGCTCGAGCTCACGTCGGCCTACGGCGCACTCGCGAACCAGGGCGTCTGGATGCCGCCGGTGACGGTTCGGTACATCACCGACGCGCAGGGCAAGCTGCTCGAGGAGCACGTGCCCGAAGGGCGCGAGGCCGTGGCGCCCGAGACCGCGTACGTGATCGCGCACATGCTCCGCGGCGTGGTCGAGCGCGGCACGGGTCAGGCCGCGAAGGTGCTCGGCCGGCCGATCGCCGCCAAGACCGGCACGACCAACGACTACTCGAACGCCTGGTTCATCGGCTTCACGCCGCGCCTCGCGACGGGCGTGTGGGTCGGCTACGACCGGCCGCGAAGCCTCGGGCGCGACGAAACGGGCTCGCGCGTGGCGGTACCGATCTGGGTCTCGTACATGGGCAAGATCCTCGTCGACAGCCCCAAGGAGGACTTCCCGATACCCGACCGCGTCGCCACGCTCCTCGTCGACGAGGATCCCTCGGGCGAGTGCATCCGTCCCGTGCCGATGGCGTTCATCAAGGGGACCGAGCCGCAGGTCGCGTGCTCGGGCTTCGGCCAGCGCCGTGCCGAGACCGCGCCGACACCGGGCCCGGGTTCGTCGCCGCAGCCGCCCATCCCCCGGCCTCGGAGCGACAGCCCCTAGCTCTTCGTCGTCGCCGGATAGCGGGCGCCCACCGTCGACCACGGGATACCGTCGGTGAGCAGCTCGCGAAAGACCGTCTCGAGCTCCGCGACCGGCACGCGGATCTGGTCCATGGAGTCCCGCTCGCGGATCGTGACCTTCGCGTCGCCGGTCTCGCCGCGCTCGCGGTCGCCCACCGTCTGGACGTCGACGGTCACGCAGTAGGGCGTGCCGACCTCGTCCTGGCGGCGGTAGAGCCGGCCGATCGCCGCGGTGTCGTCGTACACGCTCACCCACCGGCGCGCGAGGCGCCCCTGGATCTCGCGGGCCCTGGCGACGATCTCGTCCCGCTTCTTGAGGAGCGGAAGGACCGCGATCTTGATCGGGGCGAGGTCCGCGTGCAGGCGCAGCAGCACCCGCTTCTCGCCCCGCACCTCCTCCTCGCGGTACGCGTCCACGAGAAACGCCAGCACCGACCGGTCCGCGCCGGCCGAGGGCTCGATGGCGTAGGGCACCACGTGCGTCTTCCGTTCCTCGTCGAAGTAGGTCAGCGCCTTCCCGCTCGTCTTGGCGTGCTGCTTGAGGTCGAAGTCCGTCCGGTTGGCGATGCCCTCGAGCTCGCTCCACCCCATCGGGAACTCGTATTCGACGTCGGCGGTCCGTTTGGCATAGTGGGCGAGCTCCTCCTTGTCGTGCTCTCGGAGGCGGAGGCGCGCGCGGCGGATGCCGTAGCGCTGGTACCAGGCGAAGCGCTCCTCGATCCAGCGCTCGTGCCAGACCTCGTCAGCCGGCCGGCCGTCGATCACGTCGTTCGGGTTGACGAAGTACTCGATCTCCATCTGCTCGAATTCGTGCGTCCGGAAGATGAAGTTCCCCGGCGTGATCTCGTTGCGAAAGGACTTGCCGATCTGGGCGATCCCGAACGGCAGCTTGAGCCGCATGGACTGGAGCACGTTGTCGAAGTTGACGAAGATGCCCTGCGCCGTCTCCGGCCGCAGGTACGTCACCGCGGCGTCCTCCTCCACCGGACCCATGAACGTCTTGAACATTAGATTAAACTGGCGCGGCGGGGTGAGCTCGCCCTTCCCGCACGCCGGGCAGAGCGTCCGCCGCGCGCCGCAGTGCGTGCAGGGCTCACCCGCCGGGATGTCGAATTTATTGTCCTTGGTCGCGGGGCAGTAGTGGACCCACGACGTCTCGTCGAGCTTGTCGGCCCGGAAGCGCCGCCGGCACGCCCGGCAGTCGACCATGGGATCCGTGAAGTGGTCGAGGTGACCGCTCGCCTTCCAGACGCTCGGGTGCATCAGGATCGCCGCGTCGAGACCGACCACGTCGGGCCGGAGGTAGACGTTGTCGCGCCACCACACGCGCTTGACGTTGTTCTTTAGCTCGACGCCGAGCGAGCCGTAATCCCAGCACGAGGCGATGCCGCCGTAAATCTCGCTCGACTGGAAGATAAAGCCCCGGCGTTTGCAGAGCGAGACGATCACGTCCAGATTCATAGACTCGCCTCGCCTCCGGCTCCGGCTCGCACTGCCACATTCATAGACTCGCCTCGCCTCCGGCTCCGGCTCGCACTGCCACATTCATAGACTCGCCTCGCCTCCGGCTCCGGCTCGCACTGCCACATTCATAGACTCACCATCGTGGGTGTCCTCCGGGGGCGGGCTCGAGCCGTCGCACTTCGCGCAGGAACTTGGCCGTGCGCGTCGGCTGGCCGATGAGACGCGAGACCTGGTTTTCCAGCAAGGCGCCCATCTCGCTCTCGCTCCCGCCGATCCGCGCGACGAGCGCCTCCTCCCAGCGCGCCGAGCGCAGCCGCTCGAACCACCCGAGCGCCGCGGGCGAAGCGGGAACCGCCCCCGTGTCCTCGCGCGCGCACGCCTCGCAGACGACGCCGCTCGGGCCGAGCGCCGGCCGGGGGAACGGGTAAGCCCGGCCGCACATCGTACACGCGTCCAGTCGTGGCCGGTGCCCAAGCGTCTCGAGCGCGCGCACGCCGAAGCAGACGGCGACGCGCGCCGGCGGGACCGGCCCCTCGAGGGCACGCAGGCTCCGGACCAGCAGCGCGTAGAGCGCCACGTGCCGGTCGTGCTCGGCCGTCAGACGCGCCACGCACTCGACGATCCACGCCGCCTGCCCGAGTCGCTCGAGGTCACCGCGGACCCGGTCGAAGGGATGCAGGATGTCGAAGTGATCGATCCGGACCAGCTCGCTCCGGCCCGTGTCGAAGAAGATCAGCTCGCCGAGCGTGAAGAGCTCGAGGGCGCCGGCGAACCGCGAGCGGATCCGGCGCGAGGCCTTGGCGACGCCACGGATCTTGCCGAAGTCGCGCGCGTAGAAGGTGACCACCCGGTCGCTCTCGCCGAGCGGGAACGAGCCGATGACAACCGCGGCGGACTTGCCGAGCCCCATCAGGACGTCAGCATGAACCCGAACTCGCGCAACGCACGTCCGTCGCGGCGCCAGTGCCGGCGGACCTCGACCGTCAGCTCCAGGAAGACCTGGATCCCGAAGAACGCCTCCAGCTCCCGCCGCGCGGCCGTGCCGATGCGCTTGAGCATGGAGCCGCCCTTGCCGATGAGGATGCCTTTCTGCGACTCCTGCTCGACAAAGACCGTGGCCCGGATGTAGAGACACGCGGGCTCCTTTCGCTCGACGAGCTCCTGGACGCGCACCGCCACCGCGTACGGCACCTCCTCCCGCGTCAGGCGGAACACCTTTTCGCGGATGATCTCGGCGACCCAGAAGGTCTCGGGCTGGTCGCTGGTCGCGTCCTCGGGGAAGAAGGGCGGGTGCTCGGGCAGGATCCCCAGGATCAGCTCCAGCAGCCGGTCGCAGTTGGTGCCCTCTGTGGCGGAGACGGGAATGAGCTCGCGGAACGCGTGCGCCCCTCGCCACGCCTCGAGGACTGGCAGCATCCGCTCCCGCGGCCGCACCAGGTCGGCCTTGTTGAGCACGCAGAAGACCGGTCCCCGGTACGCCTCGAGCGGCTCGAGGACGAGTCGGTCGGGATGGGCGCGCTGTGCGGCGTCCACGACGAGGCAGACGAGGTCGACATCCTCGACCGCTCGGCGCGCGGTCGCCTGCATGAAGCTTTCGAGTCCGCCTGTGGGCGTGTGGAGCCCTGGCGTGTCGACGAAGACGATCTGCGCGCCCGCAAGATTCTTGATGCCCGTGATCCGGTTGCGCGTCGTCTGGGGGCGCGGCGAGACGATCGCGAGCTTCTGGCCCACCAGGCGGTTCAGGAGCGTCGACTTGCCCGTGTTCGGACGACCGATCAACGAGACGAACCCCGCGCGGGTCATTGTAGCGGGGCCCGCGAGGCCGGTGCCATCGGTGGGTGGCCTGAGACGAGGCGCGACCCGGCTCCGCTCCGCATGTCCCGTTTCATTCCAGCGGGGCCCGCGAGGCCGGTGCCATCGGTGGGTGGCCTGAGACGAGGCGCGACCCGGCTCCGCTCCGCCAGTGGCTGCTCATTCCAAGAGCCCGGTCCAGAGTCGCGCGGGTACCCGTCGACGGTCCGACGCGAGGATCTGCCGCTCCCGCGCGTGCATGAGCCGGGCCTCGCCGGGGTTCCGGTCGTCGTAACCGACGAGGTGGAGCACGCCGTGCGTGACGAGCAGGTCGAGCTCGAGCGGGAGCGGCACGCGGAGCCGGCGCGCCTGGCGCCGAGCCGCGTCCGCGGAGATCACGACCTGGCCCACGAGCGGGCTCGGCGCATTGGGGATGCAGAGCGGGAAGGCGAGCACATCGGTGCGCCGCCGCACGCCGCGCCAGGCGGCGTTCAGCCGGCGGATCTCGTCATCGCCGACGACGAGAACCTCGACGTCGCCCCCCGCGCGGCCCACCGCCGCGAGCGCCGCGCGCGCGGCTCGCGCCAGACGCGCCGCCGGGACCGCGACACGCCGTTGACGATTCGCGACCGCGACCGCCATCAGGCACCGTCGGCCGCGTTCCCGTTGTCGCGGGCCCGCGCGCCGTGGGCGTCGTACGCGCGGACGATCGCGGAGACGAGCCGGTGGCGGACGACGTCCCCCTCGTCGAAGTAGACGAACTCGATGCCCTCGACACCCCGAAGCACGGTCTGGACCTCGATCAGCCCAGAGCCGCGGGAGGCCGGCAGGTCCACCTGGGTGATGTCCCCGGTGATCACCATCTTCGAGTTGAACCCGAGGCGTGTCAGGAACATCTTCATCTGCTCGGTCGTGCTGTTCTGCGCCTCGTCGAGGATGATGAACGCGTCGTTGAGGGTCCGGCCGCGCATGTACGCGAGCGGCGCGATCTCGATCGCGCCCTTCTCCATGAGGCCCTGGACCTTCTCCGCCTCGAGCATGTCGTAGAGGGCGTCGTAGAGCG
>QHSA01000288.1 GCA_003220315.1 Candidatus Rokuibacteriota bacterium
GGAGCTCCCGAAGCCCATGGCGGTCGACGCCGACGGCCTGAGCGCGCTCGCCGGTCACCTGGAGGCGCTCCGTGCGGCGCCGGCGGCCCGCGTCCTCACGCCCCATCCGGGCGAGATGGCGCGTTTGCTCGCCGCCTCCGTGCCGGACGTCCAGCGCGCCCGGATCACGACGGTGCGGGAGTTCGCCACGCGCCACGGCGCGCACGTCGTCCTCAAAGGCGCCTGGAGCGTGATCGGCGACCCCGAGGGTCGCGTCTTCGTGAACCCGACCGGGAATCCCGGAATGGCGAGCGGCGGGACGGGCGACGTCCTCACCGGAATCCTCGGCGCCCTCCTCGCTCGCGGGATGGCCCCGGGCGTGGCGCTCCAGGCGGCCGTCTACCTCCACGGGCTCGCGGGCGACATCGCCGCCGAGCGCGTCGGCGAGGAGTCACTGATCGCGGGCGACGTCATCGGGGCGCTTCCCGAGGCGTTCCGGAGGGTCGGTGGCGATCACGACTGAGCTCCGCACGACGAGCGCCGAGGCGACCGAGGCCGCGGGCGAGCGGCTCGCGGCGGCGCTCGCGCCCGGGGCCGTCGTCGCCCTCGTCGGGGAGCTCGGAGCGGGGAAGACCTGCTTCATCCAGGGGCTCGTGCGCGGTCTCGGCGCCACGACGCGCGCGACGAGCCCGACCTTCGTCCTGATCAACGAGTACCGGGGCCGCGTGCCTATCTACCACGTCGACGCCTACCGCACCCAGAGCCTCGTCGAGCTGTTGGAGCTTGGGGTCCCCGAGCTCCTGCAGGGAGACGGCGTGACGGTCGTCGAGTGGGCGGACAAGCTCCTGCCGCTCTTGCCAGCGCGGACGATCGAGGTCAGGATCGAGGGTCTCGGCGACGAGCCGAGGACGATCACGATCCGTCGGCTCGACCGCACGCGCTGAGCCCGCGCGCGGCGAGCGTCGGCGTCACCGTTTCCGTGGGGCCAACCGTCCGACCACCTTGGGATCCAGGCTGCTCCTGCAGTGCGGACAGACGACCGCGTCCGTCTTGACGTCCTCGGCGCAATAGGGACAGGGCGCCATCTGGTCGTCGTCTCCCCGCGTCACTGGCATCGCCGCCAGCGCGAGCAGGGCGATCACGGGAGACACGAGCAACGAAATGAGGATCCACACCAGGCCGCTCCGGCCCTTCTGGCCGGCCACATAGGGCACGATCCCGACGGACGTGATCACATACGGAACCGCGAGGGCCCCTCCGAGGATCTAGACGCGCGCGAACGCGAGCAGGAGCCAGCCGAGGAGCAGCGTGACGAGGGTGAGCGGCACGCCCACCTTCGCGTACTCGACGAAGCCGATCTCGACGCGCGCCGCTCGCGCGGTCTCGACGACGATGAGGTTGGCCACGGAGCCGAGGATCGTGAGGTTGCCGGCGAGCGTCGAGGCCATGGCGAGGACGAGCCAGGCGCGCCGCGGCTCGGCGAACGAGGCGACGAGCGGCTTCACGAGGAGGACCGCGGGGACGTTCGAGACGAGGTTCGAGAGCACCGCGGCGACGACGGTCAGCACCGCCGGGCGATCGAGGTTCGCCGCCGCCGCCCAGTGCAGGAAGACGTCCATGATCCCCGAGCGCTCGAGCCCTGCGGTGATGACGAACAGGCCCGCGAAGAGGACGAGCAGCCCCCAGTTGACCTCGCGATAGACCTTCTCCGGCTTCACGCGCCGCGTGAGGAGCGTGGACCCGGCGCCGGCGATCGCGACGATCGCGATCGGCACGCCGGCGAGGAAGAGGACCAGCATCACCGAGACGGCGGCGATCGTCTTCAGCATGAGCGGATAGTGGACCGCCATCCGCGCGTCCGGGAGGATCGCGAGCGGCGCCTGCGGGAGCTGGCGGCGATACACGAGCCAGACAACGAGGAAGACGCACCCGAGCCCGAGGACGGCGACGGGCGCCTCGCGCGCGAGGAAGCTCCGGTAGCTGATCTCCGAGAAGCTGCCGACGAGCATGTTCTGCGGGTTCCCGGTGAGCGTCGCGACGCTCCCGACGTTGGCCGCCGTCGCGAGGGCCAGCAGGTACGGCACGGGGGGCAGCGCGAGCTGTCGGGTGATCTCGAGCACGACCGGCGCCAGGACGAGGCACACGACGTCGTTCACGAAGAACGCGGACAGGACGCCCGAGGCGGTGACGACGGCTGCGAGGAGGGCGAGTGGCGTCCGGGCGCGGCGGAGCGCCCACGTCATCACGAGGCGGAAGAACCCCGACAGGCGCAGGTAGCCCGTGACGATCATCATCCCGAACAGGAGGACGAGCGTCGGCGCGTCCACGGCGGCCACGGCATCCGGCCAGGGCAGCGCGCCCGAGACGACCATCAGCGTGGCGCCGATGATCGCGACGCCCGTGCGGTCGACACGGAAGGGGGGCACGCGGCCGAGCCCGAGCCCGACGTAGGAGGCGACGAACGCGGCGACCGCGATCGCACCACTCCACTCGCTGCCGGCCATCGTTCAAGCATACATGCGGGGGTGTGACACGCCTGATAGAATCGACGCCGCATGCGTGGCATCGCGACCTACGGCGTCTACGTCCCGTACTGGCGGCTCGATCGGAAGGCGCTCGCGGCGGCGCTCGGGGCGCCGTCCGGGAGTGGGACGCGGTCGGTCGCGAGCTACGACGAGGACACGACCTCGCTCGGCGTGGAGGCGGCGCGCGCCGCCCTGCGCCGGGCGCCGCGCCTGGCCCCCGAGGTGCTCTACTTCGCCACCGCGTCGCCCGCGTACCTCGACAAGACCAACGCCACGGCGATCCACGCCGCGCTCGACCTCGCCCCGTCGGCGCCCGCCTTCGACATGGCGGGCGCCGTCCGCTCGGGCGCGGGCGCGCTCCGCGCGACGCTCGACGCGCGCGGCACGGCGCTCGCGGTCCTCTCCGACATCCGGACGGGCCTTCCGGGAAGCGCCGACGAGCGCGAGGGCGGCGACGGCGCCGTCGCGTTCCTCTGCGGCGACGACTCCCGCGACTCACCGGTGCTCGCCGAGCCCGTCGCCTCCGGGTCCGCCACGGCCGAGTTCCTCGAGCGCTGGCGGCTGCCCGGGGAGCCGGCCTCGCGCCAGTGGGAGGAGCGCTTCGGTGAGCACGTCTACGTTCCGCTCGGCGAGAGCGCCGTGACCGACGCGCTCAAGCAGGCGGGCGTGACGGCGCCGTCCATCGGTCACTGGGTGCTGACGGGGCCCCACGCACGCGCCGCCCGGCGGCTCGCGGGCGTCATCGGCGCGACGAAGGGGAGTGTCGTCGACGACCTCGCCTCGGTCATCGGCAACACCGGTACGGCTCACGCCGGGCTGTTGCTGGCGAGCGTGCTGGACACGGTCGCCCCCGAGCAACTCGTCGCGGTCGTCTCGCTCGCCGATGGCTGCGACGTCACCGTCTGGCGGACCACCGGAGCGGTCGCCGCACGGCGGCCGGTCGCGACCGGGGCCACCCCGCTCCAGGGCGGCGGCACGATGAGCTACACGAACTTCCTCACCTGGCGCGGGTTCCTCCGTCGCGAGCCGCCGCGACGGCCCGATCCCCAGCCGCCCGAGGCGCCGCCCGCCGCGCGCGCCGAGGCGTGGAAGTTCGCGTTCACCGGGAGTCGCTGCCAGGCGTGCGGCGCGCGGCACTTGCCGCCGCAGCGCGTGTGCGTGAAGTGCCACGCCGTGGACCGGATGGCGCCCGAGCGGCTCGCCGACGTCCCGGCGACGATCGCGACGTTCACGGTGGACCGGCTCGCGTACTCGCTCTCGCCGCCCGTCGTCGCGGCGGTCATCGATTTCGAGGGCGGAGGCCGGTTCCAGTGTGAGCTGACCGACGTGGATCCCGGCGCGGTGCGGATCGGCGACCGCGTGGAGATGACCTTCCGGCGGCTCCTGACCGCCGGCTCCGTGCACAATTACTTCTGGAAGGCCCGGCCGATGAGCAGCAGGCGGGCGGCTCGGCCCACCCGCCTGCTCCCCTGCTACGGGTAACTACATGCACATGCCTGTCGCAGGATCGCAGCCCGCCGGACAAGTCTTTCCGATAAAGGGCGTGCACATACCGGCCTGGCAGTTGTCGAATGTGCACAGGTTGCCGTCGTTGCAGGCGGTGCCGTCCGGTGCCGGTGGATTGGAGCACTGGCCCGTGGCGAGATCGCATGTCCCCGGAACGTGGCACTGATCCGATGCCGTGCACACCACTGGAGTGAAGACGCAGAGGCCGGTGGTGGCGTCACAGGCGGCCACCGTGCATTTGTCCGGCGCCTTGCACTTCGTCGGATTCGAGACGCACGAACCTGACTTCGCGTTGTCGTCAACGAAGAAAACGTGGCCTTGGGTCGCCTTCATGCAGACTTTGCAGTCCATATTTCGGTCTGGGGTCACACCGCACGGCCATGGAGTGGACACAAAGTGATCCGGGCATTGATCAGGGGCCGAAATGTCAGGTGGCACGTTGTCGAGCGCAATGGTCGTCCAGACGCCGGTTATTGAGTCGACCGTATTGAACTCGCAGGTCAGCCCGTCGCCGTTGATGTCCGCTTCCGCGACGCCGCCGTGGGTGAGGGCAAAGCCAAGGTCGCAGGAACTCTGAGCACCGGCCGAGGGCGGGAACACGGTAGAAGCTACGAGAAGGGCGAGTCCTAGGCGCCTGAGGGGCAGTGTGCGGTTGCGCATCTTTTACTCTCTTCGCGAGGGTTAGCCCCTTTTAGTTTCCCCTGGAGGGCCAGGAGAATCGGGTGAATCCCGCAAAGAATCCGGGTGATCTACCGGATAACAGCGTCCGATCTTTCACTGAGCGCGAGAGCCGGGGGCCTGCGTGATGGGATTGTCGGTTCCAACTCTGGTTCCTGCCGTGGTTCACTCTGGTTCTTGAATCGCTAAGTCCGTGCTGCTCGGCGCTGGACCTGGTGGTTGGCGGCGGCTCCGATGTCGCCGGTCGGGGAAGGCGCCCAGGCAACACGCTGAGCCGCGTCCGATGGGAATCGCGACTATGCGATACTTCAAGAACAGGGCTCTTACTTCTGGAAGGCCCGGCCGATCGTGAGGCCGGCGTGCAAGGGAGATCGCGTATGGCGAGCAACGGGATCCGGGACCGCGTCGCGATCGTCGGCATGGGATGCACGCCATTCGGCGAGCACTGGGACAAGGGCGTCAGCGACCTGCTCGTCGACGCGACGAAGGAAGCGCTCGGCTCGGCCGGGATCGAGCTCCCGCACGTGGACGCCTTCTGGGTCGGCACCCTCTACTCGGGCCAGTCGGGCCTCACGCTCTCCCGCCCGCTCAAGATCGACTACAAGCCGGTGACTCGGCTCGAGAACTACTGTGCGACCGGCTCCGAGGCGTTCCGCAACGCCTGCTACGCGGTCGCCTCGGGCGCCTACGACGTCGCCATGGCGATCGGTGTCGAGAAGCTGAAGGACTCGGGCTTCTCGGGACTCCCCGGCAGCGGCTCGGTCGGCGACGGCACGCGGGCGCCGCTGACGGCGCCGGCGACGTTCAGCCTGCTGGCGCCCGCCTACGGCAAGAAGTACGGCGTGGACGACCCGACGCTCAAGGAGGCCATGACGCGGATCGCCTGGAAGAACCACAAGAACGGCGCGCTGAACCCGCGCGCGCAGTTCCGGAAGGAAGTGCCGAAGGAGACGATCGCCTGCTCGCCGCTCGTCGCCGGCCCCCTCGGGATCTTCGACTGCTCGGGCGTGTCGGACGGCTCGGCCGCCGCGATCATCGTCCGCGCCGAGGAGGCGCGTCGCTACACGGACAAGCCCCTCTACGTGAAGGCCCTCTCGTTCGTCGCGGGCCCCGCCGCCGGGCCGATGGATCCGGACTACGACTACACGACGTTCCCGGAGGTCGTCGCCTCGGCGATGGACGCCTACGCCCAGGCGGGCGTGAAGGACCCGCGGGCCGAGCTCGCGATGGCGGAGGTCCACGACTGCTTCACGCCGACCGAGCTCGTCCTGATGGAGGACCTCGGCTTCGCTGCGCGTGGTACGGCGTGGAAGGAAGTGCTCGCCGGCACCTTCGACCTCGACGGCGAGCTCGCCGTGAACCCGGACGGTGGGCTCAAATCCTTCGGCCACCCGATCGGCGCCTCCGGGCTCCGGATGCTCTTCGAGGCGTGGCTCCAGCTCCGCGACGAGGCGGGCAAGCGTCAGATCGCGTCGGTCGCCCGCGGGCGCACGCTCGCCCTGACGCACAACCTCGGCGGCGCGCCGGGCGAGTGCGTGTCCTTCGTCGGCATCGTCGGCTCCGAGCCGAGCGCGTAGCGGCTACGGCCCGAAGCGCACCTCGAGGCGCACAGTCGGGAACCCGACCGAGCGCTCCCTGTCCCTGACCTCCATCAGCGTCATGAAGTCGTCGGCGAGGTAGAACGCCTCGCCCTCGTCGTCACTCCTCTCGACCCAGCCCTCCTGGTCGATCCGGAAGGGTAGCCGGAACGTGCCCGTG
>QHSA01000144.1 GCA_003220315.1 Candidatus Rokuibacteriota bacterium
CACGGACCACAACGTGCGCGAGACGCTCGCGATCACCGATCGCGCGTACATCCTCTACGACGGCAAGATTCTCGTGTCCGGCACCGCCACCGAGATCGCCACCAACCCGGTCGCGCGCGAGATCTACCTCGGCGACCGGTTCGCGCTTTAGGCCCGGGGGAGCGCCCGCCCATGGCCATGGAAGCGCGCCTCTCCCTCCGGCAGAGCCAGCGGGTCGTCATGACCCCGCTGCTCCAGCAGGCCATCCAGCTCCTGCAGCTCTCCACGCTCGAGCTCCAGGAGGTCGTGCAGAAGGAGCTCCTCGAAAACCCGCTGTTGGAAGAGATGCCGGTGGACGGCGCCGAGACTCCGGAGGCGGGCGAGACCCCGCAGAGCGCTGAGGCGACGCCGGCGCCGACGGTGGAGCCGATCACCGTCGATCCGCCGCCGACGGCCGAACGACAGACGGACGATCTGCCGTTCGACCCGATCTCCGTGATGTTCGACGAGCCGGAGGAGCGCTCCCTCGTCGCGCAGGAGGAGCGGGAGGACCTCCCGTTCGAGAACATGGTCCGCTCGGTCTCGTCGCTCGCCGACCACCTCGAGGAGCAACTCCGCTTCGTCACCGAGGACCCGGCGGCCCGGCGGATTGGCGCCGAGATCATCGGCAACCTCGACGAGGACGGGTACCTTCGCGCGGAGCTCGAGGAGATCGCCCAGCGGTGCGCCGCGACGCCCGAGGAGGTCGAGCGCGTCCTGACCGAGATGATCCAGAAATTCGACCCGATCGGCGTTGGCGCGCGCACGATCTCGGAGTGCCTCCTGCTCCAGCTGCGGTCGAACCCGCCCGTCGACCCGGTGTCGGTCGAGATCGTCGAGCGGCACTTCGAGGACCTGAGCCGCCGTCGCTACGCGGACATCGCGCGGGCGTTGAAGCTGTCGGCCGACCGGATCATGGAGTCGGTCGAAGAGATCATGGCGCTCGAGCCCAAGCCCGGCCGCCGCTTCGGCGGCAACGACTCGCGCTACATCGTGCCGGACGTCTTCGTCTACAAGCTCGGGAGCGACTACACGGTCGTGCTGAACGAGGAGGGGATTCCTCGCCTGCGCGTGAACTCCCTCTACCGCTCGCTGCTCCGGAGCTCCGGCGACGAGGCCCGCCAGTACGTCGAGCAGAAGTTGCGCTCGGCCCTCTGGCTCATCAAGTCGGTCGACCAACGGCAGCGTACCCTGCGCAAGGTCACCCAGTCCATCGTGAAGTTCCAGCGCGAGTTCCTCGACAAGGGCCTGCCCTATCTCCGGCCCCTGTCGCTCCGGGACGTCGGCGAAGACATCAGCATGCACGAGTCCACGATCAGCCGCGTGACGACCAACAAGTATGTCGAGACCCCCCAGGGGCTGTTCGAGCTCAAGTTCTTCTTCCACAGCGGCATCGCCTCCGGGGATGGCGAGATGGTCTCCTCCGTCTCGGTGAAGAAGATGATCCAGGATCTCCTGGGGAACGAGGACGCCACCAAGCCCCTGTCCGACCAGGAGGTCGCCGGGATCCTCAAGGGCCGCGGCCTCACGATCGCCCGGCGCACCGTGGCGAAGTACCGGGAGGAGCTCGGCATCCTGCCCTCGCACCAGCGCCGGCTCCAGCCACGCAAGCGGTGAGGGAGTCGGCGGGTTCCGGCGTCCGGGCCGTGGACGAGCGTCTGTCCTTCGTCTTCATCACCGGGCTCAGCGGCGCCGGGAAGAGCTACGCGATCAAGTGCTTCGAGGACATGGGCTTCTTCTGTGTCGACAACCTACCCACGACGCTCATTCCAACCTTCGCTGATCTGATCGCGCGGTCGGGCCAGACGATCCGTCGGGTGGCGCTGGGCGTGGACGTCCGGGAGGGCGAGTACCTGTCCCACCTGCTCGACGCGATCCACGAGCTCAAGACGCGCGGCCATCCCGTCGAGGTCCTCTTCCTCGAGGCGAGCGAGGAGAGTCTCGTCCGGCGGTACCATGAGACCCGCCGCCGCCACCCGCTGGCGGTCGATGGCAACGTTCTCGAGGGCATCCGCGCCGAGCGCAAGGCGATGTCGCACCTGCGCGAGATCGCCGACCGGATCGTCGACACCTCGGGGCTGACCGTCCACCGACTCAAGGAGCTCCTCGTCGAGCACTACGTCACGCCCCGCACGCGGCCGGGCCTCGCCACCCTGCTCGTGTCGTTCGGCTTCAAGCACGGCGTCCCGTTCGATGCCGACCTGGTCTTCGACGTGCGCTTCCTGCCGAACCCGCACTTCGTCCCGGGGCTCCGAACCTTCGACGGGCGCGACGCGCGCGTGCGAGAGTTCGTCCTCGACAATCCGGAGGGCCGAGAGCTCCTCGAGCACCTCAAGAGCTTTCTCAAGTTCCTGCTCCCGCGCTACGAGCGCGAGGGCAAGGCCTATCTGACGATCGCGATCGGCTGCACCGGGGGCCGCCATCGCTCGGTGACGCTGGCAGAAGAGCTCCGAGGGTTCCTCGACGAGCTCGGTTACGCGCCGAACGTCGTCCACCGCGATCTGGAGAAAGAGTAGAGGCCCGTGCCGGATGACCGGCTGGCGTTCTGCTTCGGGATCCACAACCACCAGCCGATCGGGAACTTTGACCACGTGCTCGTCGAGGCGACGGAGCGTGCCTACCGTCCGTTTCTCGAGCGCCTGCACGCGCGGTCCGAGATCCGGCTCGTCGTGCACTGCACGGGCAGCCTCCTCGAGTGGCTGCGCGAGCGCGCGCCCGGGACCTTCGACCTGCTCGTCGCGCTCGCCGGGCGCGGCCAGGTCGAGCTGCTGACGGGCGGATTCTACGAGCCCATCCTCGCCGTCCTGCCGGACCACGACAAGTTCGGCCAGATCGAGCGCCTCACCGCCTTCCTCAAGACGCACGTCGGGATCCGCCCGCGCGGCATGTGGCTCGCCGAGCGCGTGTGGGAGCCGCACCTGCCGCGCGTGCTGGTCGAGGCCGGCGTCGAGTACGTGCTCGTGGACGACCGCCACTTCGCCCTGGCCGGCCTCGATCCCGAGGCGCTCGGAGGGTATTACCTCACCGAGGACCAGGGCACCCGGCTTCGCGTCTTCCCGATCAGTCAGCGGCTCCGCTATCTGATTCCGTTCGCCGAGGTCGAGGCGAGCCTCGAGTATCTCGCCACCCGGCGCGGCAAGGTTCCGGCGGTGACGATGGTGGACGACGGCGAGAAGTTCGGCGTCTGGCCGGGCACGCACGCGCACGTGTACGAGAAGGGATGGCTCGACCGGTTCTTCGACCGTCTCCTTGCGACCGAGTGGCTCGACCTCGCCACGCTCTCCGATGTCGTGGACCGGGTGGAAGCGACGGCCCCCGTCTACCTGCCGACGGCCTCGTACCGCGAGATGGGAGAGTGGGCGCTCCCCCTGGCCGCTCAGCGAAGGCTCGAGCGCGCCAAGCACGACCTCGAGCGGCTCGGCGGCGGCGACGCGGACGCCGACCTGCTGCGAGGCGGCTTCTGGCGTACCTTCCTGGTGAAGTACCCCGAGGTAGCGGACACCTACTGGAAGATGCTCCGCCTGTCGGGCGCGGTCCGTGGGGCCCTGGCGCGAGCCCCGCACGACGGCCGCCTCACAGAGGCGCAGGTCGCGCTCTGGCGGGGCCAGGCCAACGACGCCTACTGGCACGGGGTGTTCGGCGGCTGCTATCTGCCGCACCTCCGTCGTGCCGTGAAGAGCGCCCTCCTCGAGTGCGAGCGCCGTCTCGTCGAGTCGGGCGCCCTGCCCACACCCGCGTGGACACGCGAGGACGGCAACGGCGACGGGCGGGAGGAGGTCTACGTGAGAACGCGGGAGCTCACGCTCACGCTCAACCCGGCGCTGGGTGGCGCGATCACCGAGCTCGGCTACCTTGGGCGCGACCTCGACGTGGGCGACGTGCTGGCGCGCCGTCCCGAGATCTATCACGCCGAGGTTCGCGCGGGGAGTCGGCGGGACGGCAGGGCGGGGGTGAAAACCATCCACGACGCGCCAGCGCCGAAGGAGGCCGGGCTCGAGGCGCTGCTCGCCTACGACGAGGTCCGCCGCGGCTCACTCCTGGACGGCTGGTTCGACGCCGGCACGACGCCGCTCGACCCCGTGTCGCCCTGGGAGCGCGCGCTCCTCGCGCTCCCGGGCGAGCCGCTTGGCTGCACGACGCGGGCGGTGGGCGGCGCCATCGCCGTCACGTTCACCCGCGGCGCCGAGGCCCCCGTGAGCGTCGAGAAGGCGGTCACGATCCGTGAGGCAACCGTCGAGGTGCGATACCGGCTCACCGCGCCGGCCGCCACACCTGTGGCGGGGCGCTGGGCCGTCCAGTGGAACCTGGCGCTCACGGCGGGGGACGCCCCCGGCCGGTACCTGACCGCGACCGGCCGGCCATCGCTCGGCAGCACAGGCCGCGAGCGGGACGCGGCGGGCGTGGCGCTCGTCGACGAATGGATTGGCGTACGCGCGCGCCTCGCGTGGGCGCCCGCCGCCGAGCTCGCATGGGGTCCGGTCCAGACCGTGTCGGTGTCCGAGGCCGGCTTCGAGCGGATCTACCAGGGGACGGCGGTCCTCGTCGTCTGGCCGGTCGGGCTCCGCGCTGGCGAGACGCGCGAGCTCGTCGCCTCGATCACGCTGGAGCGGCTGTGAACCTCGACGACCCGCGCGCCGTCCAGCAGGGCGATCCCCACCGTGTGGCGGAGATCCTGAGCGCCTTTCCGGCCCAGTGCCGTGCGGCGCAGGCGCTCCGCAGCGAACCGCCCCTTCCGCGCCTGCGTCCGTCGCTGATCATCATCGCCGGAATGGGGGGCTCGGCGAGCGGCGCCGACCTCCTGGCGGCCTCGGGCCTCCCGCGGCTCGACGTCCCCATCCTCGTGCACCGGGGGTACGGCCTCCCCCTGACCGCGGGCAAGGATGCCCTCGTCGTCGCCGTGTCGTACTCCGGCGACACGGCGGAGGTACTGTCGGCGGCGGACACGGCGCTCGCGTACGGCGTCCCCGTCGTGACGCTCAGCGGGGGCGGGCGCCTCGGGGAGCTCGCGACGTCGCGCCGGCTCCCCCACGTGCGCCTGCCCGGCGGGCTCATGCCGCGCATGGCGCTCGGCTACCTGTTCTTCGCTCTGGCGCGGGTCCTCACCGACGTCGACCTGCGCGTCGCGACGGATGCGGAGCTCTCGGAGGTGGTGACCAGCCTCGAGTCCCTCGCGCACGAGCTCGGGCCGGCCCGCGCGACGGCGCAGAACGAGGCCAAGCGGCTCGCGCTGGCGATCGGCGATCGGCTCCCGGCGATCTACGGCGGGCCGGCGACGGGCGCGGTCGCGTACCGCTGGAAGACGGACCTCGAGGAGAACGCCAAGCTCCTGGCGCTGGCCGGAACGGTGCCCGAGATGAACCACAACGAGATCGAGGCCTGGCGCGGGCCCGCCGCGCGCAGCCGCCACCTCGTCTTCCTCCGCGAGGACGGCGAGCCCCATGAGATCGCTCGACGCTTCGCTATGCTCCACGACCTGATCGTTCCGGCCGCCGGGGGCGTCAGCGAGTGCTGGGCGCGCGGGACGGGCCCGGCGGCACGGCTCCTGGCGCTCGCCTATGTCGGGATGTGGGTGAGCTACTACGCGGCGCTCGCGCGCGGGGTGGATCCGTGGCCGGTACCGCTGCTCGACGAGGTGAAGCGGCGACTCGCGTGAGGCCTGTGTGCTCCCGTGTTGAGGCGCACGGAGTGACCGTGTTAGAGTGGCACAATTCGACTGCGATGCGCGGAGGATGCGATGGCGCGTGACGAATACCTGTTCACGTCGGAGTCGGTGACCGAGGGTCACCCCGACAAGATCGCCGACCAGATCTCCGACGCGGTCCTGGACGCGATCATCAGCCAGGACCCGACGGGCCGCGTGGCGTGCGAGTGCCTGCTGACGACGGGGCTCGTCGTCGTGGCGGGCGAGATCACGACCTCCTGTTACGTGGACATCCCGCGCATCGCGCGCGACACGATCCGCGGGGTCGGCTACACACGCGCCAAGTTCGGGTTCGACTACGAGACGTGCGGCATCATCACGGCGATCGACGAGCAGTCATCGGACATCGCGATGGGCGTCGACGCGCTCGGCGCTGGCGACCAGGGGCTGATGTTCGGCTACGCGTGCACCGAGACGCCGGAGCTGATGCCGCTGCCCATCATGCTCGCGCACAGGCTGGTGATGCGGCTCGCCGAGGTCCGGCGAAATGGCATCCTCGACTACCTGCGCCCGGACGGCAAGTCGCAGGTCACGGTCCGCTACGTCGACGGCCAGCCGCGGGCCGTCGAGACGGTCGTCGTGTCGTGCCAGCACAGCCCCGACGTCACGACCGAGCGGATTCGCGCGGAGGTGGTCGAGCACGTGATCGTCCCCACCATGCCCCTCGAGATCCTCGACCCCAAGGCGTGCGTCTTCCACGTGAATCCGACGGGCCGATTCGTGACCGGCGGGCCGATGGGGGACACGGGGCTCACCGGACGCAAGATCATCGTCGACACCTACGGGGGGTCGTGCCCGCACGGCGGCGGCGCGTTTTCGGGGAAGGACCCGACCAAGGTGGATCGGTCGGCGTGCTACATGGCGCGCCACGTCGCCAAGAACATCGTCGCCGCGGGTCTCGCCGCCCGCGCGCAGGTCCAGGTCGCGTACGCGATCGGCGTCGCCGAGCCCGTGTCGATCATGGTCGACACGTTCGGGACGGGCAAGGTGTCGAACGCCGTCCTCGAGAAGCTGATTCGCCGCCACTTCGATTTCACCCCGGGCGGGATCATCAAGTACCTGAATCTCCGCCGACCGATCTACAAGCAGACGGCCGCCTACGGGCATTTCGGGCGGTCGGAGCCCGCGTTCACCTGGGAACGGACCGACCGCGCGAAGGACCTGCGCGACGACGCGGGTGTTTAACATCGGAGGGGGCGGCTTCACAGGCGCGCCCTAAGGGCGCGACGGCCCCCTCCGAGGCCTCCCCCAAAGGGTTCGAGTGCGCCGGCGAGGCCGCGTCCGCGGAGGATTCGGGCTTGAATCCGGGAGGAAAGGACGAAGCGCCGCATGGTTGAGCACGACGTCAAGGACATCGCGCAGGCCGCCGCGGGGCGGCTCAAGATCGAATGGGCCGAGCAGTCGATGCCGGTCTTGCGGCAGGTGCGTGAGCGCTTCGCCAAGGAACAGCCGCTCAAGGGCATTCGCCTCGGTGCGTGTCTGCACGTCACCACGGAGACCGCGGTGCTCATGCTGACGCTCAAAGCCGGCGGCGCCCAGCTGGCGTTGTGCGCCTCCAACCCGCTCTCCACACAGGACGACACCGCCGCAGCGCTCGTGAAGGAGTACGACATCGCCGTGTACGCGCACAAGGGCGAGGATCACGCCCGCTACTACCGGCACATCGAGGCGGTGCTGACGACACGTCCCCAGGTGACCATGGATGATGGCGCCGACCTCATCTCCCAGCTGCACGGCGCCGGTCGCGATCTCCTCGGCGACGTCATCGGCGGCACGGAGGAGACGACCACGGGCGTGATCCGCCTCCGCTCCATGGAGCGGGATGGGGTGCTCGCGTTCCCCGTCATCGCCGTGAACGACGCCGACACCAAGCATCTCTTCGACAACCGCTACGGGACTGGCCAGTCGACGATCGACGGTATCCTGCGCGCGACCAATATTCTCCTCGCCGGCCGCACCGTCGTCGTCGCGGGCTACGGAATGTGCGGCCGGGGCGTGGCGGCGCGCGCCAAGGGCATGGGCGCCCACGTGATCGTCACGGAAGTCGAGCCTCTGCGGGCGCTCGAGGCCGTGATGGACGGGTTCCCGGTGATGCCGATGGCGAGGGCGACGGAGGTGGGCGACGTTTTCGTGACCGTGACCGGCAACACCTCTATCATCCGACGTGAGCACTTTCAGCGGATGAAGGACGGCGCGATCCTCGCCAACTCCGGCCACTTCAACGTCGAGATCGAGTTGGATCCCCTCGCACAGCTCGCCACGGGCCGTCGCGCCGTGCGCCCGTTCGTCGAGGAGTTCACGCTCCCTGACGGACGGCGGCTCTACGTCCTCGGCGAGGGACGCCTCATCAACCTGGCCGCCGCCGAGGGGCATCCCGCGGCCGTCATGGACATGAGCTTCGCGAACCAGGCCCTGGCCGCCGAGTACATGGTCAAACACGGTCGGAGCCTGGCAAAGAAGGTGCACGGCGTGCCACGCGAGATCGACCGCGAGATCGCCCGCCTCAAGCTCGCGTCGATGGGCGTAGAGATCGACGAGCTGACGGCCGAGCAGCGCGCGTACCTGACGTCCTGGACCCACGGCACCTGAGCGTCCGCGCCGGGGCGCCATGAACCGCGGCCAGCCGATCGGCCTGCTGCTCCTCCTGTTCCTGGCCCTCGGCCTCGTCGCGCAGCTCGTTCCGCTCTACACCGACTGGCTCTGGTTCCAGGAGGTCGGCTATACCGCGGTCTTCACCACGACGCTCGCGCTCCGCGGAGCCCTCTTCACGGGCCTGGCGCTCAGCGTCCTCGTCTTCCTCTACGTCAACCTGACCCTGGCCGCGCGGACCGCCGCGCCCGACGTGATCTGGGAGCTCGAGGACCAGCTCGGCCTGCCGGGGCGGGTGGTGATCGAGCCGCTGATCCGGCGCTTCCTGCCCGTCGTGCTCTTCGTGATCGCGCTGGTGGCGGGGCTGCGCGCGACCGTCCACTGGGAGACGCTGCTCGGCTATCTCAACGCCATCGAGTTCGGCGGGACGGACCCGCTGTTCGGCCGTGACCTCGCGTTCTTCGTCTTCATCCTACCGTTCTGGCGGCTCCTGTACGGCTGGGCGATCACGATGGTCGTGAGCACGATCATCTTGACCCTCGTCGTCTACATCCTGCAGCGGAGCCTGGTCCTCACGACACGCGGTCCGCGACTGGCGGCCGGCGCTCGGACGCATCTGCTCGCGCTCGGCGCGCTGGCGCTGGCGCTGAAGGCCGGCGGCTTCTGGCTCGACCGGTTCGAGCTGGTCTTCTCGCCCCGCGGGACCGTGTTCGGTGCCTCGTACACGGACATCCACGCGTCGCTCCCCGCGCTCGGCGTGCTCGCGGTGGTGAGCGGTGTCGCCGCCCTGGCGTGTCTCGCGCAGATCGCGCGCCCGGGCCTCCGCCTCCTGGCGGTCGGCCTGATCGTTCTCGGGCTGGTCTGGGTGATCGGCCTCGGCATCTACCCCGCGCTGCTGCAACGGTTCAGCGTGACGCCGAACGAGCTCGTCGCCGAGCGACCGTTCATCGAGCACAACATCCGGATGACACGCCAGGCGTACGGGCTCGACCGGATCGAGGAGCGGAGCTTCCCGGCCGACGAGACTCTCGACGCCCGTGCCCTCGAGCGGAACGCGCCGACGATCGAGAACATCCGGCTCTGGGACCACCGCCCGCTCCTGCGGACCTTCGGGCAGCTCCAGGAGATCCGGACGTACTACAAGTTCGTGGACGTCGACAACGACCGGTACACGATGAACGGCGAGTACAAGCAGCTCATGCTCTCGACCCGCGAGCTCTCGTACGCGCACCTGCAATCGCGCATCTGGATCAACGAGCACCTGACGTTCACCCACGGGTACGGCGTCGTCGTCGGACCCGTGAACCGGATCACGCCCGAGGGGCTGCCCGAGTTCCTGGTGAAGGACATCCCGCCGCAGTCGACCGGCGGCTTCCCGGCGATCACGCGCCCCGAGATCTACTTCGGCGAGGTGTCGAACGAATACGCCCTCGTGCGCACGCGACAGCGGGAGCTGAACTACCCGTCGGGCGACCAGAACGTCTACACGACCTACGCCGGCACGGGCGGGATCCCCATCGGCACCTTTCTCCGCAAGCTCCTGTTCGCGGTCCGCTTCGGCGAGATCAAGATCCTCCTCGCCAATGACCTCACCGCCGAGAGCCGGATCATGATCCACCGCGCCATCGTGCCGCGGGTCCGTCAGATCACGCCCTTCTTTCGATTCGACCGTGACCCCTACATGGTCGTCACCGACGACGGGCGGCTCGTGTGGATGCTCGACGGCTACACGACGACGACGCGATACCCTTACTCCGACCCGGTCCCCGGTGTCGGCAACTACGTGCGGAACTCCGTGAAGGTGACCATCGACGCGTACCACGGGGCGGTGCGGTATTACCTCGCGGATCTGACCGACCCGATCGTCCGCGCCTACTCGCGCGCGTTCCACGGGCTCTTCCAGCCCCTCGACGCGATGCCCGCGGACCTGCGCGCGCACCTCCGCTACCCCGAGGACTTCTTCGCCATCCAGGCGCGGAAGTACGCCACGTACCACATGCGCGATCCCCAGGTGTTCTACAACAAGGAGGACCTCTGGACCGTGCCTCCGCGGACCATCGACGGGCGTGAGCGGGAGATGGAGCCGTACTACACGATCATGCGGCTGCCGGGGGAGAAGAAGGAGGAGTTCATCCTCCTCACGCTCTACAACCCGAGCCGGCGCGACAACATGATCGCCTGGCTCGCCGCGCGCTCGGACCCGCCGAACTACGGCAAGCTGCTCGTCTACGACTTCCCCAAGCAGAAGCTGGTCTTCGGCCCACGGCAGATCGACGCGCGGATCGACCAGGACCCGGTGATCTCGCAGCAGTTGTCGCTCTGGAACCAGCGCGGCTCCACGGTGATCCGCGGCTCGCTGCTGGCGATCCCGATCGACCAGTCGCTGATCTACGTCCAGCCGCTCTATCTGGCCGCGTCGGAGCAAGGCGCCCTGCCCGAGCTTCGCCGCGTGATCGTCTCTTACGGCAATCAGATCGCGATGGAGCCGACGCTCCAGCAGTCGCTCGCGCGCATCTTCGGCGGCCGCGCCCCGGGTCCGGCGCGCGCGGTGGGGGCGCTGCCCCCGACGGCGCTCGAGGCGGCAGCGACGCGCCAGCTCGCCCAGCGGGCGTGGGAGATCTGGAGCCGAGCCCAAGACGCCCTCCGGCGAGGGGACTGGGCGACCTACGGGGCCGAGCAGAAGCGGCTGGAGGAGACGCTCCGGACGCTCACAGAGTCCAAGTAGCCGCTTCGAGCGGATTCCCGGCGCGCTCGAGCCGCGGGTCACCCGTGGGGGTGTCGAGCGCGGGCTGTGCCCGCGCAACCGGAGCGCGGACGCGGCCGCCCGCGTGACCGGTGGGGGGTTGTCGGGGGGAGCGGCGCCGCTCCCCCCGACCTAGACTAAGTCCGGGCGCGGAGGAAGAGCGAGACGCCGATCCCGAGGAAGATGATGTTCGCCGTCCACGCGGCGAGGAGCGGGGGCAGGAGATCGGCGCGGGCGAAGGCGAGCGCGACGTAGTGCACGACGAGGTAGCCGGCCATGATCGCGAGCGCGAGGCCGACGCCGAAGAGCCGCCCACCGCGCGGTGACTGGAGCGCGAAGGGAATCGCCACGAGAACCATGACCAGGTTGACGAGCGGGAACGAGAGTTTCGCGTACAGCTCGACGAGATACTTGCGGACCTGGAAGCCCGCCGCCTCGAGCTGAGCCACGTAGTCCTTGAGCTCGAGGTAGCTCATGGACGTCACCGGCTTCTGGATTCGGATGAAGTCGTCGATCTCCTCTTTGGTGTCGAGCGCGGTCCACACGAACGGCACCGTCTGCACCTTCCCGTCGGGACTGAGCTCCCGAAACGCGCCCTCGCTGAGCTCCCAGCCCACCGGCGTCCAGTGGGCGCGCCGCGCGTCGAGGCGGTCGACCAGGCGAAACTCGCGGTCCACCTCGAGGATCGTGACGCCGTACATATCGTTCGTCCCCGGGTGGAGGAGCTCCACGCGGAAGAAGCGGCTGTCGGAGCTGCGCACCCACAGATGGAGCCGCGACTGCAGATGCCGCGGCGCCTGGCCGCGGATCTTCACGCGGTCCACTTCCTCGCCGCGCTCGTTCAGCACGGGCAGCACCAGCTCCTGGAAGAGCCCCGCGCCGATCGCCGCGGCGATCCCGAGGCCCACGATCGGGACGCTCACGCGGTAGAGGCTCACGCCGGCCGCCTTCAGGGCGGTCAGCTCGTGGTGCTTCGAGAGCGTCAGATAGAGGAAGATCGTCGCGACCAGCACGATCGCGGGGAGTGCCTCGTGGAGCGCGGCCGGGACACGGTAGGCGAAGTGCTCGGCGATGTACAGGAGTGGCGGCTTGATCCGGAGGTATCGGTCGAGCGTCTGCAGGAGGTCGATGACCACGAAGAGGACGGCCGCCACGGCAAGCCCGAATCCCGTGAAGGTCAGGTACTCGCGGACGAGATAGCGGTCGACGATGTGCGTCGAGTGACGTGCCTGGGGTGACTCGTGGAGCCGACCGTGGCGCATCGGGTGGCGCGGCTCCCGACCGCCGAGCGCCTCCAGCAGGCGCCACAGGAGCGGCAGCGCGGGCGGGCGCCACTCGCGGGCCGTTGCCACGAGAAAGCCCCCACCGACGAGGGTGAAGAGCGCGTTCGGCGCCCAGATGGCGATCCCCGCGGGGACCTGCAGCCGGAGCGCCGCGCCCTCGAGCGACGTCATGACGAGGTAGTAGGTGAGGAGGATCGCGAGGCTCCCCGCGAAGGCAACCGACCGGCCACCGCGATGCGAGCGGATCGCGAGCGGGAACGCGACGAGCGCGAAGACTAGCGCCGCGAGGGGGAGCGCGAAGCGCTTGTGGAGCTCGATCAGGTAGGGCGCGCGCCCGTGCCGGTCGGCCCGGAGGTCTGCGACCCGCGCGGCGAGCTCGGCGAGCGTCAGGTCCTTCTCCGGCTTCTCGATACGCGGCGCGCCCTTCAGCGGGGAGTCCACTGACAGGTTCAGGTCGTAGACCCCGAAGAGGGTGTAGCGGTAGCGGGCGGCGCTCGCCGCACCACCCGACGTCGCGTCCTTCGACAGGCCCTTGGGCGGGTCCGCCGGCATCACGTCGGCCTCGCTCACGGCACCGTTCAACAGGCGGAGCGTGATACGGCGGTCCAGCTCGTCGGTCAGGAGCCTTCCCTCGCGCGCCGTGATGATGCGAGAGAGCTTCGGGTCGCGCTCGTCGGAGACGAGGAGCCCGCGCAGGGCGACCTGCGAGGCGCTCACGTCCTCGACGTAGATGATCACGTCTCCGAAGGTCGTGTTGAAGACACGCTCCTGGAGCCCGCTCGCCGCACGGGCCTGGACGATCCTGAACAGCTGGCGCTGGAACTCCCGATTCGCCAGCGGGTTCACGGCGAGCGTGAGGCCGGCCGTGACCCCAGTGATGACCAGGGCGACCGCGAGCACGGGTCGGAACAGGCGGAACGCGCTCACCCCCGCCGCTTTGAGCGCGATGATCTCGAGATCGCCGGCCAGGCGACCGCCAGCCAGGAGGATCGCGATCAGGAGCGCCATGGGCAGGGTGTGGGCGAGGAAGGACGGGAGCATGTAGACGAGGAGCTGGACGACCAGGTAGAAGGGCACGCCCTTCGTCACGACCAAGTCGGTCAGGTGATAGATCCGGTCGATGATGAGGAAGAACGTGAAGAGGGCCCCGCCGAAGGCGAAGGGCGGGATGAGTTCGCTCACGATGTACCGGTCGAGGACGAGCGACCTCACCGCTCTGTTGTACCATAGCCACGTGGACCGGCCCTCGCGAGAGCTCCTGACGGTCGCGCTCGTCCTCGCGGCGCTCGCGGGCCTCGGCGGCGCCGCCGTCGGCGCGGCGGGCGTGCCCGACCGCCTCGACCGGTTCCGCGAGCTCGCGCTCGCCCGGCAGGCCCGGGCCCAGACGGGCGGGGAGCTGACGGCCGACGCCTATCGCGAGATGTACGCGCTGCTCGACGAGGAGATCGTGGAGAGCCTCGCGAGCGGCGGACCGTTCGCGTCTCCTGGATTCCTCCAGGAGCGCCTCGACGCCTTCGGTGACGTCTGGGGTGGCGCCCTGCTCGGCGTCGTCGGCGTCGACCGCCTGGTCGTGGGCGCGTTCCGGCTCGCGGATGCACCGGGCGTGAGCACGGTCCGCGTCTACGGGCGCCTCCGCGGCGAGGCCGCGCTGCTCGCGACGATCCACCGTGAGGGCCAGCCCGTCGTCTACCCCGCCGCCCCCGCGCCGGACGGCGCGCCGCAGTTCGTGACCGCGTGGGAGGGCGCGGCGTCAGGACGCGGCACGCGCGCGCTTCGCCTCGAGCTCGCGCGCCAGGCGGGCGACTCGGTCCGCGTCGTGTGGTCCACGGCGGAGCTCTTCCCTCAGGGGTTGGTCGCACGCTCCTACACGGTGCGGCCGAAGGAGATCCGGGTGCGCTACGAGCTGCGCTATCCGGGCTGGACGCCTGGATGCGACGCGCAGACCGAGGGCGAAGACGTCTACCGACTGGCCACCGACACGGGCGTCTTCGCGCGGCCGACCCGCACGTACCATCAGCCCTGGCACCAGGAGCTCCACGCCGCCGTCTGGCGCCTCCTCGAGGCGCTCGGCGTCGGCGACGAGGCGACGCTCGCGGCGCTCGTGCCCGACGCCCGGCTCAGGCGGCGCCTCCCGCCGGAGCTCCGCGCCGAGCCCGCGTGTGACGCACCGGAAGACGGTCCGACGCCTCGCACGGTGTCGGTTCCGGCCTCGGAGGGCCGCACGCCGTGGGAGCTCGTCTTCCGGCGGACGGCGGACGGCTGGCGTCTCACGCGCGCAACGCAGGTGCTGCCGTGAGCCAGCCCGGGGCGCCGATCCCCGACCGCTACGAGCCGTCCGACGTCGAGAAGCGCTGGTATCCCGTCTGGGAGGCACGCGGCTACTTCCGCGGTGATCCGGCCGCAGCGGGCAAGACGTTCTCGATCGTCATCCCGCCGCCCAACGTGACGGCGGCGCTCCACTGGGGCCATGCGCTGAACAACACGCTCCAGGACGTGCTCGTCCGGATGAAGCGGATGGACGGCTTCAACACGCTCTGGCTGCCGGGGACGGACCACGCGTCGATCGCCGTCCACGTCATTCTGGACCGCCAGCTCGCCGCCGAGGGAAAGACGCGGCACGACGTCGGCCGCGAGGCCTTCCTGGAGCGCGCCTGGCGGTGGAAGGAGGAGACGGGCGGCGCCATCATCCGCCAGCTCAAGCGCCTCGGCGCTTCGTGCGACTGGTCGCGCGAGCGCTTCACGATGGACCCGGGCCTGTCGCGGGCCGTGCGCGAGGCGTTCGTGCGGCTCTGGGAAGAGGGCTTGATCTACCGCGACGACTACATCGTCAACTGGTGCCCGCGGTGCCAGACCGTGCTCTCCGACCTCGAGGTCGAGCGCGAAGAACGCGACGCCGAGTTCGTTTATATCAAATACGGGCCGTTGACGCTCGGGACGGTGCGCCCGGAGACCAAGCTCGGTGACACGGGCCTCGCCGTGCACCCCAAGGACAGGCGCTACGCCCAGTACGTCGGCAAGACGCTCGAGGTTCCGTCGGTCGACGGGACGGTGTCGATCCGGGTCGTCGCCGACGAGGCGGTGGACCCCAAGTTCGGCACCGGCGTCATCAAGGTCACGCCCGGTCACGACCCGGTCGACTTCGAGATCGGGAAGCGCCACGGCTTGCCGATCCGCACCGTGATCGGGTTCGATGGCCGGATGACGGCGGCCGCCGGCCGCTACGCCGGGCTCGATCGGTTCGAGTGTCGGAAGCGGATCGTCGACGACATGAAGGCCCTCGGGCTGGTCGAACGGATCGAGCCCTATCGCCATACCGTGGGCGTCTGCTATCGCTGCAAGACCGTCGTCGAGCCGCTCGTGTCCAAGCAGTGGTGGGTGCGCACGAAGCCGTTGGCGGAGCCCGCGATCAAGGCGGTTCGCGACGCTCGGATCAAGATCATCCCGAGGAGCTGGACGAAGACCTACTACCACTGGATGGAGAACATCCGTCCCTGGTGCATCTCGCGCCAGCTCTGGTGGGGCCACCGGATCCCCGCCTGGTACTGCGATCGCTGCGACACGGTCCACGTCTCCCGCACGGACCTCGCGGCGTGCCCGAGCTGCGGCGGGCCCGTGCGCCAGGATCCCGACGTGCTCGACACGTGGTTCTCCTCGGGCCTGTGGCCCTTCTCGACGATGGGATGGCCGGACGACACGCCGGAGCTGCGCGCGTATTACCCGACCGCGGTGCTCGTCACAGGATTCGACATCCTCTTCTTCTGGGTCGCCCGCATGGCCATGCTGGGTCTGCATTTCACGCAGGCGGTGCCGTTCCACGACGTCTACATCCACGCCCTCGTCCGCGACGCCGAAGGCCAGAAGATGTCGAAGTCGAAGGGCAACGTCGCCGATCCGCTGGAGGTGATGGACAGGTACGGCACGGACGCCTTCCGGTTCACGCTGGCGGCGCTCGCCGGCCTCGGGCGCGATGTCCGGATCAGCGACGAGCGGATCGAGGGGTACCGGAACTTCACGAACAAGCTCTGGAACGCCGCACGGCTGGTGCTGTCGAACCTCGACGGATACGATGCGGCGAAGGCCCGGAAGGCGGAGCCGGCCCTCGCCGATCGCTGGATCCAGAGCCGGCTCGCCGCGACGGTCGGCACGGTCCGCACCGCGCTCCGGCGCTATCGGTTCAACGACGCCGCGTCGGCCGTGTACCAGTTCCTGTGGCACGAGTACTGCGACTGGTACCTCGAAGTCGCGAAGCTCTCCCTCTATCGCGCCGAGCATCCCGACGCGCGCCTGCGCACCCAGCACACGCTGGTCGAGGTGCTCGAGACGACGCTGCGCCTCCTGCACCCGTTCATGCCGTTCATCACGGAGGAGGTCTGGCAGCGGCTGCCGCACAAGGGCGAGTCGATCATGATCGCGCCCTACCCGAAGGCCGCGAGGAAGCAGCACGACCCGACCGCGGAGCGCGAGATGGGCGTCGTCATGGACGTCGTGACCGCGGTCCGCAACATCCGCGGGGCGATGCGGATCGCCGACGGCGTGACCCTCACCGCCACGCTGCGTCCAGCGCGCGGCGCCGAGGCGCTCTTCACCACCACCGGCCCGCTGGTCGAGACCCTGGCGCGCGCGCGCCTCCGGGTCGACCCGCGCGCGAGCCGACCGCGGAACTCGGCCCTCGCCGTTGTGGCGGGCTCGGAGATCTACGTCGAGCTCGCCGGGGTCATCGACCCCGCTGCGGAGCGGGCGCGGCTCCAGAAGGAGATCGGGCGGGTCAAAGAGAGCGTCGAGTTTCGCAAGAGGAAGCTCGCGCGCCCCGAGTTCGTCGAGCGCGCCCCGGCCGAGATCGTCGCGCACGAGCGCGAGCGGCTCGCCGCCGACGAGGCGCTCCTCGAGAAGCTCACGGCGAGCCTCGGGTGGCTCGATGACCGCTAGACCGATTCCGGTCGTCCGTCTCACTGTCGTCGAGTCCACGCAGACGACCGCGTTCGGGCTCGCCGCCCGGGGCGCCCCCGACCGCACGGTCGTCGTCGCGGACCACCAAACCGCGGGACGAGGGCGGCGGGGCCGGTCGTGGAACGACGCCCCCGGGACGAGCCTGCTCGCCTCGATCCTCGTCCGGCCCCGGATAGCGCCCGCGCTCCTGGCCACGTTCTCGATCGCGACAGCGGTAGCCGTCGCCGAGGCGCTTCGTCGCGCGACGGGCATCGAGGCCCGGCTCAAGTGGCCGAACGACGTCCTGGCCCGCGGTCGCAAGCTCGCGGGGATCCTGGTCGAGACCCGGATCCTCACCAACGCTGGCACGGGCGTGTCGGAGCCACCCCGCACCCTAGGCAGGCCACCCACGCTGGACGCCGACCTCGCGGCCCCCGTTACAATGGTCATTGGTGTGGGCGTGAATCTCGCGCAGCGCGCCTTCCCGGCAGAGCTCGCTGACCGCGCCACCTCCGTGGCGATCGAGACGGGCCGGGGGCCCGACCGTGACTCGGTGCTCGAGGCGGTGCTCCAAGAATTCGACGCGTGGCGCTGGCGGCTCGAATCGCAAGGCTTCGGCCAGGTGCGCGAGCGCTGGCTGGCCCTCAGCGAGAGCATCGGGCGCCGGGTGAAAGTGGATGCCGTCAGCGGGCTCGCCGTCGGCCTCGACGTCGACGGCGCGCTCCTGGTGGACGACGGCCGGGGAGTGCAGCGGATCGTCGCGGGCGAGATTGCGTCGGAGGGAGAGCATGCTGCTCGTCGCTGACGTCGGCAACACGAACACGAAGATCGGCGTCTTCGATCACGACCGGCTCCTCGTGTCCTGGGTCCTCACGAGCCGGCGGGAGCAGACCGCTGACGAGTACGGCGTGTTCATCGAGACCCTCCTGCGGGCGCGCGGGATCCCGGCGAGCGACATCCACGGCGTCGCCATCTCGAACGTCGTGCCACCCGTCCAGCAGACGCTCGAGTGGATGTGCGAGAAGTACTTCGGCAAGGCGCCGTTCGTCGTCGAGCCGGGAGTGAACACGCGGATGCCGCTCAACGTGGACGCGCCGCGTGAGGTCGGCGCCGACCGCTATGTGGACGCGTTCGCCGCGAGCGTTCTGTATGGGCCGCCGGTCATCGTCGTCAACTTCGGCACCGCGACGGCGTTCAACTGCGTGAACGCGCGGGGCGAGTTCGTCGGTGGCGCGATCGCACCCGGTCTCGGGACGGCGGTCGATGCGCTCGTGAACCGTGCGGCCCGCCTCCACCGGGTCGAGCTCGTCCGGCCCAAGGAGGCCATCGGTCGTGACACGACGACCAACATCCAGTCCGGCGCGATCTACGGCTTCGCCGGCCTCGTGGACGGGCTCGTCGACCGGATGCGGTCGGAGATGGGCGGGAGCGCCCAGGTGATCGGAACCGGCGGCCTCGCCGCGCTCATCGCGGGCGTCGCGCGCTCGGTCGAGCGCGTGGACGACCACCTGAGGCTCGTGGGGCTCCGCATCCTCTACGAGGAAGCGCACCCCGCGGCGCCCGCGCGTTGACACGCGGGGCGGCCGACGAGTATACTCATACGAAATATAGTATGCGGGCACGAGGCCGATCCCTATATACGGGGATCGGGGGCAGGGCACCGGCGACTGGCTGAGGGGAGGAGCGCCGATGGGGATGTGGGTCGGACGGGGACGGAAGGCGAGGGTCGCGTACGGGTTCGATGACATTGCCCTCGTGCCAGGCACGGTGACGATCAACCCGAACGAAGTGGACATCGCCTGGGAGCTCTGCGGCCATCGCTTCGAGCTGCCGATCATCGCCGCCGCCATGGACGGGGTCGTCGGCCCCAGGCTCGCGATCGAGATGGGGCGACTCGGCGGGCTCGCCGTCCTGAACCTGGAGGGGATCTTCTCACGGTACGCGAACCCCGAGGACGTTCTCGACCGCATCGTGTCGGCGAGCCAGGACGAGGCGACCAAGATCATCCAGTCGATCTATGGTGAGCCGATCAAGGAAGAGCTGATCCACCGGCGGATCCACGAGATCAAGAAGGGTGGGGGGCCCGCCGTCGTGTCGTCGATCCCTCAGCGCGCCGAGCGCTTCGCCCAGATCGCCCAGGAAGCGGGCGCGGACATCTTTGTCGTCCAGTCCACTGTCACGACCGCCCGCCACATCGCCACCGAGTACACCCCCGTCGACTTCCGTAAGCTGAAGAAGCAGCTCGCGATCCCGCTGATCATCGGCAACGTCGTCACCTACGAGGCGTGCCTCGAGCTCGTGGACTGCGGCGCCGACGCGCTCCTGATCGGCGTCGGGCCGGGTGCCGCGTGCACGAGCCGCGAGGTCCTCGGGCTCGGTGTGCCTCAGGTGACCGCGACGGCCGACGCGGCGGCGGCGCGCGACTATCACTACAAGCAGCGGGGGCGCTACGTCCCGATCATCACGGACGGCGGCATGATGACGGGCGGCGACGTGTGCAAGGCGCTCGCGGCGGGCGCCGACGCCGTCATGATCGGCTCGGCGTTCGCCCGCGCCCACGAGGCGCCGGGCCGGGGCTACCACTGGGGCATGGCGACGCCGCATGCTAACCTGCCGCGCGGCACACGGATCCGGGTCGGGGTGGCTGGCTCCCTCGAGCAGATCCTCTTCGGCCCCGCCTTCACCGAGGACGGCACGCTCAATCTGGTCGGCGCGATCCGGACCTGCATGGGCTCGGTCGGGGCGCGCACGATCCGCGAGCTCCAGCAGACGGAGCTGATCATCGCTCCGACGATCAAGACCGAAGGCAAGATCTTCCAGCAGGCTCAGAAGCTGGGGCGCCCGCGGTAGCGGCGGGCCGCGCCCGCCCCGTGATGGTCGCCGCCGACAAGATCGCGGTTCTGGACTTCGGCGGTCAGTACACCCAGCTGATCGCGCGGCGGGTCCGCGAGATGTCCGTCTTCTCCGAGGTCGTCTCCTGCACCCAGCCGATCGAGCCGATCCTCACGGGCGGCTACAAGGGGATCATCCTCTCGGGCGGGCCGTCGAGCGTCTACGAGGATGGCGCGCCGCTGCCGCCGAAGGCGCTCTTCGACGCGGGTATCCCCATCCTCGGCATCTGCTACGGCATGCAGGCGATGGGGTATCTCCTCGGCGGCCACGTCGTGCCCGCCGACCGCCGGGAGTACGGCAAGGCCGAAGTCGAGTTCCGGAGCTCGAGCCGCCTCCTCCGGGGCGTCGAGCCCGAGGCGGACGGTCGCATGACCGTCTGGATGAGCCACGGCGACACCGTCCTCCGGCCGCCGAAGGGCTTTACGGCCCTCGGCGCCACCCTGAACTGCCCGGTCGCCGCGATGGCCGACGACCAGCGGAAGCTCTACGCGGTCCAGTTCCACCCGGAGGTCGTCCACACGCCGCAGGGACGGAAGATCTTCGACAACTTCCTCGACATCTGCGGGGCACGCCGCACGTGGTCCATGGCCGGCTTCATCGACACGACGGTCGAGGAGATCCGAAAGAAAGTCGGCTCCGGCCGCGTCCTGTGCGCGCTGTCGGGCGGGGTGGACTCGTCGGTGGTCGCGGTGCTGGTCCACCGCGCCATCGGGGATCAACTCACGTGCGTCTTCGTCGACAACGGGCTCTTGCGGAAGGGCGAGGCGCGGTCGGTCGACCGTACCTTCCGTGACGCCTTCAAGATCAACCTGATCCATGTCGATACCAGCCACCGCTTCCTCGACGTTTTGCGTGGCGTCACCGATCCGGAGATCAAGCGCAAGCGGATCGGCGCCGAGTTCATCGCCGTCTTCGAAGAAGAGGCCCGGAAGCTCGGCGAGATCGCCTGGCTCGCCCAGGGCACCCTCTATCCGGACGTGATCGAGTCGGTTTCCTTCCGCGGGCCGTCGGCGACGATCAAGACCCACCACAACGTCGGCGGCCTGCCGCTCAAGATGCAGTTCAAGCTGATCGAGCCCCTGCGGGAGCTGTTCAAGGACGAGGTCAGGCGGCTCGGCGAGATCCTCGGGCTGCCGACGGAGATCGTCTGGCGCCAGCCGTTCCCGGGACCAGGCCTCGCGATCCGCGTGCTCGGCGAAGTCACGCCCGAGCGTCTCGCGGTCCTGCGCGACGCCGACGCGATCGTCCAGGACGAGGTGCGCGCCGCCGGCTTCGAGCGCGAGGTGTGGCAGGCCTTCGCCGTCCTCCTGCCGATCCGGACGGTCGGCGTGATGGGCGACTTCCGCACGTACGCGCACGTGATCGCGCTCCGCGCGGTCATGAGCCAGGACGCGATGACGGCGGACTGGGCGCGACTCCCCTACGACCTGCTCGGGCGCATCTCGAACCGCATCATCAACGAGGTGAAGGGCGTCAATCGGGTGGTCTTCGACATCTCGTCGAAGCCCCCGTCCACCATCGAATGGGAGTAGGAGGTGAGGCCGTTCGACGGCCGAGCCGACGCTTCAACGGCTCGAGGATGATCCATGCAACATAGCGAATTCGTCCACCTCCACGTCCACTCCGAGTACAGCCTCCTCGACGGCGCGGCGCAGATCGAGAAGCTCGTCCAACGGGCGAAAGACCTGCGCTTCCCCGCCATCGCGCTGACGGACCACGGCAACCTCTTCGGGGCGATCGACTTCTACCTCGCGGCCCAGAAGGCCGGCGTCAAGCCGATCGTCGGGTGCGAGCTCTACGTCGCCCCCGGAAGCCGGCGCGAGCGCGGCTCGCAGGACGGCGGCTACGAGGGCGCGAACCACCTGACCGTCCTGGTGCGGAACCGCGCCGGCTACCGGAACCTCGTCAAGCTGGTCTCGAAGGCTTACCTCGAGGGCTTCTACTACAAGCCCCGGGTGGACCGGGAGCTCCTCGCCCAGCACGCCGACGGGCTCGTCGTCCTTTCGGGATGTCTCAACTCCGAGGTCTCGCGCCTCCTGAGCCAGGGGGAGACGCAGAAGGCGACGGAGGTCGCGGGCTGGTACCAGGAGGTCTTCGGCCGGGACTACTACTTCATGGAGGTCCAGTCCCACGGGCTCGAGCAGCAGGCGCGGGTCACGGCCGACACCCTCGCGATCGCGAAGGCCGTCGGCGCGCCGATCGTCGGCACCAACGACTCGCACTACCTCGAGGACGGTCACGCGCGCGCCCACGAAGCGCTCCTCTGCATCCAGACGGGCACGAACCTCGGCGACCCGAACCGCTTCCGGTTCTCGACCCAGGAGTTCTACGTCAAGTCGGCGGAGGAGATGGCGCGCGTGTTCGCCGAGCTGCCCGAGGCGTGTCGCAACACGCTGGCCGTCGCCGAGCGCTGCAACCTCACGCTCGACTTCGGAACCTTCCACCTGCCGCGGTACCTCGTCCCCGACGGGCACACGCTGGACAGCTACCTGCGCGAGCTGTCGGCCGCAGGGCTGCGGCGCCGTTACGGCCCGACGCCGGGCGAGGCGGTCGAGGCGCGCCTCGCCCATGAGCTCGCGGTCGTCGAGAAGATGGGGTTCGCCGGGTACTTCCTCGTCGTCTGGGACTTTATCCACTACGCGCGTCAGCAGGGGATCGCCGTGGGGCCGGGCCGCGGCTCCTCGGCCGGCTCGCTCACCGCGTACTGTCTGGGGATCACGAATATCGACCCGATCCGGTACGGACTGCTGTTCGAACGATTCCTGAATCCGGAACGAATCTCGATGCCCGACATGGACATCGACTTCGCGGACGACCGGCGCGACGAGGTCATCCGGTACGTCGCGGAGAAGTACGGGCGCGACCGGGTCGCCCACATCATCACCTTCGGAACGCTCGGCGCGAAGGCCGCGATCCGCGACGTGGGGCGCGTGCTCGGCCTGCCCTATGCCGACGTGGACCGGATCGCCAAGCTCGTTCCGAATTTCCCGCTCAACATCACGCTCGACGACGCCTACCAGAAGTCGCTCCCGCTCGCCGAGACGGTGAAGAGCCAGCCGAACGTTCGGGAGCTCTGGGAGATCGCGCGCACGCTGGAGGGCTGCACCCGACACGCCTCGGTCCACGCGTCGGCCGTCGTCATTTCCGACGAGCCGCTCGACGCGCACATCCCGCTCTACAAGGACCCCAAGCGTCCGGAGCTGATCACCGGCTACGCGATGGGGCCGATCGAGAAGCTCGGGCTCCTCAAGATGGACTTCCTCGGGCTCCGGACCCTGACGGTGCTGGCGAACACCGTGGCCCTCCTCAAGGACACGCGGGGAATCTCGATCGACCTCGAGACGCTCCCGCTCGACGATCCGAAGACTTACGCGCTCCTGAGCGAGGCGAAAACCTTCGGCGTCTTCCAGCTGGAGTCGGCGGGCATGCGCGAGGCGCTGCGCGGGCTCCGGCCCGAGCGGCTCGCGGACGTGATCGCGATGGTCTCGCTCTACCGGCCGGGGCCGATGGAGCTCATCGCCGACTTCATCGAGCGCCGGCACGGTCGCGCGAAAATCACCTACGAGCATCCGGCGATGGAGAAGTTCACGCGTGAGACGTACGGGATCATGGTCTACCAGGAGCAGATCATGCAGATCGCCTCCGAGATGGCGGGCTTCACCATGGGAGAGGCGGACATTCTCCGCCGCGCCATGGGCAAGAAGGACCGCGACCTCATGGCGAAGCAGCGCGAGACGTTCGTCGCCGGCTGCGCGGAGCGGGGGGTCACCAGGGCCAAGGCCGACCGTGTCTGGGAGCTGATGGAGAAGTTCGCGGGGTACGGGTTCAATAAATCGCACGCCGCGGCGTACGCGCTCGTCGCCTATCAGACCGCGTACTTCAAGGCGAACTTCCCCGTGGAGTTCATGGCCGCACTGCTCACCTCAGAAATGGGTGACACGGACAAGATCGTGAAGTACATCGAGGAGTGCCGCGCGATGGGGATCCGCGTCGAGCCGCCCGACGTGAATGTCTCGGCGGTGCGGTTCAGCGTCGCCGGCGACACGGTCCGGTTCGGCCTGGCTGCGATCCGGAACGTGGGCGAGGCCGCGATGGAATCCATCCTCCGGGCGCGCGCCGAGGCGGGGCCCTTCACGTCGCTCGAGGACTTCTGCGCCCGTGTGGACCTCCGCCTCGTGAACCGCCGCGTGCTCGAGTCCTTGAGCAAGGCGGGCGCCTTCGACTCGCTCGGGCTGACGCGGGCGCATCTGCTCGCGACCGCGGATGCCGCGCTCGAGAGCGGCCAGCGCAAGCAGCGCGACCGCGCAGAGGGCCAGGCGTCGTTCTTCGACCTCCTGCCGGCCGGAGCGCCCGCGCCGAGCGCGCCGGTGGCCGAGGTGGTGCCGGAGTGGGAGCCGGACCAGCGCCTCGCCTTCGAGAAGGAGGTCCTCGGGTTCTACGTTTCGGGCCATCCGCTCGCCCGCTTCCGAGGCGTCGTCGAATCGCTCGGGCTCACGACGACGGCCGAGCTCGCGGCCAAGGGGCACGCCGCGCGCGTGCTTCTCTTCGGGCACGCGACCGGGCTCAAGGAGACGTCCACCAAGAGCGGCAACCGCATGGCGTTTTTCACGCTCGAGGACATGGACGGGACGGTCGAGGTCACGGTCTTCCCCGAGCCCTACAAGGCGGCCGCCGCGTGCCTCTCCTCGCGCGAGGCGCTCCTGGTGCGGGGCAGGGTGGACGACGGCGAGAAGGGACGGGTCGTGCTCGCCGACGACATCCGCCCTCTCGAGGAGGCGCTCGCCGAGAACGGCGGCCGCCACCGCGTCGCCGCCGGCGAGCCGAACGCGTGCCGGATCCGCCTGGCGGTCGCCACGGAGCGGGGGGACGCGCTCGCCGCGCTCCGTCAGGTCTGCGCCGCGCATCCGGGACGCATCCCGCTGTTCCTCCACCTCCTTCTCGGGTCGCAGGAGGTCGTGGTCCGCTGCCGCGGAGTGGCCGTCGACGCGAGTCAGGAGCTCTGCGCCAAGGTCGAGTCGCTCCTGGGCGGCGGCACGATCACGGTGGAGTATGCCGGACGCGCTTGATTTCGAGGAGCCCCTGCTCGAGCTGGAGAACCGGATCGCGGCGCTCCAGGCCGAGGACGACTCGCCCCGCGGCCGCGAGGAGATCGCGAAGCTCGAGGAGCGGCTCCACCGGCAGCGCCAGAAGACCTACGCGAGCCTGACCGCCTGGCAGCGGACGCAGCTCGCCCGCCACCCCAAGCGCCCCCACACGCGCGACTTCGTCCGGCTCCTCTTCGAGGACTTCGTCGAGCTCCACGGCGACCGGTTCTACGGGGACGACGCGGCGATCGTCGGTGGCCTGGCGCGGTTCGAGGGGCAGGGGATCGTCGTCATCGGCCACCAGAAGGGGCGCGACACGCGTGAGAAGATCGCGCGCAACTTCGGCATGCCGCACCCCGAGGGCTATCGCAAGGCGCTCCGCCTCATGCAGCTCGCCGAGAAGTTCGGCAAGCCGGTCCTCAGCCTCATCGACACGCCCGGCGCGTACCCCGGCGTCGGCGCCGAGGAGCGGGGCCAGGCGGAGGCGATCGCACGGAACCTCCGCGAGATGGCCGCCCTCCGTACGCCCGTCATCGCCGTCGTCACGGGGGAGGGCGGTAGCGGGGGCGCGCTCGCGATCGGGATGGGCAATCGGGTCCTCATGCTCGAGTACGCGATCTACTCGGTGATCTCGCCGGAGGGGTGCGCGGCGATCCTCTGGGGCGACGCCGCGAAGGCTCCGGAGGCGGCCGCGGCGATGCGGATCACGGCGCCCGACCTCCTGCGCCTCGGCGTCATCGACGCGATCGTCCCCGAGCCGATCGGCGGCGCCCACCGCGACTGGGACGCGGCGGCGGCGTCCCTGCGGGCCGCGCTCCGAGACCAGCTGGCGGATCTGGTGCCGAAGTCGCCGGAGACGCTCGTCGCAGAGCGCTACGAGAAGTTCAGGCGGCTCGGCGCGTTCGAGGAGACGTCGACGCCCCGTGACGGCGCATGACGGCCGTCTTCACGCCCGCCGGACGAGCGCGCCGGCGAGATCCTCGTCGGTCACCAGCACGTTCATGAATCGCCCCGCGAGGGCGCCGCGCACGGCGTCGAGCTTCGCCCGGCCCCCGGCGACCGCCACGACGTGGCGGTCGGGGCGGCGCGAGAGCGTCTGGAGTCGGCTGCCCTCGACCGAGAGGATCCGGTGCATCAGGACCCGCAGCTCGGGGCGGTCGACGATGCGGCCCCCCGCATCGAAGGGCTGGTAGTTGATCTCGCCCACGACGCCGAGCTGGCGCAGCCGCTTGACGCTCACCCCGTAGGACTCCGCGAGCGAGCAGAAGCCCGGGGTCTGCTCGGCGATCATGCCGATCCCGACGAGCGCGATGTCCACCGTCTGTGCGGCCTCGTAGATCGACCGGATCTCGGGGTCGCGGAGGAGCCGGCGCCGCTCCCGCTCGATCTCGCGGAGCGACAAGAGGTGCTGCACGGGCAGCGCGTACGCGCTCACGTGGGGCCGGTACTTGGCCGCCATCATCCCGACCAGCGTGTTCGGGGAGAGGTCCACCATCTTGAGCGTGCTCTCACCCGAGAGCGGGTAGAGGGCGAGGTCGCGGAACCTTCGCTCCCTCAGCTGACGGATCGTCTGGTAGAGGGTGAACCCGCACGAGAGCCCTACGCGGATCCCGTTGGACGCGATCTTCTCGAAGTAGGCGGCCGCGGCGGCGCCGAGCTCCTCCTTCAGATCGGCGCGCCCGCCCGCCGCCACGACCACCGCCTCGCGCAGGCCGAACGCTTCGGTGAGCGCCGCCTCGAGCTCCTCGGCGCGCGGCAGGTCGAGCTCGACCCGGACGAAGCCCTCGTCGTAGGCGCGCTTGAGGAGCCGCGAGACCGTCGCCGCCGAGACGCCGAGCGCCCGGGCGATCTCTTTCTGCGGCCGCGCCTGGCGGTAGTAGAGCTCCAGGCACCGGACCATCAGCCGGAGCTCCCGGGAGGGCTGAGAAATTAATTTCATAGAATTGAAGTTCTTGCTTGACGCCACCAGTGTACCCCGTTATCCTCGGTCACGTCACCGCCATCGCGGTCACAGGAGGAGGCGTGCATGGGCGCCAGGCGCTACGGTCCGTCGAACGGCCCGATCAAGCTGACGGAGTACCACCAGTCCCGGAACGAGCTCGAGGGGCTCCCGGTCACCTCGGCGGAGAAGATCCCGGTCACCAACACGCCGAACATCTTCTCCCACAAGGCGTACGTCTTCGCCAAGAACCCGGCACTGGTCCAGCGCTACATCAAGGCGACGAAGGCCGACGTCGGCGGCGTCGGCGGGCACGTGGTCGCGGCCGAAGAGGTGAAGTCGATCATCGCCAAGTTCGTCCTGGAGAACAACGCCGTCAACGGCGAGCCTATCTTCACCTCACTCATCGTGACCCACACCGGCGACGACATCGCCGTGACGGGGATCATGACGGACTCGGTCGACATGTCCGTCGTGGACGAGCTCATGTGGGACGCCCTCCAGGAGGGCGCGCACAAGGCCGCCGAGCTCGGCCTCTACGGGCCGGGCCAGGACCTGGTCGCCGACGCCTTCACGGGCAACCTCCGCGGGGCGGGGCCGGCGACGGTGGCGCTGCCGCTGCCCGTGCGGAAGGACAACCCCTCGCAGACGGTGCTCGTCTCGTTCGCCGACAAGACCGAGCCGATGGCGTTCAACTACTACGCCACGGGCGCCTACCTCCTGCCGCGATTCAACACCGGCCTGGTCATCGCGTCGTCGAAGATGAAGCGCGGCTACATCATGGAGATCGTGGACCTCGACACCAAGGCGCAGGCGATCGAGGCGGGCGCCCACCCGCGCGACCAGAAGGCGCTCGACGGCAAGATGGAGGAGCTCGCGAAAGGGCTCCAGGAAAAAGTGCTCACGCTGCGGGCGCCCGAGGACCTCTACGACATCGAGGGGCTCACGCGCGCGTCGCGCTTCGTCATCGCGCGGATCTGGAGCCGCAACGACACGGGGGAGCGCGACCAGCTCGGCTACGTCTGCTCGGCCGAGCGGCTCCACAACATCAAGACCAAGAAGGGATTCACCTACGGCGGCAAGGACGACCCAGTGCTCCTCGCCTTCGCGCAGGGCGACTGGCCGGCGCCCGGCGAGATCACCTCGCCCTGGGCGGCGTGCCCGATGGTCGCCGGCGACTGCCGGGGGAGCCACAACCTCCATATCCTGCCGGTGCCGATCAACTCGCAGACCTCGTACTGGTCCGGACCGATCCTGTCCGCGATCACGCTCTCCATCAACATCCACACGGGGCGGATCGGCGCCATCTCCGACCAGTTCGCGCTCGGAACGCCCTGGGACGCGGTACGACGCCAAGCCTCCGAGCTGGCGATCCAGTTCCGCCTGGCGCACGGCATCAAACAGCCGGCGACGCTCCACGAGGACGAGCTCGAGTATCAGGAGGGCTGGAGGGAGCGCCGCGCCCGGCTCGAGCGCCAGTTCGAGCTCAAGCCGCCGCTCACCTTCGGCGGCAACGGCCACAGCGGGAACGGTGGGCGTGGCGGGAAGCCCGCCGACGCGCGCAAGGGTGGCCGTCCAGACGAGATCGACTAATCAATGTCGGGG
>QHSA01000208.1 GCA_003220315.1 Candidatus Rokuibacteriota bacterium
ACAAATGCTCACTCATCATCGACGCCCCGCACGTGAATAATAGTCCCTGAATTTCCTCGCGAAAGCCTAGCAGACCCGGCCGCGAAGACCAAGAAATTCGGAATGGTCGGCGCAGCGCCAGCTTCAGCCTGTGCCTTCTACTTCTTCGCTCCATTGGCTCACGCCGCTCCAGCGCTGGCGGCCGACGGGTTCAAGCAAGCGATTAGCACCTATAGTTTTAAATAACATATTAAAAAGTATTTATGGTGGAGGGTAAGGGATTCGTAGGCCACGCCTCCAATAATCGCGCACTTTTGCAGCACACCAGAGTGCAAAATGCGGCAGAGCACGGCACTCCACGCAACCAGGCGCAACCAGGTTTCTGCCGTTGTCCGGCAGGCGAAGCACTACTGTGTGGACCGAGACGCCGATCTCCAGGACGTGGTAGCCGACCCTCCACGCCTTCCGGGTTAGGAAAGGGTGGTCGGTGATGGGCGCCACCTACCGGAAGAAAGGCCGGCGGTCCTTGATCAGCCGGTGAGCAATCCCCTCGCCTTCTCCGGCTCCCCGCATGCGACTCTCCGCTTCCCGAAGTTGCCTCGTCGCGGGTGCGAAACCACGGCGGGTTCTACCGAGGGCTGAGCAATCACCTCGCGTTTCGAATCGCTGGAGAAGCTCTGGCGGCGTAGAGACGAACGAACTTCCTTTGGCCCCTCGCGACGCGACTCAAACCCGCGTTTAAGCTGCGCCGCGTTTTCGCCAAAATTCGTGGCGTGTTGGGCGATGTTTAGTACATGCGAAACCCGCCATGCCTCCGAACTTGTGGCGGCCTTGGTTGCGATATCCGCTGACCGATGCGGGACCGAAGACGACGATTCTCGCCGCGAACCTCGTTTTCCAGTTCGTGGTCGCCGACGCAGGAAGAATTGAGGGATGACGCTAGAGTCGCGGCGACCTCGTGTGCCAGTTGGTGACCCGCTGATAGGCGTGACCGACCCGGAACAGGAGCCCCTCGTCGAAGGGCCGTCCGATCACCTGCATGCCTACGGGCAGGCCATCGGGGTCGAAGCCCACTGGAAGCGACAGAGCGGGCAGGCCCGCGAGACTCGGCACCCCGGTGAACTGCATGATGGCCGACAGCATGTCCTCTTTGCGGTTCCCCTCGATCACGACCTCGGTGGCGCCGCAGGGTGTGGCAGTAAATGGGAGGGTCGGCGTGACGAAGACGTCGACCCGCTTGAACCCCTCGAGGAACTCCTTCCGCAGCAGGCTCCGATACCGCTGGGCCTGGATGTAGTGCGTGGCCAGATACATCTCGCCCGACTCCAGCAACGTCCGCACGTCGTCGCCGTAATCAGCGGCGCGCGTGCGGAGCCACTGTTGGTGGTAGGCGCTGGGCTCGCAGGACTCGATCGTGAGCTGGGCGGAGATGTTGCCGTGGATCGACGGCATCGCGATCTCCTCAACCTGGGCGCCGAGCCCCTCGAGCGTCTTCAGCGCGGCGCGGACCGCGTCGCCAACCGCCTTCTGCACGTGGGTTAGTGAGTAGTCCCGGATGAGCCCGACGCGGAGGCCGCGCACCGGGCGGACGAGCTCCGCCCGGTAGTCCGCCAGGGGAACTTGCGCAGAATGCTCGTCGAAGGGGTCGTGACCCGCGATCACCTCGAACATGACCACGCAGTCCTCCACCGTGTGCGTCATCGGCGAGACGGTGTCCATCGTCCACGCCAAGGGCACGACGTTGTAGTTGCTCACGCGGCCAATAGTCGGGCGGATTCCGACAATTCCGTTCACCGACGACGGCAACCGGATCGAGCCGCCCGTATCCGTCCCGAGCGCGCCGAGGCAGGTGCGCGCCGCCACTGCCGCGCCCGAGCCGCCGCTTGAGCCGGCGGGGAAACGCTCGAGGTTCCAAGGGTTGCGGCAGGTGCCGTGGTGCGGGTTGTCGGTCGTGCCACCCCAGGCGAATTCGTGCATGTTCGTCTTGCCGATGATGATGGCGCCGGCGCGCTTGAGGCGCGCCGCCACGGTCGCGTCCTCGGCCGGTATGAAATCCGCCAGGATTTTCGACCCGGCCGTCGTGCGGACGCCGCACGTGTAGATGTTGTCCTTGAGCGCGACCGGAATCCCGTGGAGGGGGCCGAGGTAGTACCCCGCCTGGATCATGCCCTCGGCGGCCCGCGCCACCTCACGCGCCTGCGCATCACAGACGGTGATGTACGCTCGGATCTGCTTGTCGACGCTGGCGATCCGCTGAAGCATCGCCTCCGTCAGTTCCACCGGGGAGAGCCGGCGCCCCTCGAGCTGTGCCGCGGCCTCGATGATCGTCAGGTCCAGCAGGTTTCCCTGTGCCATGACGTACCTCCTATCGCTCGGGGAATCGCAGGATCGGCAAGATCGACCGGTGCGCCGCGGCCGCCATCTTGCGGTTCAGCTCGTTGGCGGCCGTGATGAGGCCGGCAAGCATGGGCACCAGCCTGGCCTGACGTTCTGGCGCAAGCGGAAGATCGGCCTGCACGCAGAGGCGCTCGACGGTTTCCCTGGTGACGGGGTCGTCGCTCTTCATGGTCTTCCCCTCCCGGCGGGTATCGGGCCGCCCTCAGACGCCAAGATAGTCGGCGATGACGCGCGGATCGTAAAGGGCCTCCGGCCTCAACTCCTCGGTGATCTGTCCCTTTAGCATCGTGTAGGCGCGCTGCGCGAACGCGCAGGCGAAGTCCACATTCTGCTCGACGAGGATCATCGTCACCCCGAATCGTGCGTTGATCCCGAGAAGCTGTTCGAGGATCTCGTCAACGATCGAGGGTTGGATCCCCTCGGTCGGCTCGTCGAGCAACAGGAGCTTTGGGTCGCCCATGAGGGCGCGAGCGATGGCGAGGATCTGCTGCTCACCCCCCGAGAGGCTACCGCCGCGCTGGCCGAGGCGCTCGCCCAGGCGCGGAAAGATCTGCAGCAGCTCGGCGAAGCGCGATCCGTCACCGGAGAGGGCCCCCATCCGGAGGTTCTCGCGGACGGTGAGAGCGGGAAAGATCTCACGCCCCTGGGGAACGTACCCGAGGCCGAGCCGGGCCCGTCGGTAGGGCGGCAGGTGCGTGATGTCGACGCCTCGCCAGCGGATGTGCCCCTCGCGGGAGCGGAGGAAGCCCATGAGCGCGCGCAGCAGGGTCGTCTTGCCCGCGCCGTTTCGTCCGATGATCACGACGCGCTCGGCCGCCCCCACCCGGAGCGAGACGCCGTTCAGCACCGGCACCTGCCCATACCGTGCGTGGAGGCCCTCAACTTCGAGCACGCGGCCGCTTCCCCAGGTAGATGTCGCGGACGACGTCGTTCGCTCGGATCTCGTCCATGGTCCCTTCGGCAAGCACGGCGCCTCTGTGGAGCACGGTGACGTATCCCGCGATGTTTCGCACGAAGTCCATGTCGTGCTCGACCACGATCAGCGTCGCCCGCCGGTTGATCTCGCGTACGAGGTCGGCCGTGCGTCGCGCCTCGGCATGAGTCATGCCGGCGGTGGGCTCGTCGAGGAGAACCAGGTCGGGGTCGGCCGTCAGCACCATGCCGATTTCCACCCACTGCCGATCGCCGTGCGAGAGGTGCCCCACCGGGCTGGCCCGGCGCTCGACGAGGCCGACCTCGGCGAGGACCCGGTCAACGATCGCGCCAGCGCCGGCGGTCCCATGGCTGGACCGCGCGGAGAGCCAGAGGTTCTCGGCCACCGACAGGCTATCGTAGACGCGCGGCACCTGGAACTTGATCCCGATCCCGGCTCGCGCGATCTCGTGGGGCAGGAGACGAGTGACGTCGAGACCCTTGAAGTGGATCGTCCCCGCGGTAGGTTTGAGTTGGCCGGTGAGGAGTTTGAAGAGCGTGCTCTTGCCGGCGCCGTTGGGGCCTATCACGCAGCGCAGTTCGCCGCGCCTCAGGGTGAAGTCGAGGGAGTTGACGGCCCGCAGCCCACCGAACTCCTTCACGAGACCCCGCGTCTGAAGCACAACGTCATTCATCGCGCGAATTCCGGGGCTGGGGGCCGCCGCCCGCTGACTCGCCGGACGGCGCCCCCGATGGCCGGCACCAGGCCCCGCGGAAAGAGCAGGACGATCACCACCAGAACCGCGCCGAGCGCGACGGTCGTGTAGGTGACCGACGCGGTGCCCAGGTAATTCGTGAGGGACTGGACGACGAGCGTGCCCACCACGGCCCCGTACAGCGTGCCCCGGCCGCCGACCATCACCCAGATGACCACCAGCGCCGACTGAAACATGCTGAAGACCTGCGGGTTCATAAAATTGCCCCAGCCCGCGAAGAGGCCTCCGGCGAGGCCGGCGATGCCGCCGGAGATGGCGAACGTCACGAGCTTACGCCAGCGGGGATCGTACCCGAGCAGCTCCGTCCGCAGCTCGTCCTCCCGAATTGCGCCGAGCACGCGACCGAAGGACGACCGGACGAGGGCGCGGGTCAGGGCGAGGACCAGAAGAAGCAGGCCGCCCACGACGTAGAACAGTTGGACGGGGTCGAGCGTGAGTGGAGCGCGGCCGGGCGCCTCCAGCGCCAGCGACGGGATATTCGTCATCCCGTTGTAGCCACCGAGGCGGGCCTGGCCCACGGCATACCTGGGGTCGGCGGTCGTGCCCATCACCTGATGCAGAATCAGCGTCACCGTCAGCGTGATGACGGCGAAATACATCGCGCCGACCCGGCCGTAGAACGTGAAGTAGCCGAGCAGCGCCGCGAGCCCAGCGGCGCCAGCGACACCCGCCGTGAGCGCCAACGTCGTGCTGCCCGAGTTGATGCCCACGATCCCGTAGAAGTAGCCGCCCACGCCGAAGAACGCCGCCTGTCCAAACGAAAGGATCCCGCCAAAGCCCCAGATCAGGTCGAGGCTCAGCGCGAGCAGACTGTAGATCATGAACACAGTGAGCTGAACGATCTGGAAGAGCGAAAGCACGGCCGGCAGCGCCGCAACCACAACGACCGCGACGGCCCACAGCGCCCACGCTGTCACTAGACGCCTCGGCGCCAGAAGCCGGAGATGCCCTGGGGGAGGAGCCGGAGAAGGATGATCGCGAAGGCGAGCATGGCGACCTGACCGTAGATAGGCGTCGAGCCGTAGGAGACGAGGCTCTCGACGAGGCCGAGCACCGCGCCCGCCGTCGTCGTGCCGAGGAGGATCACGGGCCCGCCGACGATCACCGTGATGAAGATCTTGGCGATGAAGGCCAGGCCGAGCGTCGGCACGACGCCCGTGAGGGGCGCCATCACTCCACCGCCGAGGCCGGCCAGGGCAGCGCCGAACGCAAAGGTTCCCATGTACACCCGCGCGGGGTTCACGCCGAGCGCGGAGACCATGTTGGGGTTCTGCATGGTCGCGCGCGCCACCAGGCCGAAGCGCGTGTAGTTGAACAGGCCATACGTAAGCCCGAGAACCGCGAACGCCATCAGGATGACGAAGACGCTGTAGACGGAGAGCCGGTACTCGCCGACGGTGAAATGGCCCAACGGCGTGGCGATCCCCTCGGTCGTTGGCCCGAACACGAGGGTGACGAGTCCGACCAGACCCAGGCTGAGCCCCCAGGTCGCGAGCATCGTATCGAGGATGCGGCCATAAAGAAAGCGGATGATCGTCCGCTCGATCACGAGGCCCAGGAGGCCCACGACGACTGGCGCCACCGCGATGCCGATCCAGACGCTTGCGCCGTGGGCGGTCACGGCCAACACCGTGTAGGCGCCGACCATGAGGAACTCGGCCTGCGCCAGGTTGATGACGCCCATCATGCCGAAGATCACGGCGAGGCCGAGGGCCAGGAGGATGAGCGTGGCGATCGTGTACAGGATGCCAAACGCGGTCACTGCGACGAAATCCATCGTCTTGCGCGCCGCCGGCCCTGGGCGGCTCCAGAGCGGGGGACGCGACGCCGACGCTAGAACTTCGGCGTGTACTGCTTTGCCTGATTCGGGTTCTTGATCAGGTCGCACACCTCCATAGTGTCCGTGGGCGCGACGTTCGGGAACGTCTTGATAATCGAGAAGCCGCGCTGCTTGTTCACCTTGGCGAGGTGCACCGTGTGCACAACGTGATGGCTCTCGGGGTTGAGCGTGATCTCGCCCTCCGGCGACTTGAACGTCAGGCCGCTCTCGAGCGCCTTGGTGACCGCGTCCCGCTCGAGGGACCCTGCCTTCTTCACCGCCATGGCCCAGAGGTGCCAGCCGTTCCAGACGGTGCAGGCCGAGTCGGTGATGTAGGCGTAGTTCGCGCCGAAGCGCTGGTGCCAGCGGCGCACCCACTCCCGGTTGACGGCGTTCTCGAGCTCCTGAAAGTAGGGATAGATCACCACCAGCCCCTCGACCTCCTCCGGGGTGAGGACCACTTGTTCGTTGCCGAGCCCGAACGTCGCCGAAACGATCGGGATCTTTCCCTTCAGCCCAGTGGCGGCGAACTGCCGGTAGAACGCGATGTGATTGCCGCCGACCAGGAGCGACATCACGACGTCGGGCTTCGCCCCTTCCACCCGCTTGATCACCGAGTCGAAGTTGACGACGTCGAGCGGGATGAACTCCTGGTTCACGAGCGTGCCGCCGGCCTTTCTCAGGAATACCTTCACCCAGTCGGCTGAGATGTGACCGTAGTTATAGTCGGCCGCGAGTGTGTAGACCTTTTTGCCGTACTCCTTCACCGCCCAGGGGATCAGCGTGCCGAGCTGCTGGGCCGGTGTGACGCCCGTACAGAACACGAGCTTGTCGCACACGCCGCCCTCGTATTGCTCGTTGTAGAAGTAGACTTGCTTGTACTTGCCCACGACAGGGCGGACGGCTTCTCGGGACGCGCTCGTGATGCCGCCCATCAGCACCGCGACCTTATCCTCGACGAGCAGCTTGGTCGCGTACTGCGCGTAAATCTGGTTGTCCGACTGGGCGTCGAGCTGGATGAGCCTCAGCTTGCGGCCGAGAACGCCGCCCTGGGCGTTGATGTCGTCGATGGCGAATTTCGTGCTGTCGATCATGGGGAGCCCGTAGATGTTGATGGGGCCGGTCCCGTCGAGGAGACTCCCGACCGAAATCTCACCACTCTGGGCGCTCGCGCGGCCGGGGACGGAGGCCGCTCCCACCGCCGCCCCGAGCGTCTTCAGCGCTTCCCGCCGGTTCATCTCCATGGCTCGCTCCCGGATCGCATACGGTCGGTTAAGTGCGGCGGTCCGATTGACCGGCCATATCTAGCACGCGGGAATCTTCTTGGCAAGACGGCGGTCTGCCTTACCAAGACCGCGCCTCCACCAGCAGGCTCTGGAGCGCGCGGCCGATCGGACCGTGCATGTCGTGCAGGCGGGTGTCGGCGAGGCCGACGCCGTGCGGCTCGTAGATCGACAGACAGTCCAATCCGACCCACTCGCCTTCCAGCGGGCGGTGCACGCTCACGGTGAGGTCGGCGTTGATCGCGGTGAAGCGCTTGTGCTCGATGGCCGCGCTCACGCCGCTGCCGGAGTCGGCGGCGACCAGCACGCGCTCGAGCGGCGAGGTCGGCGTGCCGGCCACGAGCGGCGCGCGCTGCCGCATCCAGGCGGCCACGCGGCCGCTGCCCCAGTCGCCGCGCACGAGCCGCGTCTCCATCGCCTCGTGATAGCTGACGGGCTCGTTGAAGAAAGGAAACTGGAACGGGCGCCCGTACTCGGGCGGCGCCAGGGCCGGGTCATTGGCCGGCGACGCGATCGCGACCGCGCCCGGGCGCACGAGCGCGGCGAGGGCCTGGGCCATCACGCGCTCGCCGTGGAGCAGGCGCGCGAGGAGACGCTGCACCTTGCTGCCCGCGCGCAGGGTCTCGACGCGCACGGCGAGCCGGTCGATCGGCACGGGCAGCAGGAAGTCCACGGTGATCCGCGCGATCACGAAGCCGGGGGCCTGCGCCTCGAGGGCGCGCGCCAGCAGCGCGGCGGGCGGCCCGCCGTGCTGGTGCGTGGCGCTCCACGGGCCACGCGTATGCACGGTGGCGACGAATGCGTCGCCGTCAGGGACGTAGAAGGCGTCGGGCACGTCCCGAATATTACGCTGCTTCGGATTCCTCGCCGGCCTCGAGTCGCGCCGGATGGTGGCGCAGCCACGCCTCGCCGCCGTCGGTGGCCGCGAGATCGGCGACGAGGTTGGCGAGTCCCTCCACCAGCTCGCGCAGCTGGTCGGTCAGCGAGGGATCGTAGCCACAGAGCCGCGCGGCGAACGCCTCGCGCTCCGATTCCGGCATCCGCGCGAGCTCGGGGACGAGGATCTCGATTCAAGTGTGGATCGAGGGGCCACTTTCGGAGTGGCGCATCCTTCCGCCCCGCCGGGGTCGCTGAGTTCAGCTGTCGCCGCGACGCATACGATCTCGACGACAGCCTTCGCGGCCGGGCACCTCAGCTATAGTTGCCAAGCTCCCCTGCGGGAGGTCTGGTCAAGGGTCACCCGAGGCGTCAAGCCTAGTTGGAAACTCCATGGAGGGTGCGCGAGGGCGGCGGCCAGCTCCTGACGTTTTCCCGATTTCCCAAGGCGCAGTGGAAGACGCAGCGCACGACAAACGGGATCGAACGGCTGCACGAAGAGTTCCGCCGCCGCGTGAAGGCGCAGGGCTCGCTGCCGGGCGAAGAGGCGGCTCTGATCCTGCTCTTTAGCCTCGTGACGCGCGAGCAGATCAGGTTGCGCTGGATCGACGGCTGGCGGAAGATTGCCGCGGTG
>QHSA01000294.1 GCA_003220315.1 Candidatus Rokuibacteriota bacterium
GAGTAGCTCCGCCGCCGGTCCGTCGAGGACGACGCGACCGGTTTCCATCACGTAGCCGCGGTCGGCCATCCTGAGGGCGAGGTAGGCGTTCTGCTCGACCATGAGCACCGTGGTCCCGCGCCGCCTGATGTCGGCGATGATCCCGAACGTCGTCTCGACGAGCGCGGGGGACAGCCCGAGCGACGGCTCGTCGAACAGGACGAGCCGCGGCCGCGCCATCAGGGCGCGCGCGATGGCGAGCATCTGCTGCTCGCCGCCCGAGAGCGTGCCTGCCGTCTGTCGACGGCGCTCGGCGAGGAGCGGGAAGTGGGTCGCGACGCGCTCGAGGTCCTCGTCCACGGCGCGACGGTCGCGCCGAACGTACGCGCCCATCTCGAGGTTCTCCCGGACGGTGAGGTGGGGGAAGACGCGACGTCCCTCGGGACAGTGGGCGATGCCGGCCGCGAGGACGTCCGCGGGCTCGGCGCCGTGGATCGGGCGCCCGTCGAACACGATGCGCCCGCGCGTGGGGGCGAGCAGGCCGGAGACCGCGCGCAGCGTGGACGTCTTGCCGGCGCCGTTGGCGCCGATCACGCAGACGAGCTCGCCGGGGTACACGACCAGATCGAGGCCCCGGAGAACCGCGACGGGCCCGTACGCGGCGTGGAGGTCTTCGAGGCTGAGCAATGGCGCGCGGTCAGACACGGCCATCGACGGACCCCAGGTAGGCGCGGATGACGTCCGGGTGCGTCTGGATCGTGGCGGGCGTGCCCTCCGCGATCACGCGGCCGTGGTTCAGCACGATCACGGTGTCCGAGATGGACATGACCATCCGCATGTCGTGCTCGACCAGGAGGACGGTGGTGCGCTGGTCACGGATTCGACAGATCAGGTCGGTCACCGTCGCCTTCTCGGCGGTGGTCATGCCGGCGCCGGGCTCGTCGAGGAGGAGGAGCCGTGGCCGGGCCCCGAGCGCCACCGCGAGCTCCACGAGCCGTTGCTCCCCGTACGGGAGCTCGCTCGCCCGCTCGGCGCGGCGATGGCCGAGGCCCACGAAGTCGATGATCCCGTCGGCGTCTCGGCTGAGCCGCGACTCCTCGGCGGCGAGGCGGCGGCGCCCGAGGACCACGTCGAGAAAGCCCGCCGCTCCCCGGAGGTGGAGACCGGTCATGACATTGTCGGCGACGGTCAGCGCGGGAAAGACGCTCGTGCGCTGGAACGTGCGGACGATCCCGCGGGCGGCGACGGCCGAGGGCCTGAGCCCCGTCAGCGGGCCACCGTCGTACTCGATCCGTCCGCGCGTGGGGGCAAGGTACCCCGTGATCGCGTTGAAGGCGGTCGTCTTTCCGGCGCCGTTCGGTCCGATTACGCTCGTGATCGTGCCGGGGTGGACGTCGAAGGACACGCCGGCGAGCGCCGCGACGCCGCCGAAGCTCACGGCCAGGTCGCGGATGGTCAGGGTCATGACGCGCGCCGGTTCCGGAGGGCGGCGATGGCGGGGACGACGCCGCGCGGGAGGAAGACGACGAGCAGGACGAGCAGGACGCCGTAGGCGAGCATCTGCCACTGCCACGACACCACGGCGCGCAGCGCCTCGGGCAGGACCGTGAAGATCAGCGCGCCCACGAGAGGCCCGGCGAGCGTGCCCTTGCCGCCGGCCACGACCATGATCACCATCGTCACCGTGTAGCTGAACAGGAAGACCTCCGGGCTCACGAAGCGCGTGTAGTGGGCGTAAAGGCTCCCCGCCAGGCCGGCCATCGCCGCGCTCACGACGGCGGCGAGCACGAGGTAGTGCGTGACGTCCACGCCGACCGACTCGGCGAGCGCCTCGTTCTCCCGGAGGGCCACGAAGGCGCGGCCGATGCGCGACCCGACGAGCCGTCGGCAGACCAGGTACGCGAGCAGCACCGCTGCGAGCACGAGGTAGTAGTAGGCCCGCTTGCCGCGGAGGGACCAGGGGCCCAGGGTCGGCGCCGGCACGCCGGGGAGCCCGAGCGGGCCGTTGGTGAGCTCCATCCAGTTGACGCTCACCAGCGCGACGACCCCCGCGAAGCTGATGGTGACGAGGACGAAGTAGGCGCCGCGGAGCTTGAGGGCGAGGCGCCCGATCAGCCAGCCGGCCAGCGCGGCCAGGGCGACCGCGCCGGGGAGCGCCAGCCAGAACGACCACTCGAGCCTGAGCGTCAGGAGCGCCGAGGCGTAGGCGCCGATGCCGAAGAAGGCGGCGTGGCCGAGCGAGAGCTGCCCCGTGTAGCCGAGGAGGAGGTTCAGCGAGAGCGCCAGCACGCCGAAGATCCCCGCCATGATGACGACGTGGAGAAAG
>QHSA01000145.1 GCA_003220315.1 Candidatus Rokuibacteriota bacterium
ACGACTTCCCGGGCGACTGGGAGCTCGGCTCCGCGCTGATCGAGCACGGCCGGGCGGCCGGGCTCCAGTGCGTCCTGGCCGACGACCTGCACTACCCGCTCGACTACGGAACCGTGATGCCGCTCGTGTGCTATCTCGACCGGAGTCAGCGGATCCCTGTCGTGCCGATCTCCGTGTGCCTCGCCGCCGACCTGCGCGAGAGCTTCACGTGGGGCCGGCTCATCGCGGAAGGCGTCGCGGCCGTCGGCCGCCGGGCCGCGTTCGTCGCCAGCGGAAGCGTCTCGCACAAGCTCGTCCGCGGGCCCAAGGCGTGGCCGAGCCCGGCGGATCAGGAGCTCGACCGCCGGTTCGCGCGGATGCTCGCCGACGGCGAGTACGAGGAGCTCTGGGCGTGGCTGCCCGCGTACGCGGAGGTGGCCGAGCCGGAGATGGGCGGGCGGCACCTCGCGATGATGCTCGGCGTGATCCTGGGCGCAAAGAAGAAGTTCGCGGCGACGGTGCACGCCTACGGCCCGTCGTCGGGGAGCGGCAACTACGTGATCTCGCTGGCCGCACGGTGAGGACGCGGGTCCACGCCGGCGCGCCTGGACTCACTCGGAGGCGTTTGCTAGAATCGCGAAACTCATTTCCGGATCGTGCGGGCAACGGCACGACCGCGAGCGAGACCTGGGGGAGGATACCGTGCGCACGATGACTCGAGCGGTTCTCGTCGGGCTCCTCGCGACCCTCGCGGCCGCCCCGCCGGCGTCGGCGGAGACGGTGAGGATCGGGTTCATCACCTCGCTCTCCGGCCCCGCCGGCATCATCGGCAAGCACATGAAGGACTCCGTCGAGCTGGCCCTCGACCACCTCGGCCGCCGAGTCGGCGGGCTCGACGTCGAGGTGATCTACGGTGACGACCAGCAGAAGCCCGACGTGGGCAAGCAGGTCGCCGACGAGATGCTGAAGAAGCACAAGGTCCACTTCGTCAGCGGCATCATCTGGTCCAACGTCATGCTCGCCGTCGCGCCGGTGGTCACGCGCGAGCGGGTCTTCATGATCGGCACGAATGCCGGCCCCCACCAGCTGGCCGGCAAGGACTGCTCGGAGTACTTCTTCACCACGTCGTGGCAGAACGACCAGACGCCCGAGGCGATGGGCAAGTACATGACGGACCAGGGCCTCACCGACGTGCACATCATGGCGCCCAACTACGCCGCCGGCAAAGACATGCTCAGCGGGTTCAAGCGGTACTTCAGGGGCCGGATCATCGCCGAGGTGTATACGCAGGTCAACCAGCCGGACTACCAGGCCGAGATCAGTCAGATCCGGGCCGCGAATCCGAAGGCGGTGTTCGTCTTCTATCCGGGGGCGATGGGAATCCAGTTCGTGAAGCAGTACGCCCAGGCGGGGCTCCGTGAGCAGATCCCGCTCTACTCGGTCTACACGATCGACGAGGTGACGCTCCCCGCGCTGAAGGAGGCGGCGCTCGGCATCTGGGAGACGCGGTACTGGAGCCCGGACCTCAGCAACGAGGCGAACACGAAGTACGTGTCCGACTTCCGGAAGAAGTACGGCTACACGCCCGCGTTCTACGGCGCGCAGAGCTACGACGGCGTGATGTTGATCGACGCCGCGGTGCGCGCGGTCAAGGGTGACCTCGCGAACAAGGCGGGGATGATCGCCGCCATGCGGAAGGCCGACTACAAGTCGACGCGCGGTCCCTACAAGTACAACCTGAACCACTTCCCGATCGAGAACTTCTACCTTTTGAAAACCGTGCGGACGCCCGAGGGCGAGTTCGCCATGCAGATCCAGAAGACGGTCTTCGAGAACCACAAGGACGCCTACGCCAAGGACTGCGGGATGCAGTGGTAGGCGCGACGCGGATCGGCGGGCCAGGGGCGCGGGCGCAGCTCGCGCCCCTTTTTTGCGCCGGCCGGGCCGGACGGCCGACGCGCGGGAGCGAGACGTGCTGCTGGTGCTCGAGCAGGGACTGAACGGGCTGCAGTACGGCGTCATGCTGTTCCTGATGGCGGCGGGGCTGACCCTCGTCTTCGGCATCATGAACCTCGTCAACCTGGCCCACGGCTCCCTCTATATGGTGGGCGCCTACCTGGCCACCGCCTTCGCCCGCTGGACGGGCTCGTTCGTGCTGGGCGCGCTGCTGGCGCTTCCAGCCACGCTCCTGGTCGGCGTGGTGGTGGAGGTCATCGCCCTCCGGACGCTCTACGAGCGTGACCACCTCGATCAGGTGCTGGCCACCTTCGGCCTCATCCTTTTCTTCAACGAGCTGGTGGCGATCGTGTGGGGGCGGGCCGCGATCTACACGAGCCTGCCGCCGTCGCTCTCGGGATCCTTCGTGCTCCTTCCCGGCCTCCGGTACCCGACCTACCGCGCCCTCGTCATCCTGGTGGGCGTGGCCGCGGCGGTGTTCCTCTACGTCCTCGTGACCTCCACGCGGCTGGGCATGCTGATCCGCGCCGGTGCGTCGAACCGCACGATGGTCGCGGCGCTCGGCGTGAACATCCGGCGGCTCTACACGCTCGTCTTCGGCCTCGGCGCCGCCCTCGCGGGCCTCGCCGGGCTCATGGCGGGGCCGATCTACGCCGTCCAGCCCGGCATGGGCGAGCAGATCCTGATCCAGGTCTTCGTGGTCATCATCATCGGCGGTATCGGCTCGATCCGCGGCGCCGTGGCGGGCGCGATGGTGGTCGGCATGGTGGACACGCTCGGGCGGGCGTTCCTGCGCCCCACGCTCAGCACGATCGTCTCGCCCGCCGCGGCGGACAAGGCGGGGCCGGCGCTGGCGTCGATGCTGATCTACCTCATGATGGCGGCGGTGCTCTTCTTCCGCCCGCAGGGACTGTTCCCGACCCGCGGCCGCTGACGATGGCGATCTCCCGACGGGCGATCGTGCTGGCAGCCGGCGCGGTGCTGCTGGCGCTGGTGCCCCCGGTGGCCGGGCTCCTCAACCAGCCCTTCTACGTCGACCTGTTCCGGCGGATGATGATCTTCGCGATCGCCGCCCTCAGCCTGGACCTCATCCTGGGCTATGGCGGCATGGTGAGCTTCGGTCACGCGGCCTACCTCGGGATCGGCGCCTACGCCGTCGGCATCTTCGCCTTCTACGGCGTGGACAACGGGTTCCTCCAGTGGTCGGTGGCGATCGCCGCGTCGGCGGCGGCGGCGCTCGTCATCGGCGTGATCTCGATCCGGACGAGCGGTGTGTACTTCATCATGATCACGCTCGCGTTCACGCAGATGCTCTACTACCTCGGGATCAGCCTCGAGACCTACGGCGGCGACAACGGGATGCCGCTCAAGACGCGTAGCCAGTTCGCCGGGCTCGTCGACCTGCGAAACCCGTCGGCGTTCTACTACGTCGTCCTGGCGCTGCTCCTCCTCTTCCTGCTTCTGGGCCGGCGGCTCGTCGACGCGCGCTTCGGCATGGTCATCAGGTCCGCCAGGTCCAACGAGCCGCGCGCGCGGGCGATCGGGTTCGCACCGTTCCGCTACAAGCTCGCCGCCTTCGTCCTCGCGGGGGGCGCGTGCGGCCTCGCGGGCGCGCTGCTCGCGAACCAGACGGAGTACCTCACCCCTGACTTCATGCACTGGACCCGGTCCGGCGAGATCATGTTCATGGTCATCCTGGGCGGGATGCGCACGCTGTTCGGGCCCGTCCTCGGTGCGGTCGTGCTCCTCGGCCTCGAAGACGTGCTCTCCGCCCTGACGGAGCACTGGCAGATCATCCTGGGGCCCTTCCTCGTCGTCGTGGTCCTCTTCGCCAAGCGGGGCCTGTTCGGGCTGGTCTCGCGTGATGGCTGAGCCGCTGATCGCCGTCCGCGGCCTCAGCAAGAGCTTTGGCGGCCTGCGCGCGACCGACCGGGTCGACCTCGACGTGGAGGACGGCGAGACGCACGCGATCATCGGCCCGAACGGCGCGGGCAAGACCACGCTGATCGGCCAGCTCGCGGGCGACCTCCGGCCCGACGCCGGCACGACGCGCTTCGCGGGGCGGGACGTGACGTCGCTCGACGCGCCCGCGCGCTCACGGCTCGGGCTCGCGCGCTCGTTCCAGATCACCAGCATCTTTCCCGACTTCTCCGCGCTCGACAACGTCGCCCTGGCGGTCCAGGCGCATTCGGGTCATAGCTTCCACTTCTGGCGACCGGCCCGCGCCGAGCGCGAGCTCCGCGAGCCCGCGCTGGCGGTCCTCGGCGGGGTCGGCCTCGGCGCGCGCGCCGACGTCCTCGCGGCCAACCTCGCGCACGGCGAGCAGCGGCAGCTCGAGATCGCCATGGCGCTGGCGACCCGGCCGCGGCTGCTCCTGCTCGACGAGCCCGTCGCGGGCATGGGCCTCGAGGAGACGCAGCGCATGGTGCGCCTCCTCTCCACCCTCAAGCGGCGCGTAACGATCGTGCTGGTGGAGCACGACATGGACGCCGTGTTCACCCTCGCCGATCGGATCTCGGTGATGGTCTACGGCCGGATCATCGCCACCGGGAGCCCCGAGGAGGTCCGCGGCAACGCCGAGGTTCGCCGCGCCTACCTCGGCGAGGGGACCGAGTCCTGATGCTCACCGTCGACTCGCTCGAGACGGCCTACGGCGTCAGCCAGGTGCTCTTCGGCGTCAGCCTCAGGATCGACGCGGGTCAGGTGGTGACGCTGCTCGGCAGGAATGGCATGGGCAAGACGACGACGGTGCGCTCGATCATGGGGATCGTGCGGCCGAGGGCGGGCGAGGTGCGCTTCCTGGGCCGGCCGATCCACGGGCTGCCGTCCTATCGCGTCGCGCAGACGGGGATCGGCCTCGTGCCCGAGGGCCGCCAGGTCTTCCCGAACCTCACCGTGCGCGAGAATCTTGTCGCGACCGCGGCGAACCGCGGCGGCCACGGGGACCCGTGGACGGTCGAGAAGGTCCTCGACCTCTTTCCCCAGCTCGCCGGTCGCCAGCGCGTCCTCGGCGGGGCCCTCTCGGGCGGCGAGCAGCAGATGCTCGCGATCGGGCGCGCGCTCATGACGAACCCGCGCCTGCTCATCCTCGACGAGGCGACGGAGGGGCTCGCGCCGCTCGTCCGGACGGAGATCTGGCGCTGCCTGGTCCACCTCAAGGCGCGCGGGCAGTCGATCCTGTTGATCGACAAGGACGTGGCCGCGCTGGCGCGGATCGCCGACCGACACTACATCCTCGAGAAGGGCCAGATCGTGTGGAGCGGCGCCTCGGCCGAGCTCCGTGCACGCGCGGACATCCAGCACCGTTACCTCGGCGTGTGAGAGACTGGCGGGCGTGAGCTGGATCGATCCGGCATTCCCGAAGACGGCGACGGTGTCCCAGCTGGTCGGCCGCGTGCTGGGACTCAACCCGGGCATGATGACGGGCCCGGGAACCAACACGTACCTCGTCGGTCGCCGCGACCCGATCCTCATCGACACGGGCGCGGGTGTGCCAGACTACCTGCCGCTACTCGAGCGTTACCTCGGCGAGCGCGGGTTCACCCAGCCCGCCCGGGTCGTGCTCACGCACCGCCACCGCGACCACATGGGCGGCGTGGCGCAGCTCCGAGCGCGGTTCCGCGGGCTCCCGGTCGCGAAGATGATCCACAAGGACGGCGGGCTCCCCGAGCCGATCGAGGACCTCCGCGAGGGCGAGCGTATCGAGGGCGAGGGCGTGACGCTCGTCCCCGTGTACACGCCCGGCCACGCCTCCGACCACCTCTGCTACTACCTCGTCGAGGAGAAGGCGCTCTTCACCGGTGACGTCATCCTCGGCGGGTCGACGACGGTGATCCCGTCCGACGACGGCGACCTGCTCGAGTACCTCGACTCGCTCCGTCGTCTCGCGCAGCTCGACCTCCGCCGCATTTACCCGGCGCACGGCCCCGTCATCGAGGACGCGCCCGCGAAGATCCAGGAGTACATCGACCACCGCCTGATGCGCGAGCGGCAGATCCTCGCGGCGCTCGGCGACGGGATCGCGACGATCCCCGACATGGTCGCGAAGATCTATGCGGAGGTGCCGAAGGAGCTCCACCCTACGGCGGCGATGTCCGTCGAGTCGCACCTGAAGAAGCTCAGGAAGGAGCGGCGCGCCCGGGAGGTCGTCCGGCGGGACGCGCCGTCCCGCTGGGAGCTGGTCTAATCAACGTTGGGGGGAGCGGCGCCGCTCCCCCCAACGCCCCCCACCGGTCATCCGCAGCGGCCTGGCCCGAAACCCGATGGCGCCGGCGAAGCCGGCGCTCGAAACGCAGTTACTCAGACGCGTGTCGAGCGGCTCGCCCGCCTGCGCGCCTCGCCGACCAGCGCCGCGAAGAGGCTGCGTGCGACGGGGTCGCGCGCGACGAGCTCTTCGGGATGCCACTGCACGCCGACGACGAAGCGGTCGCCGTCCGCCAGCTCGACTCCCTCGATGATTCCGTCGGGGGCCCAGGCGACCTCGCGGAGCCCGCGGCCGAGCGTCTTGATCGCCTGGTGGTGCATGCTGTTCACCGCGAGCTCGAGCGCCCCGACGATGGCCGCGAGCCGCGTGCCCTCGCCCAGCACCTTCACGGGGTGCGTGGGCTGGTCGCGCGGCTCCGCCTGACTGTGCCGGAGCGGCGTCCGCTTCGCGTCCGCGGCGTCGCGGTACTCGCCGGCGATGTCCTGGTAGAGGCTCCCGCCGAGCGCGACGTTGACCACCTGGACGCCGCGGCAGATCGCGAAGAGCGGCACGTCGTCCGCGAGCGCCCGGTGGACGAGGTCGAGCTCGAGGGCGTCGCGGGCTGGGGCGACGTCGTCCGTGGCCGCGTGGCGCGCCTCGCCGAAGCGCGCGGGGTCGATGTCGCCGCCGCCCGTGAGGACGAGGCCCTCGAGCCGTCGCCAGAGGGTCGCGAGCGCGTCCCCGTCGAGCCGAGGCGGGAGCAGCACGGGGATCCCGCCCGCCGCCTGGATCGCGGAGAGGTAGGCCGTGTTCACGTACGCGCGCTCGGGGGATGTGTCGACGGTGATCGAGGTCGAGACGCCGATCAGCGGTGGCTTCACGATCCGAGCGTAGCACGGGCGCTTGGCTGGGGGGCGCCCGAGCGCGTATCATGAGGCCCACGATGAGCCTGGACTCCGTCTCCTCGCAGCAGCACGCCCCCCTCCACGCGCCGACCTCGACCGTCCAGGTCATCGGCACGCGCTGGGCCGTCGCGGCCGGCCACGCGCTCGCCTCCGAGGCCGCGGCGTGCGTGCTGTGGGCGGGCGGCAACGCGATCGACGCGGGCGTGGCGGCGGGGCTCACGCTCGGCGTCGTCCACCCCGACATGGTGAGCGTCGCCGGTGTGGCGCCGATCCTCGTCCACGTCGCCCGAACCGGCGAGACCTTCCAGGTGTCCGGCGTCGGGCCGTATCCGCGCGCCTCGAGCGTCGCGTATTTCCGCGAGCGTCACGGGGGCCAGATCCCGCCCGGCCTCCCGCGCACGGTCGTCCCTGCCGCGCCGGACGCGTGGCTCACCGCGCTCGAGCGCTGGGGCACCATGTCCTTCGGCGACGTTGCGCGCGCGGCGACCGAGCACGCCGAGCGCGGCTTCCCGGTCTCGACCTTCTCCGCGTACCAGATGGCCACGAACGCCGACAAGTACCGGCGCTGGCCGACGTCCGTCGCGCTCTTCCTCAGGGACGAGCGTGCCTACCGGGCGGGCGAGATCCTCGTCCAGCGCGAGCTCGGCGAAACGCTCCGCCGCATGGCGCGCGCCGAGGCGAAGGCGGGCGGGAGCCGCGAGGCAGGCATCCGTGCCGCGCGCGACGAGTTCTACCGAGGCGAGACGGCCAGGCGCATCGCCGAGTTCCATCGCGCCTCGGGCGGGCCGCTCACCGACGAGGACCTCGCCGAGTTCGGCGTGGAGGTGGCGCCGGCGCTCACGACCCCATTCGGCGCCTGGGACGTCGCCGCCTGTGGCTTCTGGTGCCAGGGGCCGGTGCTCCTCCAGATGCTGAATCTGCTCAACGGCGTCGATCTCGCCGCGCTCGGCCACAACGCCCCCGCGTACCTGCACCGGATCGTCGAGACCGTGAAGCTCGCGTTCGCGGACCGCGACGCGTACTACGGCGACCCGCGCTTCGTGGCGATTCCCGTGACCGGCCTCCTCTCGAAGGCGTACGCCGAGGCGCGCCGCGCGCTCGTGGGCGCCCGGGCGTGGCCCGAGATGCCGCCGGCCGGGGATCCGCATCGGCTGACCGCCGAGCGACGTCGCGAGGCGGCGCTGCCCCTCGCGGGCGGCTCGCACCCGGCGCAGTCAGGCCGGGAGACTGACGCGCTCGACACGAGCTACGTCGCCGTCGTCGACGGGGCGGGGAACGGGTTCTCGGCCACGCCGAGCGATCCCAATGTGGACTCGCCCGTCGTGCCGGGCGTCGGCTGCGTCGTCTCGCCTCGCGGCTCGCAGGGCTGGCTCGATCCGCAACACCCGAGCGTGGTGGCGCCCGGCAAGCGGCCCCGCCTCACGCCCGCGCCGGCGATGGCGTTCACCGGAGGGCGGCTGTTCATGGCGTTCGGCACGCCGGGCGGCGACGTCCAGCAACAGGCGATGCTCCAGGTCTTCCTCAATGTCACGGTCTTCGGCATGGAGCCGCAGGCCGCGGTGGAGGCGCCGCGCCTGGCCTCGCGCAGCTTCCCCGACTCGTTCTGGCCGCACGCGATGGCCCCCGGCAAGGTGGAGATCGAGCGGAGGATTCCACGCGAGACCCGTGACGCGCTCGCGGCCCTCGGCCACGTCGTCGCCGAGTGGCCCGAGTTCGAGTGGCGTGCGGGCGCGGTGTGCGTCGTGCGCGTCGGGCCCGACGACACGCGCTGGGCCGGCGCCGATCCACGGCGCGGCTCGCTCGCGATCGCCCGCTAGATAACTCGGAGGGGCTTCGCCCCCCTTCCGAAACCTCCCTCCCCCCAGGATCGAGTGCGCCGGCGGAGCCGGCGCTCGAACCACGATCGACGGCCCCTTTTCTCCGACACGCTAGAGCAGTAGCTACCCGGGCCGACGGCCGATGAGGGAGAGGCCGCGGATCGTCAGGACGACCGCGCCGTGCTGGTTCCGCATCTCCATGAGCGAGCGGATCAGGCCACGGTCGGGCTTGCTTCGCGACGGAATCGCCTCGAGGATCGTCATCCGGCCCGACAGCGTGTCACCGGGGCGCACCGGGTGCAGCCAGCGCAGCTCGTCGAAGCCCGGCGAGCCGAGGCTGGCGGTGTCGTGCAGCAGACCGTCGAAGAGGATCCGCATGAGCAGCGAGCCCGTGTGCCATCCGCTCGCGAGCAGGCCACCGTAGATCGAGCGCTTCGCAGCCTCCTCGTCGATATGGAACGGCTGCGGATCGAACTCTCGGGCGAAGGCGAGGATGCGTTCCTTCGAGATCGTCCGGGCCCCGAGCTCGATCACGTCCCCCGGCGTGAAATCCTCGAAGTAGCGCACCGTCAGGAGAGGGCCGGCGCCGGGGAGCCCATCGGGCGCGAGGCGATCGGCTCCTCGCGGATCGCGAGGGCGAGCCCGGCAGCGAGGAACCCCATGAGCGCCGCGGAGACGAACGCGATCGTGTAGGCGCCGGTCCATTCGTAGATCCACCCGGCCAGCGCCGCGCCGAGCGCGGCGCCGACCTGGTGCGCGAAGAAGATCCAGCCCGACAACTCGCCGACCGAGTAGCGTCCGAAGATGTTGGCCGTCAGCGTGGTCGTCGGCGGCACCGTCGAGATGTAGTTGAGGCCGAAGATCGCCGCCCAGAGGTGGAGCGACGGGGCGTTCCAGACGTAGAGCAGGAACAGGAGTGACAGGCCGCGCACGAAGTAGTAGAAGGCGAGCGGGCCCCGGCGCCCGAACCGGTCGCAGATCCAGCCCGAGCCGACCGTCCCCAGCACGTTCATCGCGCCCATCACACCGAGCGCGGTCGAGGCCTGGAGCTCGCTGAAGTTGTGCTCGAGCGCGTGCGGCATGAAGTGGGTGAGCACCATGCCGTTGGACGTGTAGCCGCAGACGAAGAACGTCGCCATGAGGAGCCAGAATTGCGGCACCACGAGCGCGTCGAGCACCGACACTCGCTGTGCCTTCTGGGTGGCGGCCGCCTGCGCCGCGGTCTGGACGGGCCCGGTCGCGCCGTAGGGCCGGAGACCGCGCTCGGCGGGGTCGTCGCCCACGAGCCAGACGGCGATCGGCAACACGAGCACGAGCAGGCCGACGCCTTGCCAGAGGAAGCTCATCCGCCAGCCGAACGCGAGCGTCAGGGCCATCGCGAGCGGGATCACGACGAGCTGACCGGCGGACATGCCGCCGGCGGCGATCCCGATCGCGACGCCGCGGCGCGCCTCGAACCAGCGCGCGGCGACGGTCGACGCGGTCGTCAACGCGAGGCCCCCGGCGCCGAGCGCCATGAGAAGCCCGGTCGTGAGATAGACGTGCCAGAGCCGCTGCACGAACGCGGCGCCGATCGCGCCCGCGCCCAGCAGCACGAGGGCGACGGTGACGACGCGGCGCGGTCCCCAGCGGTCGGCCAGCCGGCCGACGAGCGGCCCGGCCGCACCGAGGACGAGGAGGGAGATGGCGGCGGCACCGGAGAGGGCCCCCCGACCCCAGCCGAACTCCGCTTCCATGGGCTTGATGTAGACGCCGAAAACCGACCGCAGTCCCGAGCCGGCCACCATGCAGAGGGTGACCGCGCCGAGGACGATCCACGCCGGGTGGACCCGCCGGGGAGAGGGCATGTGGTTATGATGCCAGCACCCCGCCCCGGCGATTCACGGAGATGCGGTCGTCAGTCCGCGACCCGGGCGGTCACCGCGCGCCTGAACGTGATCGTCTCGCCCTCGGCGTCGACGACGACCGTGTCGCCGTCGACGAACTCGTGCTCGAGCAGTTTGAGCGCCAGCGGGTCCTGGACCAGGCGCTGAATGGTCCGCTTGAGCGGCCGCGCGCCGAACGTCGGGTCGTAGCCCTCCCGGCCGAGGAGCGCCTTGGCGGCGTCGGTGACCTCGAGCTGGATGCGCTTGGCCTCGAGCCGCCGCTCGAGATGGCCGAGCTGGATCTCGACGATCCGGGCGATCTCGTCGCGCCCGAGCGCGTTGAAGATCACGACCTCGTCGATCCGGTTGAGGAACTCTGGCCGCAGGGCGTTCCGCAGCTCCTGCATGATCAGCGGCCGCACCTTCTCGGGGCGCTCGTACTCGCGGAAGATGTGGCTGCCCAGGTTCGACGTCATGATCAGCACCGTGTTACGGAAGTCCACCGTTCGCCCGTGCCCGTCCGTCAGCCGGCCCTCGTCCAGCACCTGGAGGAGGATGTTGAACACGTCGGCGTGCGCCTTTTCGATCTCGTCGAAGAGCACGACCGCGTACGGCCGCCGTCGCACGGCCTCGGTGAGCTGCCCCCCTTCCTCGTAGCCGACGTAGCCGGGGGGGGCGCCGATCAGGCGCGCGACGGCGTGCTTCTCCATGTACTCGGACATGTCGATGCGGATCATCGCCCGCTCGTCGTCGAAGAGGAACTCGGCGAGCGCGCGGGCCAACTCGGTCTTGCCCACGCCGGTGGGACCGAGGAACAGGAACGAACCGATCGGACGATTGGGGTCGGACAGCCCCGAGCGGGCCCGTCGAACCGCGTTGGAGACGGCGCGGATCGCGTCATCCTGACCGACCACCCGCCGTGCGAGCCGCTCCTCCATGCGAACGAGCTTCTGGATCTCGCCCTCGAGCAGCCGGGTCACGGGGATCCCGGTCCACTTGGCGACGGTGGCGGCGATGTCCTCCTCGTCCACCTCCTCGCGCAGCATGCGGCCCTGCGCGTGCTGGTCGTGGAGCCGCGCCTCGAGTTCCCCGAGCTGCTTCTCGAGGGTGAGGAGCGTGCCGTAGCGGAGCTCGGCCGCACGGTTCAGGTCACCGCGGCGCTCGGCGTCGACCATCGCGTGCCGCGCGGCCTCGATCTCCTCCTTGATCTTGCCGATCCGGGTGATCCCTTCCTTCTCCGCCTGCCAGCGCGCCTTGAGGCCGGCGCTCTTTTCCTGGAGCTCCGCCAGCTCGGCGTCGATCTTCGCGAGCCGCTCGCGCGAGACCGGGTCGTCGTCGCGCGCGACCGAGACACGCTCGATCTGGAGCTGCATGATGCGGCGCTCGATCTCGTCGATGTCTTGGGGCATCGAGTCGATCTGCATCCGGATGCGCGCGGCCGCCTCGTCCACGAGGTCGATCGCCTTGTCGGGCAGGAAGCGGTCGCTGATGTAGCGGCTCGAGAGCACGGCCGCGGCGACGAGCGCCGTGTCCTTGATCTTCACCTTGTGGTGGACCTCGTATTTGTCCTTGAGGCCCCGGAGGATCGCGATCGTGTCCTCCACAGACGGCTCGCGCACCATCACCGGCTGGAAGCGTCTCTCCAGCGCCGGGTCCTTCTCGACGTGCTTCCTGTATTCGTCCAGCGTCGTCGCCCCGATGCAGCGCAGCTCGCCGCGTGCGAGCGCGGGCTTGAGCATGTTGGCCGCGTCCACCGCGCCCTCCGCCGCGCCCGCCCCCACGAGCGTGTGCAGCTCGTCGATGAAGCAGATGATGCGGCCCTCGGCCTCGGTGATCTCCTTGAGGACCGCCTTGAGCCGGTCCTCGAATTCGCCCCGGTATTTCGAGCCCGCGACGAGTGCGCCGATGTCGAGCGCCACGAGCCGCTTGCCCTTGAGCCCCTCGGGGACATCGCCGGCGACGATGCGCTGGGCGAGGCCTTCGACGATGGCGGTCTTGCCGACACCGGGCTCGCCGATGAGCACGGGGTTGTTCTTGGTCCGTCGTGAGAGCACCTGGATGACCCGGCGGATCTCCTCGTCGCGCCCGATGACGGGATCGAGCTTGCCCCGGCTCGCCAGGTCGGTGAGGTCGCGCGAGTAGCGCTGGAGCGCCTGGTACTTCTCCTCGGGATTGGGGTCGGTGACCCGCTGCGTCCCGCGCACCTCCGCGAGCGCCTTGTACACGGCCTCCGCCGTCACGCCGTTCTGCGCGAGGACGCGGCCGACGACGCCGTCGCGGTCCTGCGCGAGCGCGATCAGGAGGTGCTCGGGCTCGATCGCCTGGTGGCTCTGCTGCTCCGCCAGCGACTGGGCGGCCTGGAACGCTTCCTGTGCCTTGATCGTGAACTTGTCCAGCCTCATCCTCGAGTCTCTCCTTCACTCGCCTCGGCCGGCGGGGGCTCGATTCACAGACTCGCCTTGCCTGCAGCTGCGGCTCGCCCTGCGGCCCCGCGACGGCCTGCGGCTCACCTCACCCCTGATACGCGCGCGGGTTGTCTCCGCGCTGCGCTTTGAGCTTCTCGTAGAGGTCGCGTTCTCCTGGTGTCAGGTCGTTGGGCATCACGATCTTCACCGTGACGATCTGGTCTCCCGCCCCGCCCCCCTTGAGACGTGGCATCCCATAGCCAGGCAACCGGAACGCGCGGCCGCTCGAGGTGGCCGGGGGGATCCGCATCGACACGCGGCCCTTGAGCGTCGGGACCTCGATGGTCGTGCCCAGCGCGGCCTCCGGCGCCGTGATGGGCACCGACACGTGGAGGTCGTCGCCCCGGCGCTCGAAGAGCGGGTGCGGTGACACCGTCACGGCGAGGTAGAGATCGCCGCGAGCTCCGGCGCCCCCGGCGCCCTCGCCGGAGACGCGCACCCGCTGGCCGCTCTTGACGCCCGCCGGGATCTTCACGTCGACCTGGCGGCGCGTACGCTGCCAGCCGCCGCCGTGGCACGTCGCGCACGGCTGGCCCTTCACGTTGCCGGCACCCTGGCACGTCGGGCAGGGCTCGTCGAGGTCGAGCGCGAACGTCCGGTGCGTGCCGCTGAAGGCTTCCTCGAGCGTGATCTCGACGCTCGCCTGCACGTCCTGGCCACGACGGGGTCGACGCGCCCCGAACAGGTCCTCCGCGTCGAAGCCCGCGCGGCGCCCGCCGAGATCGCCGAACACCGAGCGGAAGAACTCGGAGAAGTCCCCGAGGTCGCCGAGATCTCCGCCGTACTGGACCCTGGAGCCGCCAGGTGCGCCGGGTCCGGGTTGGGCGTAGCGCTGCCAATCTGAGCCGAGTGTGTCGTAGCGCTGGCGCTTCTCCGGATCCGAGAGGACTTCGTACGCCTCGTTGATCTCTTTGAACCGCTCGCCGGCGTCCTTCGTCTTGGCGACGTCGGGGTGATACTTGCGGGCGAGTCGCCGGTAGGCAGACTTGAGGGTCTTGTCGTCGGCGTTCCTGTCGACACCGAGAATCCTGTAGTAGTCCTTGAATTCAACGCCCATGAGCCTCAGACCCTACAAAGAGTATAGCAGATGATTTTAGTGTGTCTCGCTCAGGCGGCGGATGGGATAGCCGACAGAGCGTTGCTGTAATTAATTGAAAAACAGGTAGTTTACCCAGTAAAGGCCAAGTCTTCAGCTCGCCCCAGAATCATCCTCGACTAACCGTAAAGGCAACGTAGAGAGACATCTGGCCACGCTGGAGGAGGAAGGCAACCTGGTCGCCCTCCTTGACGTCGCGGGTGGCCCGCTCGAAGTCGGGGAGGCCTCGAACATTGGTGAGGACGTTCTGGCGCTTGATCTGCTTGACGACGTCACCACGCTGGATCCCGGCCTCGGCCGCCGCACTGCCCTCCTCGACACGCGCGACGAGCACGCCCTCGGTCGACTTCAAGTTGAACCGCTGCGCGAGCTCGGGGGTGATGGGCCGCACCTCGAGTCCGAGCAGCGAACGCGGCCGCCCGGCCGGGCGCTCGCGCGCCTCGCGCTCGTCGGGCGCCTCGCTGACCTTGATCTCGACGGTCTTCTCGCTCTGGTCCCGCCAGACCTTCATCTTCGCGGACTGGCCGGGCGAGAGCAGACCGACCGCGCGCTGCAGGTCCACCGGCCCTTCGAGCCTCTTGCCGTCGAACTCGACGAGCACGTCGCCGCGCTGGATTCCGGCCTTCGCCGCCGGGCTGTCGGGCACGATGTCGCTGACGAGCACGCCCCGGGCGTCCTTGACGCCGAACTCCCGCGCCAGCTCGGGCGTCAGCTGCTGGATCTGGACGCCCAGCCAGCCGCGAGTCACGCGTCCCTTATCGAGCAGCTCCGTGTAGATCTTGCGGGCCATGTTCGACGGGATGGCGAAGCCGATGCCCGAGCCGCCGGCGACGATCGCCGTGTTGATGCCGATCACTTCGCCCTGCATGTTCACCAGCGGCCCACCGGAGTTGCCCGGGTTGATCGCGGCGTCGGTCTGGAGGAAATCGTCGAACGGCCCCTGGCCGATCTGGCGCGCCTTGGCGCTGATGATCCCCGCCGTCACGGTCGCCTGCAGGCCGAACGGCGATCCGACGGCGAGCACCCAATCGCCCACCTGGACCCGGTCCGAGTCGCCGACCTTCGCGGCCCGGAACGTGCCCTTGCCGTCGTCGAGCCGGAGCACGGCGAGGTCGGTCTTCCGGTCGAGCCCGACGACTTTCGCCTTGTGCTTGTTGCCGTCGAGCGTGATCACCTCGATGTCCGTCGCCCGCTCGACGACGTGCGCGTTGGTGAGGGCGATCCCCTTGGGGTCCACGATGACGCCCGAGCCGAGGCTCCGCAGCGGGATGCGCTCGGGCAGCTCGCCGAAGAAGCGGCGGAAGAACTCCTCGCCGAAGAACTCCTCGAACGGCGTGCGCCCCTGGAGGCCGGCGCCCCGCGACAGCGTGTTGATATTGATGACGGCCGGCTTGATCGCCTCCGCCACTGCGGCGAACGACACGGTCGGCAGCGGCATCTGCACCGGCACGATGCGCGGCTGGGCCTGAGCCGTCGCGGCCGGCCCCGGCGTCTGTCCGGGCTCGATCCGGCCCTTGGCGAGGGCGCCCAGCGTGACGCCGATCAGTAGAGTGACCGCGACCACACCCAGGAACGTGTTCCGCCGGAGCTGCATCATTGCTCCACTCTCCCCGTCACGCCACGCCCTCGCCGGCCAGGGCGCGCCGCAGCGGCTCGCCTTCCAGCGTCTCCAAGCGCTTGAGCTCTTGCGCCGCGGCCACGAGCACCGCCTTCTTGGCCGTGAGGATGCCGCGCACGCGGTCGTGGGTCCGGTCGAGGATCGCGCGGACCTCTTCGTCGATCGTCCGCGCCGTCTCCTCGCTGTAGTCGCGCTCGCCCATCCCCGTGCCCTTGAGGAAGAGCGGCGTGCGCTCGCCGAACGTCGCCAGCCCCACGCGCTCGGACATCCCGTACTTCGTGACCATCAGGCGGGCGATCTCCGTCGCGCGCTCGAGGTCGTTGTGCGCGCCCGTCGAGACCTCACCGTAGACGAGCTCCTCGGCCACACGGCCGCCGAGGAGCACCGCGATCCGGTCCTCGAGCTCCCGACGCGTCATGAGGAAGCGGTCCGCGGTCGGCAGCTGGTAGGTCATCCCGAGCGCGGCGACCCCGCGCGGGATGATCGTCACCTTGTGCACCGGGTCGGCGTTGACGACCGACGAGGCCACGAGTGCGTGTCCCATCTCGTGGTGGGCGACGATGTCGCGCTCTTTCTCCGAGAGCACCCGACTCTTCTTTTCGAGTCCCGCGACGACGCGATCGATCGCTTCTTCGAAGTCGGCCATGCCCACGGCGTCCTTCTCCTTCCGCGCCGCGAGCAGCGCCGCTTCGTTGACGATGTTGGCGAGGTCCGCGCCCGCGAAGCCAGGCGTCCGGGCGGCGATCACGCCCAGGTCGACGCTCGGCGCCAGGACGACGTTGCGGGCGTGCAATCTCAAGATCGCCTCCCGGCCGCGGATGTCCGGCTTGTCCACGACCACCTGACGGTCGAAGCGGCCCGGACGCAGGAGGGCCAGATCGAGGACCTCGGGGCGGTTCGTCGCGGCCATGATGATGACACCCTTGGACGAGTCGAAGCCGTCCATCTCCGCGAGCAGTTGGTTCAGGGTCTGCTCGCGCTCGTCGTGGCCGCCGACGAACCCGGTCGCCCCCGCCCGCGACTTGCCGATCGCGTCGAGCTCGTCGATGAAGATGATGCACGGCGCCTTGTCTTTCGCCTGCTCGAACAGGTCGCGCACGCGCGCGGCGCCGACACCGACGAACATCTCGACGAACTCCGAGCCGGAGAGCGTGAAGAACGGCACGTCGGCCTCGCCCGCCACCGCGCGCGCCAGGAGCGTCTTTCCCGTGCCCGGCGGACCGACGAGGAGGACGCCCTTCGGGATACGACCGCCGAGGCGCTGGTACTTCTTCGGATTCTGGAGGAAGTCGACGATCTCGACCAGCTCGGCCTTCGCCTCGTCGACGCCCGCCACGTCGGCGAACGTCGTCTTCAGCTCCTTCCGGTCGTAGATCTTGTGCTTGGAGCGGCCGAACGACAACGCCTGCGTCGGCCCGCCGCCCACCCGGCGCATCAGGAACATCCAGATCGCGACCATGACGCCGAGCGGGAGGACCCAGCCGAAGAAGAGGTCGCGCAGGAACGTCGACTCGATCTTGCCCGTGAACTCAACCCGGTGCGCCTCGAGCTCGGTGATGAGCCGCCCATCGTCGATGCCGGGAATTCGGGTGACGGTGAAGACGCGGACCTCGGAGCTCGAGCCGAGCAGCTCGCGGAGCCGGTCCCGGGCGCCGCCGGGCGCGGTCGGCAGGGCGTCGGGCTTCGCGACCCCCCGGACCTCGCGGTCGGTGATCGCCACACGCTCGATCTTGTCGGCCCGCAGCAGCTCGAGGAACTGCGACATCGACAGCTCCACGGTCCGGGGCGCCAGGAGCCAGGACTGGAGGAACGACAGCACGACCATCGTGACGAGCAGGTACGCGAGTGTGAACTGGAAGCGCTGGGACAGCTGCGGCTTCATCGAGGGCCTCAAAGGGTGATGCTAGCCTCGGGGATGCAGTGTGTCAAACGCGCGCGGGCGCTTTTCTCCTTGACACTCCAACCGCTTTGACCTAAAAGTTGGCGCTGATCGGGCCTGTGAATTCGCGAACAAGCGCATCGAGAGCTTAGGGTCGGCCAACGTCGCTGTTGAGCTCTAATCCGGGAGCCAGGGTGAGGGGTCTCCACGTGGTCCGGCAGGCCGTCCGGGCGGCCGTGCCGGTGGCGGCTCTGCTGCTCGCGGCGACCGCGCTGCCGGCCGCGGCCCAGGAGGCGGCCAGGGAGCCCGCGTACCGGGCCTTCCCGTTGATCGGCTCTCGGCTCGCCGTCTGGGCGATCGCGCAGCTCCACCTGAACTTCGCGGCCTTCATCCTCGGCGTGCCGATCTTCGCGGTGATCATCGAGATCATCGGGTGGCGCACGGGTGCCCCGCGCTACGACTGGCTCTCCCACGAGTTCGTCAAGCTCATCTTCGCCGCCTTCTCGACGACCGCGCTCCTGGGCGCGTTCCTCCTGTTCCTGTTCGTCGGCTACTACCCGAAGTTTTGGGCGTACATGACGTCGATCTTCTTCCCGACGTACTGGATCTACGCGCTCCTCTTCTTCGCCGAGACGTTCACGGTCTACCTCTGGTACTACGGCTGGGAATGGCTCAGCGGACCGCGGAAGTGGGTCCACGTCAGCCTGGGCGTCCTCTCGAACCTGTTCGGCACGGCGATCCTCCTCATCGGGAATTCCTGGGTCACCTTCATGATGTCGCCCGCCGGCGTCACCGAGACGGGCGCGCTCAAGGGGTCGGTCTGGGCGGCGATCAACAACTCCACGTGGATGCCGATCAACATCCACCGGTTGATCGCCAACATCGTCTTCGGTGGCACGATCGCCGCGGCGTACGCCGCGTTCCGCTTCCTCAACGCGACGACCGACGAGGAGCGCGCGCGCTACGACTGGATGGGCTACGTCGGCAACTTCGTCGCGCTCTCGGCGTTCATCGTCCTGCCCTTCGCCGGCTACTGGCTCGGCCGCGAGATCTACGCCTTCAACCAGACGATGGGCATCACGATGATGGGCGGGTTCATGTCGTGGCTCTGGATCATCCAGGCCATCCTGATCGGCGTCCTCTTCCTCGGCTCGAACTACTACCTCTGGCTCGGGATGGAGCGGATCCCCGGCTCCGAGCGCTACCGGAAGTACGTGCCCTACATGCTGACGATCCTGGCGATCGGCTTCATGGTGTGGGCGACGCCGCACAGCCTGATCGTGACCCTCGAGGAGGCCCGGGCGATGGGCGGCACGCACCATCCCTTCCTCGGCTTCTTCGGCGTCATGTCGGCCAAGAACACGGCCGTGAACCTCATGATCCTCACGACGTTCCTCTCGTACGTCCTGTACCGCCGGGCCAACCGGCTCTCGATCCGGCCCTGGGTGGTGATCGGGATGGCGATCCAGTGGGCGGCCTTCGCCGTCGCCGCGGCGATCGTCGTCTTCTACGGGGTGTACGGCTATTTCGTCGAGTCGATCGTGCGGATCGGGTTCTCCGTCTACCAGGTGGGCGCGGTCCTCGGCGCGATCGTTCTGGTGATGACGATCGACGTCCCGATGTTTCGCGGCGCCAAGTCCACCGGCGCGATCCGATGGGGCAGCATCCCGGCGCGCTCGCAGTACGTGCTGATCCTGCTCGCCGTCACCTTCACCTGGCTCATGGGGCTCATGGGCTTCGCGCGCTCGGGCATCCGGCAGTACTGGCACGTCTACGGCATCCTGCGCGACACGTCGGTTGACGCGGTGACGCCGGCGCTCGGCTACGCGGCCAACATGATCACGACCGTCACCATCGTCTTCTTCGCGCTGGTGATGTTCATCTTCTGGCTCGGCGGCCTCTCCGAGAAGGGCAAGCCGGGAGCGCACGGCGCGGCGGCGATGCCGGTGATCGCCGGCGGGAGCGAGGATCCTCGCTAGTGTCCCGTCTGAAAAGTCATGTTAACGACTGCCGCGCTCGCGCCGCGCAGCGGCCGACGGGCAGGTGCGGCAGGGGTCGACGGGACCCGTTCCCGCCCGTGGGCGACGGACACCGTGTCCCCAAATGGAGCCCAGCCGCAACGGGGCAGCGCACGCGTGCCGCGTGGTCCCGCGATCCCTGCCGCGCGTGCCCGTCGGCCCCGGCGCCGTGCGCTGGCGGGCGCTCAACATGACTTCGAGGACGGGACACTAGCGATGCGTGTTCCAGTCGGGCTCAAGCTCAGCGTCTTCTCGCTGGCCGTCATGGGCGTGTACACGTACTTCGCCAACTCGATCCCCCAGATCGAGTCCAAGCCCCCCGAGGAGCTCTCGCTGGAGGGTGGCAACGTCACGCCGGCGCAGCTGGTCAAGGCGGGCGAGCAGATCTTCCACACGAAGGGGACCTGCGAGGTCTGCCACAAGATCGGCGAGAAGGGCACGCGCGCCCCCGATCTCGCCGGGGTCGGCGCCCGCGCCGCCAAGCGCAAGCCCGGCCAGAGCGCCAAGCAGTATCTGATCGAATCGCTCCTCGATCCCGGCGCCTACCTCGTCGAGGGGTATCCGAACATCATGCCGCGCGTCGACAAGCCGCCGATCGGGCTCAACCGATCCGAGCTCTGGGCGGTGGTGGCCTTGCTCGAGTCGCTCGGGGGCAGCGTCGACGTCAAGCTCGATGACATTCCCAAGACCGCCGGGGCCCCGGCGGTCGGTGGGACGGCGGCCGAGCTCAAGCTGCCCGGCGACCCGAAAGCGGGCGAAGCGGTGTTCGCCGGCAAGGGGGCGTGCATCGCCTGTCACAAGGCGGGCAAGGTCGGCGCCGCGCAGGTCGGGCCCGATCTGTCGCAGATCGCGCGGATCCAGACGCCCGAGTACATCATGGGCAAGATCCTGAACCCCTCGGCGATGGGCACCGTGGCGGGCTACCCGAAAGGCGTCATGCCACCGATCTTCGGCCAGACCCTGACGGCGAAGGAGTACGTGGACCTCGTCTCCTTCCTGCTGACCCTCAAATGACGCCGGCATGAGCGTCCTCCGCTCGCGCTTCGTCCAGGCCGTCGTCATCCTCGTCGGCGCCTTCCTGGCGCTGCGCTTTGGCATCCGTCCGCCGGCGCCCTGGAGCGTGATCCAGATCTACATGGCGGTGGTGTTCCTGGCGGTGCTTATCTTCGTCTCCTCCGACACGGACTCGTGGCGCTCCTTCGTGAACCCGATGCGCGCCGCGCTGGTCGACCCGAGCCAGCGGCCAGTGCGCATCGTGCTCGCGGTCGCGCTGCCGATCCTGCTCGGCTACTACGCCTACACGCAGGCGGCGGCCAGGCCGCAGGCGCCCGCCGAGCTGCGCGCGGTGCATCCGGCGCCGCCGGGCTCGATCCAGTTCCGGGGCAAGGAGATCAACATCGCGGGCGTCGACAACCCGCTCCGCAAGGACGTGGCGACCTTCAAGAGGAACGTCGCGGCGGGCGGCGAGATCTACGTTCGGAGCTGCATGTTCTGCCACGGCGACAATCTCGACGGCCACGGGCTCTTCGCCTCCGCGCTGAACCCGCCGCCGGCGAATTTCGAGGACCCCGGGACGATCGCGATGCTGCAGGAGTCGTACCTCTTCTGGCGGATCGCCAAGGGCGGGCCGGGGTTGCCCAGGGAATCGACGCCGTGGAACTCGGCGATGCCGGCGTGGGAGGATCGCCTGACCGAAGAGCAGATCTGGCAGGTCATCGCCTATCTGTACGACGCGACCGGCCAGGAGCCGCGGCGCTGGGAGACGGCGCACTGATGCGTGCGATCGTCCTGGTCGGCGCGCTCGCGAGCGCCGTCTTCCTGTTCGCGAGCGCTTCACCAGCGGGGGCGCAGGCAGGGGATGCCCAGGCGGGGAGGGCCGTGTACGAGAGGAAGTGTGCGCTGTGCCACGGGGAGAAGGGCGACGGCAAGGGGCCGGGCGCCGACCTCCTCGACCCGCGGCCGCGCGATTTCACCACGGGGATCTACAAGATCCGCACCACGGTGAACAAGACGCCGACCGACCGGGACCTCTTCGACGTGATCACCCGCGGCATGCCTGGCACGTTCATGCCCGCGTGGGACGTCCTGCCCGAGAAGGACCGCTGGAACCTGGTCGCCTACCTCAAGGCGTTCGCCGCGGACAAGTTCAAGGAGGCGCCGAAGAAGCAAGAGCTGCCGAAGGAGGTCGCCTCGTCGCCGGAGTCGATCAGGCGGGGCAAGGAGATGTACGAGGCAATCGAGTGCAACAAGTGCCACGGCGCCGAGGGCCGGGCCGACGGCCCTTCGCGCCCCGAGCTCAAGGACGAGTGGGGACATCCGATCCGGCCCGCGAACCTGACAAAGCGTTGGACCTTCCGCGGCGGAGGCGGCCGCGCGGAGATCGCGATGCGGCTCACGACCGGCGTGCTGGGCACGCCCATGCCGTCGTTCATCGACTCGGTGGAGAAGCCCGACGACATCTGGCACCTGGCGAACTACCTCGCGTCCCTCGGGCCCGAGTCGCCCCACTACGCGACGCTCCTGACCGCCGAGGCGGTGAACGGCGACATCCCGGCCGATCCCGTCGCGGAGTTCTGGAAGCGGATGGCGCCCCAGAACATTCCCCTGGTGGGGCAGGTGACCATCGACCCACGGAACTTCAACCCCTCCATCGACATGGTGGCGCTGCGGGCGGCGTGGAACGACAAGGAGGTCGCCTTCCACGTGACCTGGGACGACCCGACGCAGTCGGGGGCGGACGCCGCGAAGAAGGCCTCTCCCGACGTCGTCTCGCTCCAGTTCCCCCAGAAGGTCGCGGAGGGCGCGGACCGCCCGTACTTCCTCATGGGCGGAGACGCGGACGCCGTGTATCTGCTGCGGTGGGAGAACGGCAAGGGCGCGACCGAGGCGAGCGCGAACGGGCCGACCCGGATCGTGCCGCTCGCAGGCGGCGAGGTGACGGGCCAGGCCGCGTACGCGAACGGCCAGTATCGGCTCGTCCTCAAGCGGCCGCTCGTGTCCAAGGGCCCCGACCGGCCCACGTTCCAGCCGGCGGTCTTCCTGCCGATCGCGTTCCAGGCTTGGGACGGCGGCGCGGGGGAGACCGGGGCCAAGATGTCGCTGACCTCGTGGTACTATCTGCGGCTGGAGGAGCCTCAATCGAGCCGCCGTTTCGTCGTTCCTCCGGTCGTGGCGATCCTCACGTTCGCGGCGATGCTGCTCGTGGTTCGCGTCGCGAACAGACGCGCGTAACCTCGCGGAGGATGGTAGTGCGAGCCGAGCGGCGGCCGCGGAGGCTCGGCGACGCGCGCCGCGAGGCGAGTCTGAGAACCCAGTAGTGCGAGCCGAGGCGAGCGGACGAAGAAAAGGAGTCAGAGCAATGCGGAGAGCACTCGGAGTCGTCCTGGCGGCGGCGCTCGTCGCGGGCGTCGCGCTGTTCGTCCAGCGCCCCGACCCTGTGGACGCCCAGGGAGGGGGCACCGTCGAGGTCACGGTCACGTATAACGGCGCGCCCGTCGTCGAGAAGCTCAAGGTCAACAAGGACACCGAGAAGTGCGGGACCGAGGCCGTGATCGAGAAGGTCGTGGTCGGCGGCAACAAGGGCCTGGCCAACGCGGTCGTCTCCGTCCCGACCGCCAAGGGCGCGCCGAAGATGGCGAAGGCGACGGTCGACCAGCATGGCTGCAAGTTCGTGCCGCACGTGACCGCGATGACGCCGGGCGACCTCGAGCTCAAGAACTCCGACGACATCCTGCACAACATCCATACGTACTCGACGGCAAACCCGTCCATCAACAAGGCGCAGCCGAAGTTCAAGAAGGTGATGATGGAGAAGTTCGAGAAGCCCGAGATCATCAAGCTCACCTGCGACGTGCACAGCTGGATGCTCGGCTGGGTGGCGGTCCTGCCGACCCCGTTCTTCGCGGTCTCGGACGCCAGCGGCGCGGCCAAGATCGAGAACGTGCCGGCGGGCAAGCAGACCGTCGAGGTCTGGCACGAGACGCTCGGCAAGCAGACGAAGGAGGTCGACGTCAAGGCGGGCCAGGTGGTGAAGGTCGGGTTCGAGATGAAGAAGTAGGGCGAGGAGGCTCGCGAGCATGCTCGACTGGTGGCTGCCAGAGAACGTGTCGACGTACGGAGCGGAGATCGACTGGCTGTTCCATCTCATCTACTACATCACCGGCGCGACGTTCGTCCTCGTCTTCGTCACGATGCTCGTGTTCATCGTGATGTACCGCGACCGGCCCGGGCGGACCGCGCGGTACACGCACGGCAACACCCCGCTCGAGATCGCGTGGACCATCGTGCCGGCGCTGATCCTCGTGATCCTGACGGCCCTCAGCGTGCCGGCGTGGTCGAGGATCAAGATGCAGGTACCGGCGAGCGACTTCGACGTCAACGTGACGGCGAAGCAGTTCAACTGGCAGGTCGGCTACCCGGGGAGCGACAAGGTCTTCCTCGACGAGATGCACGTGCCGGTCAACAAGGTCGTCCGGGTGCACCTCAGGTCGCAGGACGTGATCCACAGCTTCTTCGTCCCGCAGTTCCGCATGAAACAGGACGCGGTGCCGGGCCGCGAGATCGTCCAGTGGTTCGAGGTGGTCAAGCCGGGCAAGTACGAGTGGCCGTGCGCGGAGCTGTGCGGGTTCGGCCACTCCGGGATGCGCGGCTGGATCTACGTGCACACGCCCGAGGACTACGCCAAGTGGGCGGCCGAGAACCTTGAGGGAAAGGGCAAGCAATGAGCGCCACCAGCGCGACCGCGCATGCGCACGTCGAGCCCGCCGGGCACCACGAGCTCGGTTTCGTCCGGACCTACATGTTCTCCACGGACCATAAGATGATCGCCCGGCAGTTCCTGTTCCTCGGGCTCTCCATGATGATCATCGGCGGCCTGCTGGCGCTGGTCGTCCGCTGGGAGCTCGCGTGGCCCGAGACGCCCGTGCCAGGGCTGGGGATGATCCTCACGGAAACCGGGGGGATCCTCGAGCCCTCGCAGTACAACATGGCGTTCACCATGCACGCGACGATCATGATCTTCTTCGTGATCATGCCGATCCTGGCGGGCGCCTTCGGGAACTTCTGCATCCCGCTGATGATCGGCGCCCGTGACATGGCGTTCCCGTTCCTCAACATGCTGTCGTTCTGGGTCGCCGCGGTCGCCGGCGTGCTCATGCTCGCCGGCTTCTTCGTGCCGGGCGGCCACGCCGCCGCGGGGTGGACCTCCTACGCACCGCTCTCCGCCGTGCCGGAGTACACGGGAACGAACTGGGGGCAGAACCTCTGGTGCATCAGCCTCTTCGTCCTCGGCATCTCGTCGATGATGGGCGCGATCAACTACATCACGACGATCATCAACATGCGGGCGCCGGGCATGAAGCTCTTCCGGATGCCGCTCGTGGTCTGGTCGCTCTTCATCACCGCGATCCTGCTCTTGCTGGCGCTGCCGGTCCTCACCTCGGGCGTCGCGATGCTCCTGTTCGATCGCACGCTCGGGACGAGCTGGTTCAAGCCGTCGGGCGGCGGCGAGCCGCTCCTCTGGCAGCACCTCTTCTGGTACTTCGGTCACCCCGAGGTGTACATCCTGATCCTGCCCGCGATGGGCATCGCCTCGGAGATCCTCCCGGTCTTCTGCCGCAAGCCGATCTTCGGCTACCACGCGATGGCGTTCTCGATGATCGCCATCGCGTTCCTCTCGTGGGTCGTCTACGGCCACCACATGTTCGTGAGCGGCATGAACCCGGCGCTCGGGATGGCGTTCACCGTGACCACCATGATCATCGCCGTGCCGTCGGCCATCAAGACGTTCAACTGGCTCGGCACGCTCTGGGGCGCCCGGATCCAGTTCACCGTGCCGATGCTGAACGCGCTCGCGTTCGTCTCGATGTTCGTCATCGGCGGGCTCTCGGGTATCTTCATGGCCTCGACGCCGGTCGACATCTACATCCAGGACACGTACTTCATCGTCGCGCACATCCACTACGTCGTCTTCGGCGGCTCGATCTTCGGTGCGTTCGCGGCGATCTACTACTGGTTCCCGAAGATGTTCGGCCGGATGACGAACACGGTCCTGGGGCACCTCCACTTCTGGCCGACGTTCGTCTTCTTCAACCTCACGTTCTTCCCGATGCACATCATCGGCGTCGGTGGCCAGATGCGGCGCATCTACAACCCGATGCAGTACGAGTTCCTCCAGCACCAGCAGCACTGGAACGTGTTCATCACGATGTCGGCGCTCGCTCTCGGCCTCGGGCAGATCCCCTTCGTCATCAACTTCTTCTGGTCCCTCTTCGCGGGGAAGAAGGCGCCGCTGAACCCATGGAACGCGAACACGCTCGAGTGGACCGCGGCGTCGCCGCCGCCGCACCTGAACTGGGGGCCGACACTGCCGACGGTGTACCGCGGCCCGTACGAGTACAGCTCACCCGAGTCCAGGGACGACTGGCTGCCGCAGACCGCGCCGCCGGTCACCGCCGCGGGAGCGCGGCGCCACTGAAACGGGTGAGGGCGGTGGCGCACCGAGTGGCGCTCGTCACGCTGGCGGCGACGTTCGTGCTGATCCTCTTCGGGGGGCTCGTCACGAACACGGGCTCGGCCCTGGCGGTGCCGGACTGGCCGAGCACGTTCGGCGACAACCTCTTTGTGTTTCCGTGGTCCCAAATGGTTGGCGGGATCTTCTACGAGCATGGCCACCGGCTCATCGGCGCTCTCGTGGGGCTCTTGACACTCGGCCTGGCCGCGACGCTCTGGCGCACGGGTGGGCGGCTCCGCTGGCTCGGCCTGGCCGCCGTCGCGGCCGTCGTGGCCCAGGGCGTGCTCGGCGGGCTCCGCGTGGTGCTCCTGGCAGACACGCTCGCGATCGTCCACGGGAGCCTGGCCCAGGCGTTCTTCGGATTGCTCTCGGCGATCGCGCTCCTCACCTCGCGCGCGGCGGAGCGCCCACCGGGGGACGTGGACCCGTCGCTGCGCTCACTGACGCTCGGCGCCGCCGGCCTCGTGTACCTTCAGATCGTGCTCGGCGCCCTCTTGACGCACGCGGGCTGGCTCGCGCTCCATCTCGCGGGGGCCGTGGCCGTCTTCGCGGTCGTGCCGACCGTGACCGCTCGGCTCCGGCGGAGCGCTGATACCGTTGCCGCCCCCGTCGCCCGGACGCTCCTTGCGCTGCTGGGCGTCCAGCTGTTCCTCGGCGTCGGGAGCTACCTCGCGCGATTCTCGCCGATCGGGATCCCGGGCGGGCAGACGACGATGCTCGTTCTGCCGGTCGCCCATCGGCTCGTCGGAAGCCTCATCTTCGGCGCCACGGTGGTGCTCGCCGTGCGTGTCGGCTCGCGGGTCCCGGAGGTGACGGTGGGACGGGAGCGGGGCCGGGTCGCGCCTCCCGTGAGCGCGACATGAAGAACGGAGCCGGGGCGCGCCTCGACGGCGGCCTCGCGGTGTCGGCTCCCACGGTCATGGCCGCCTCGATCGCGCGCGAGCGACGCCGGGTCCTCGCCGACCTGGTCGCCCTCGCCAAGCCGCGGGTCGTTCTCATGATCCTCGTGACGGCGGCCGTGGGCTATTACGTCGGGCTGGCGGGCGCGCCGGACTACGCGCGACTGCTGCACCTCCTGGTCGGCACGCTCCTGGCGGCGGGCGGATCGCTCGCGCTGAATCAGTACTGGGAGCGCGACGTCGACGCGCGCATGGAGCGCACCCGGGCGCGGCCTCTGCCCGACGGCCGGCTCGCGCCGCTCGAGGCGCTCCTGTTCGGGAGCGCCCTCACGGCCCTGGGCCTCGTCTACACCGCCGTGTTCATCGGCGGGCTCGCGCTCGGCGTCACCGCCGCGACCGCGGCGCTCTACCTGTTCGTGTACACGCCGCTGAAGCTCAGGACGCCGCTCTGCACGCTCATCGGCGCCGTGCCCGGGGCGCTCCCGCCCGTGACGGGCTGGGTGGCGGCCCGTGAGGACCTGGGCGTGGGCGCCTGGGTCCTGTTCGGGATCCTCTTCCTCTGGCAGCTCCCGCACACGCTCGCGATCGCGCGGCTCTATCGTGACGACTACGCCCGCGCCGGCGTCCGTCTGCTGCCGGTCGTGGACGCCGAGGGAAGCAGCACCGAGCGGCAGATCGTGACGGGGTGTCTCGCGCTCCTCGTCGTGAGCCTCCTGCCGACGCTGATCGGGCTCGCGGGCGCGGTCTACTTCGTCGGGGCGTTCCTGATGGGAGCAGCGTTCGCCGCGCTGGGCACCTGGCAGGCGTTCGTGCCCTCGACCGGCTCGGCGCGCCGCGTGCTCCTCGCGTCGCTCCTCTACCTGCCAGCGCTCCTGGCGCTCCTGGCGTTCGACAAGGCATGACGACGCTCATGGACCCCCGTTGGAATGAAGAGCGACACGAAGAGCGGAGCCGGGTCGCACCTCGTCTCGGGCCACCCACCGACCGCACCGGGCTCGCGGACCCCGCTACAACAGCCCGCCAGACACTCCGGGTCCTGCTCATGATCATCGCGGCGCTCGTCGTCGCGTCGTTCCTCGTGGGGATCCGCTGGTGACGCAGGGGCTCCTCGAGGCGCCGCCCAAGCGCGGGCCGGTCACGGACCGGCCGAACGGGCCCGTCGGGCCACCACCCCCGCCGACGGGCGGCGGCGACGGGCCGGACCGCGAGCCGTCGCCGCGGCGACCCGTGCTCGACAATATACAGTTGGCCGTCCTCTTCCTGATCGGCGGCGAGGTGATGTTCTTCGCCGCGTTGATCGCGGCGCTCTTCGTCACGCGGCTCGGTCAGCCCCTCTGGCCGCCGCCGCACCAGCCGCGGCTCCCCGTGGGCGTCACCGGCGTCAACACGCTCGTGCTCCTCGCCTCGAGCGTCATGATGGCGCGCGCCGTCGGTGCGCTCGCGCGCGGCGAGGAGAGCCGTCTGGTGAAGCGGCTCGCCGCCACGGCTGGCCTCGGCGCGCTCTTCCTGCTGGTCCAGGGCTACGAGTGGGCACGCCTGATCGGCTTCGGGCTGACGGTCTCGGCCGGCACCTACGGCGCCACCTTCTACACGCTGATCGGCGCTCACGCCGCGCACGTCTTCGGGGCCCTGGTCTGGCTCTCGGTGACGCTGGTGCTCGCCTCCCACGGCCGCTTTGCGCACGGCCGGACGGCGCCGGTGAAGGCGTGCGCGATGTTCTGGCACTTCGTGGTCGGGCTGTGGCCGATCCTCTACGTCGCGGTCTACCTGCTCTGAGCGCTGCCGTGAGCCCGGCGCGCAACGACCACGACACGCTCAAGGAGACGATATGAGCCCGTCAGCCTCCGTTCACTCGGCCATCGAGCCGGCCGAGACACCGCTCACACCCGAGAGCTGGGGCAAGCTCGGCATGTGGATCTTCCTGGCCGGCGACGCCGTCGGCTTCGGCGTCCTGCTGGCGTCCTACGGCGGGATGCGGGCGACGAGCGCCGACTGGCCGAACCCGTACGACGTCCTCGGGATCAACCTGACCGCCGCGATGACCTTCCTTCTGATCTGCTCGAGCGTCACGATGGTCAAGGCGCTCGAGTGGCTGGGCGGGGGCGACCGGACCAAGTGCCGGATGTTCCTCTTCTTCACCGCGCTCGGCGGCGCGATCTTCGTGTGCTGCCAGGCCTACGAGTGGTCGAAGCTCATCCACGAGGGGCTCCACATCAACGGCAACCCGTGGGGCGCGTCGCTCTTCGGCACGTCCTTCTTCCTCATCACGGGGTTCCACGGCCTGCACGTCACCGGCGGCGTCATCTACCTCGTCTCGATCATCCGGTACGTCACGAACCGCCCGTCGCCGGCGGCCAGCTACAACGCCGTCGAGATCACCGGGCTCTACTGGCACTTCGTCGACCTCGTGTGGATCATGGTGTTCACCTTCATGTATCTCATCTAGGGGGCCGAGGCGATGGCGGGCGCAGAGCACAAGCACCCCAACTACATGGCGATCTTCTGGTACCTCGCGATCCTCACGGCGATCGAGATCGCGGTGATCTACGCGCCCCTGCCGAAGGTGACGATCGTCGTCCTCCTGTGCGGGCTCGCGCTCGGCAAGGCCGCGCTCGTGGCGATGTACTTCATGCACCTCCGGTTCGAGACGCGCACGCTGGGCCTGGTCGCGATCACCCCGCTCATGATCGCGACGCTCCTGGTGTTCCTGCTCCTCCCGGACGGCCTGGCCGTCGCGAAGCGCACGGTGGGCGTGAAGGCCGCCGTGAGCGCGCCCGCCAAGCACTGAGTGGCGGGGGCGCGGAGCTCCGAGGTGCGGCATGGCGCGCGAGCGTCGAGCGGTCCGCGTGCGGCGGGCCTTCGGGCGGGCGGCGCGCCTCCTGTGTCCCCGGTGCGGCGCGGCCCCGATGTTCCGAGGCTGGTTCCGGATGGCGCCCGTCTGCTCGGCCTGTGGTCTCCGCTTCGAGCGGGCGCAGGGCTACTTCGTCGGCGCGATCTACCTCAACTACGCGGTGACGACGTTCCTCGTGATCGGAGGTTACGTCCTGCTCTGGGCGTTCACGGAGCTCACGACCGCGGCGCAGCTCGCCCTGTGGCTCCCCGTGGTCGTCGTGTTTCCCCTGTGGTTCTTCCGCTACAGCCGGAGCTTCTGGCTCGCCCTCGAGTACGCCGTCAACCCCGAGTCCTAGCGGCGGTCCTCCTGGCGGCGCAGGCGCTCGGCGCGCCGGGCGTCGGCGCGGCGTACGAAGTCGTCGGCGTGGCGGACGGTGGCGCCGTGACCGGGACCCTGAAGTTCATCGGCACGCCACCCAAGCTCGAGCCGATCCCCGTCAACAAGAACCGGGACGTCTGCGGCGAGTCGAAGCCGTCCGAGGCGCTCGTGCTCGGCCCCGACCACGGCGTCAAGGGCGGTGTCGTGATGCTCGAGGGTGTCGCCCGCGGCAAGAAGGGAAGCGGCGACGTGCTCCTCGACAACCACAAGTGCCTGTTCGTCGCCCACGTCACGGCGGTGAGCCTCGGCGGGCGCGTCCACGTGAAGAACTCCGACCCGGTCCTCCACAACACTCACGGGTTCATGGGCAAGCCGACGGTCTTCAACGTGGCCCTGCCGAACAAGGACCAGCTGATCGATGTCACGCGGCGGCTCGCGAAGCCCGGCGTCGTCCACGTCCTGTGCGACGCCCACACGCACATGGCCGCGTGGATCCTCGTCCACGACAGCCCCTACGTCGCCGTCACGGACGAGCGCGGGGTCTTTCGGATCGCCGACGTCCCCCCGGGGACCTACAAAGTCACGATGTGGCACGAGGGCTTCCGGGGGAGGGGCGTCGACAAGGACGGCCGGCCGGTGTACGAGGAGCCGCAGACGGTCACGAGAGAGGTGACGATCGCGCCCCGCGCGGTGGCGACGGTCGACTTCGAGCTGCGATAGGGAGGGCCCATGTTCAAGCACATCTGCGTTCCGGTGGACAACTCGGACTACTCGAACCGGGCGATCGAGCTCGCCGTCGAGTTGGGCCGGACCTGCGGCGCCAAGCTCACCGGCGTCCACGTGTACGCGGCGCAGCTCCACGACTATCGGTTCAAGCAGATGGAGTACACCCTGCCGGACGAGTACAAGGACGAGCACGAACTCGAGCGACAGCGAAAGATCCACGACTCGCTGATCGCCATGGGCCTGCAGCTCATCTCCGACTCCTACCTCGACGTGATGGCCCGGCGTGCCGAGACGGCGGGGCTCGCCTTCGAGCGGAAGCTGATCGACGGCAAGCACTACAAGGTCCTGATCGAGGACTGCCTCGCCTCCGACTACGACCTGGTCGTCATGGGCGCCCTCGGCATGGGCGCCGTGAAGGACAGCCAGCTCGGCTCGGTGACCGAGCGCTTCGTCCGGAAGGTCCCGAAGGACACGCTGGTCGTCAGGAACGCCGATCGACTCTCGGATTCGCCGGGCGCCATCGTCGTGGGCCTCGACGGCTCGCCCCAGTCCTTCAACGGCCTCAGGCTCGGCATCGGCCTCGCCAAGGCCCTGGGCCGCCCGCTCCAGGCGGTCGCGGTCTACGATCCGTACCTCCACTATGCGATGTTCAACGGGATCGTCGGCGTGCTGAGCGAGAAGGCGTCGAAGATCTTTCGATTCAAGGAGCAGGAGCAGCTCCACGAGGAGATCATCGATACAGGATTGGCCAAGATCTACCAGTCGCACCTTGAGATCGGTCGCAAGCTCGCCGCCGAGGACGGCGTCGACCTGGCGATCACCCTGCTCGACGGGAAGTGTTTCGAAAAGGTTCTCACGTTCGCCCGCAAGGCGCAGCCGTGGCTCTTGATCCTGGGGCGGGTCGGGGTCCACTCGGACGAGCACGAGGTAGACCTCGGCTCGAACACCGAGAACCTCCTGCGGCTCCTGCCCTGCAACGTGCTCCTGACGGGCGGCAAGTTCTACCCACCGCTCGACGTCCGGGCCGAGGAGATCATCTCCTGGACCGAGGAGGCCGAGGCGCGCATGGAGCGCGTGCCGCCCCAGGTGAAGGGCGTGGCGCGCACGGCGCTGCTCCGGTACGCGATCGAGCAGGGCCACACGGTCATCACGAACAAGGTCATCGACGAGGCGATGGCGATCTTCATGCCGGCCCGGATGGCCGAGAAGATGCAGATCCTCGCGGAGGATCTCGCCGTGGCGAAGCTCCGCGCCGAGGCGCAGGTCGCGACGGCGATCTGTTCGGTGTGCGGCTACACGGTCAAGGGGCCGAACCCGGTCGTCACGTGCCCGGTCTGCAAGGCGTCCGCCGACAAGTTCCAGGTGATCTCCCGGGAGGCGGTCGAGACGATCGCCACCCAGGAGGGCGGCATCGAGGAGGAGGAGTCGATGCCGGGCGTGCGGGTGAAGTGGTCGGCCGACGCGCGCGACGCGCTCCGCGAGGTGACGGACGCGTACCTCCGCCGGCGCGCCAAGGCGCGGATCGAGAAGTACGCGCGCTCGCGGAAGATCCCCGTCATCACGTGTCAGCTCGCGCTGCCGATGATCGAGGAGACGGTGGGCCGCGAGAAGCTGGGGGCGGGCTGGGACACGCTCCTGGCGAGGACGCGGTTCGAGCCCGCCCAGGCGCCGGCGGTGGAGGGGAGCGGCTTCGTCTGGACCGAGGAGGCCACCGCGCGGCTCGGCCGTGTGCCCGCCGGGTTCATGCGCGACATGACGCGCGAGGAGGTCGAGCGCGTCGCGACCGAGAAGGGCGCGACGACGATCGACCTCGCGCTCTGCGAGGAGGGCATCGGGCACGCGCGGCAGACGATGAACGAGGTGATCGCGGGGTACGTCTCGAGCAAGAAACCTCGCTAGTCGGGCTGTGGGCATGGGGGGCTCCGCCGGAATCCGACTGCGCTCCGTGCGCACGTCCGACGTTCTCTGCACGAGGCGAGGGCAACGCTGACGACAACGGATTCCGCCGGAGCCCCCCACACCCCCAGCGGGAGCGGCATGTCTCTGCCTGCGAGGCCCACCCCTTCCACTCCTCCGCCATCGCCACCGCCGTCGTCCACATCCCCGCCGACCGGCGCGGTCAGTCCGTACACGGCGTACAGCGTGTCGTGGAACCTGACACAGCGGTGCAACCTCGAGTGCGCGCACTGCTACATGTCGGCGTTCGCGGGCGCCGACACGCGAGGGGAGCTCACCACCGGCGAATGCCGTCGCGTGCTGGACGAGATCGCCCAGGTCAACCCGAACGTGTTCTTGATCCTCACCGGCGGCGAGCCGCTCCTGCGGCGCGACATCTGGGAGATCGCCGCCTACGCCGCCGAGAAGCGGTTCACGACGGTCCTCGGCACCAACGGCGTGCTGCTGGGCGAGCGCGAGGCGCGACGCATGCGCGAGCACGGGGTGCTGGGCGCGTCGATCAGCCTCGACTCCACCGACCGCGTCAAGCACGACGCGTTCCGCCACCTGCCGGGCGCCTGGGACGGCGCCGTGCGCGCCACGCGGGTGCTCGGCGATGCGGGCCTCGACTTCTCGCTGCACATGTCGGTGACGGACTGGAACGTCGGCGAGATCCCCGCGATGATCGACCTCGCGAGGGCGCTCGGGGCGAAGGTCCTGAACTTCTTCTTCCTCGTGCGGACGGGCCGGGGGCGGGACCTCACCGACGTCGACGCGACCGCCTACGAGCGGATCCTGACGTCCCTGGCAAAGGCTCAGAGCGTCGGCGGCACGGCCGCCGGGAGGTTCGAGGATCCGTGGTCGGCGCCGGTGGGCCGCGCGGACGGCCTGCTCATCCGCGCCAAGTGCGCCCCGCACTTCAGGCGAATCCTCTGGCAGCAGAACCCGTCGTCACCGCTCCTCCAGAACTACGCCCACGGCTCGTGCCCCGCGGGGAAGTACTACTGCCGCATCACGCCCGAGGGCGACGTGACGCCGTGCCCCTACATGCCGGTGGCGGCGGGGAACCTCAGGACCGCGAGCTTCGCCGAGCTCTGGCGCGGGGCGCCGGTCTTCGACAACCTGCGCGACCCGAAGCTCGGCGGCCGCTGTGGGGCGTGCGAGTTCTCGAAGATCTGTGGCGGCTGCCGGTGCCGCGCTTACGCGACGTACGGCGACTACCTCGCGGAGGATCCCGCGTGCGGCTACGCGCCCGGGGCCCACGGCGGAGCGGTCATCGAGCTGCCCGCGACGGTCACGTTCGGACTGCCGGTGGCGTGGGAGCTCGCGTGGGATGCGGACGCGCGCGAGCGGCTCCAGGCGATCCCGTCCTTCGCCCGCGGGATGGTCGTCAAGGCGGTCGAGGCGTATGCGCGCGGGCGCGGAGACGCCGTCGTCACGCGGGAGCTCTTGGCCGAGGTCCGGGCGAAGTGGGGCGGCCGGTTCCGGCCGTCGCGCCCGTGACCACGGTCGAGCGACGATTCCGCCAGGCCGCGTGGACGTACCTCGGCTACGGCATCGTGTACTGGGTCACCGCGCTCTATCTGCAGCTCGCGGTCTTCCCGGTGCGCGGCCGGCCGCTCTTCTGGTTCGGCGTCGGCGCGCTGATCGCCGTGGGCGTCCCCCCGCTCCTCTACCGCCCGCGCCGGTGGTTCGAGCGCTGGGTGCTCTCGCGGCGCGACCTCGCCCGGATCCTGGCGGTCCTGGTCGCGGTTCGCGCGCTCTTCGTCGCGCGCCTCGCGCTCGTCGGCGCCGAGTCGATGCGCATGCCGACCTTCGGGGGCGCGGTGCCGCCGAGCCCGGCCGCCGCCTGGCTGATGGCGCTCGTCGCCGCCGTGACCGCCGCGATGCTGGCGCGCGCGGCGTGGTCCTCCGAAGGCGCCGCATGAAGAAGTACAAGGACATCGCGGGAGACGGCGGCTCGAACATCGTCGCCCAGGTCGAGGCCCAGCAGCGGAGGCTCAGGGCGCGTCTCGCCACCGTCCGCGCCGTCGTCGCGATCGTGTCGGGTAAGGGCGGCGTCGGCAAGTCGTCGCTCACCGCGAACCTCGCCTGCTGCCTGGCGCAGGCCGGCCTCCGGGTCGGCGTCCTCGACGCAGACCTCAACGGGCCCACGATGGCGAAGATGCTCGGCGTGCGCGGCCAGCGCCTCGTCCTGGCGTCGGGTGGCGTCGAGCCGCCGCGGACGTCGCTCGGCGTCAAGGTGATGTCCATGGACCTGCTGCTGCCGTCGGACTCGGCCCCCCTCCAGTGGAACGCGGTGACCCAGGACGAGGCCCATACCTGGCGCGGCTCGATGGAGGCGAGCGCGCTCCGCGAGTTCCTCACGGACACCAACTGGGGCGAGCTCGACCTGCTGCTGCTCGACCTGCCGCCGGGCACGGACCGGCTCCTCACCATCGCCGCGCTGGTGGAGCGCCTGGCGGGGACCGTCGTCGTCACGATCCCGTCGGATGTCTCGCACCTCGTCGTGAGGAAGGCCATCACGGTGGCGAGCCAGGTGAAGGCGCCCGTCCTCGGCCTCGTCGAGAACATGGCCGGGCTCTTGTCCGGCCCCGATGCCGCGCTGCTCGCCCGCGACGCGGGCATCCCCCTCCTCGGGCGTGTGCCCTTCGACCCGGCGCTCGCCGCCGCGGCGGATCGCGGCGAGCCCTTCGTCGCGGTCGCGCCGGAGAGCGCCGCCGCCCGCGCGCTCGTCGCGCTGGCGGCCGAGATCCAGGCGAGGATCACGGCGCCCGCGGCGTGAGCTCCGTGTCTGCCTGGTGGTGACATCGACGCCGAAGTTCTGCAGCGCCTGCGGCGGCCGGCTCGCGGTCGTGCGCGAGGAGGGACGCTCGCGGCGGCGCTGCCGGCGCTGCGGCTTCACCGTCTACGGCAACCCCGTCCCGACGTCCGTCGCCCTCATCATGCGGGGCGGACGCGTCCTCTTGACCCGCCGGGCGCGCCCGCCCTACGCGGGGACCTGGGACGTGCCCGGTGGATTCCTCGAGGCGGGGGAGCATCCCGAGGCGTGCCTGCGTCGAGAGCTGCGAGAGGAGCTGGGGATGAGGGTCCGCCAGGCCCGGCTCCTCGATTTCGCCCTCGACCGCTACGGGCCGAAGGGGTTTCCGCTGCTCACGCTCGTCTACCGGGTGACGCCGGCGCCTGGTCGCCTCACACCCGGGGACGACGTGAGCGAAGCGCGATGGTTCCCGCGGAAGGCGATCCCGTACCATGCGATCGCGTTCCGAGGGCTGCGCCGCCTCCTGCGGCGCCGGATCAGCGGCAGGTGACGCCGGGCTCCAGCCGGTAGTTGGCGATCTGGAAGGTCTTGACGAAATCGTCCTCCCACGCCTGGATCGAGAGCCGCCCGAGCGGTGTCTCGCCGTCGAACCCGAAGACCGAGGCGCGTGCCCCCAAGTCGCGCAGCTTGACACCGCCGGCGATGTACGCGGCGACGGTCGGCCGGTCCGCGAAGACCGCGATCGTCTCGCGCACCGGCTGCGTCCCGGGCTGGCTCGTGGGCTTGAGCCAGTCGACGATGACCGTAAAGCCGTCGACGAGAGAATCGGTGACCAGCTCCGCGCGCTGAGTCATGCGTCGCAGCATGGGACCGACGTAACGGGAGAACATCGCGGCGGCGCGCCCGTCCATCTTCAGTGAGGCGAACTGGGGCGACGTCTCCTGGTCGACGTAGATCCGGAGCGAGAGATACCGGTCGTCTTTGGACGGGACCAGGTGCTTCGGCCGGAAGAAACCGATCGACTCCTTGGAAACCTCCAGCCAGGGCAGGCAGTGATAGATCCCCGCGTTGAGGTCGCGCAGCGCGGGCGCGTACTTCCGCGCGAGCGTGCGCGCCTTCTCGGACGTGTACTGGTCGACGGCGAGGATGCGGTCGTCGGGCGGCGCCGCGACGGCGCGCCCGACGACAATGAGGCCGAGCGCCAGGGCTGCCGTGAGCAGCCTAACGCTCAAGAATCTGGTCCTGTCTCACCGTGATGGGCCGACCCGACCAGTTCGCCGCGCGTGCCGCGTCGAGGTCCGCGCGCGTCACCTGCGGGCTCGTGCCCGGGCGGTTTGCGCAACCAGCCGACAGAAGGAGCGCCGTCTCGTGTCACCCTCCTCCGCGCTCGAATGCGGCCATGCTACCGTCGTCGTCGCGTCCGGTCAATCCGTGGTTCGTGCTAGACTCGACACCGAGCTCGTCGAGGAGATTCGCAATGCTCACGATCCACGCGTTGCCCGACGGCCGGCGCCGACCCATCCTCATCATGGCGTTCAGCGGCTGGAACGACGCGGCAGAGGCCGCGACGACCGCCGCGCGCTACCTGGCCACCGCCTTCCGCGCCGAGAAGTTCGCCGAGATCGATCCCGAGGAGTTCTACCACTTCGGCCTCTCCCGCCCCTACGTCCGCTTCAAGGCGGGCTCGGAGACGGACCGAGAGATCGTCTGGCCCGTGACCGAGTTCTCGATCGCCCAGGTGCCCGACCTCGCGCGCGACCTGATCGTCGGCGTCGCGGCCGAGCCGCACCTCAAGTGGAAGACCTACTGCGCGACCGTGCTCGAGCTCGCGCGCCGGTGTGAGGCGACGGTGGTGCTGACGCTCGGCGCTCTCCTCGCCGAGGTCCCCCACACCCGCCCGGTCCGCCTGGTCGGCGGCGCGACCGACGCCGAGCTGGCCGCCCGGCTCGGCATCCGGCCCACCAGGTACGAAGGGCCCACGGGCATCGTCGGGGCGCTGAGCACGATCTGCCGCGACCAGGGGTTCACGACCGCGAGCCTCTGGGCGAACGTGCCCCACTACATCTCGGGGATCGAGAACCCGAAGGCGACGCTCGCCCTCGTTCGACGCGTGCTCCCGCTGCTCGGCGCTACCCTGGACCTCGTCGACCTCGAGGACGCGGGCAGGCAGTTTGACCAGAACCTGACCGAGATCGTCCGGCAGAACGCGAAGATCGCAAACTACGTCAAGAAGCTCGAATCGCGCGACACCGAAGAGCCGTCCGCGGAGCCCAGCCGGGGGAGTGACCTGCCGCCCGCCTCAGAGCTCGTCGCCGAGATCGAGCAGTTCCTGCGGCAGCAGCGGCCGGAGTGAGCGGGGTCGCGCGCGCGGGTGTCCTCGCCGGCTGTGTGGTTGCTGGCGCGCTGGCCGGGGGCGCTCTCGCGGGCGAGCGGGCCGACGTCGTCTGGCATCCGACGCATCCGCGCGTCGGTGACGTCGCGTGGCTCCACGTGCGAAACGTGCCGGAGGCGGCACGGGTCGAGGGCTCCGTTGATGGGAGGCCGCTGACCTTCTTTCCCTACGCGGGCGGTCACGCCGCCCTCCTGGGGATCGACCTCGAGGCCAAGCCCGGGGCACGACCGTGGGGGGTCGCCGTCCTCGAGCCCGAGCGGGAGCCGCGGACGGCGCGTGGCACGGTGCGGTTCGTGCCGCGGCGGTTTCCGGTGGAGCGCCTCACGCTCCCGCGACCGATGGTGGAGCTCGACCCCGACACCGAACGCCGCGCGGTGGCGGAGGCCCAGCGGCTCACCGCGGTGTTCAGAGCCATCACTGCCGACCGCCTCTGGCGCGGCCGGTTCACACGCCCCGTCGGCGGGACGCTGCCCGGCACCGGCTTCGGCGCCCGGCGGATCATCAACGGCGCACCGCGCTCGCCGCACGGCGGGATCGATTACTCGATGCCCCTCGGCACTCCGGTCGTCGCGGCCAACACGGGCCGCGTGGCCCTCGTCGACGAATTCTTCTTCCCCGGGCGCCTGGTCGTGCTCGACCACGGCCTCGGTCTCTACACGCTCTACTTCCACCTCGACTCGGTGACCGTCAGCGAGGGCGAGCGTGTCGAGCGCGGTCAGACCCTCGGGTCGGTCGGGGCCAGCGGTCGGGCGACCGGCCCGCACCTGCACTTCGGGGCCCAGGTCGGCACCGCGCGGGTGGACCCGGCGGCCCTCCTGGGCCTCGCCCTCGGCGACTAGAACATGGGGGGCCCCGACATGGCCCCCCAACCCCCCCAACGCTCGGAGCACCCCGGCCAAGCCGTGGCGCTCCTCGATGGCGAAGCCCGCGCTCGAACGGCGGTTACTCCAGCCGCGCCGATTGCGCCGGCGGAGCCGGCGCTCGAACCCGGTCAGTCCAACACGTCCCTAGCGACGCCGCCGAGCCTTCGCCTTGCCCCGGGCCTTCCTCGACTTTCCCGTAGTCTTCCGCCGCGCGGCCGCCTTCTTCTTCGCCTTGGGCCTCGGCTTTGCCTTCGCCTTGGGCTTGGCCGCCTTCGCAGGCGGGCGCGGGGCCGAAGGCATGCTCGGCGCGGGCGACGTCATGGGCGGGGGCGGGGCAGGTGCGGGCATCCAGGGCTGGGGCTCACCGAACGTTCGTTCCATCGTCTCCTCCCTGTGCGGCAGCAGTTGGCTGGCGCTGGCCCTACCCTGCCGTCCGCACTCGACGAGCGCAAGAGGGAAATTAGAGCGTGATTCTCCGCCGGAGGCGCGCGGCGTCGGCGCCGAGCGCGGTGTCGGACCAGACGGTGAGCGCCGAGCGAGTGAGCAGCGCGCGCACGGTCGCTCGAGGAATCTTGATCGGCGCCGTGACAGCGAGCGGATCCGGGTGCGCGGCGAGCGCGGCGAGGGTCGCGAGGCCGATCAGGAGGGGCCACGCGCACGCGAGCCGCATCCGCCACTCGCGCCGCGGGATCGCGAGCGTGTAGCGACACGCGACATCGTAGTGAGCGAGCGCGGTCGCGAGAAGCCGCCGGTAGAGTGGGCGCACGCGCGCGCCGGCCCCGGGCTCGAGGAGGTCCTTCGGGACCAGGCCGAGGGCCCCGAGGTCGGCCGCGGGCAGGTAGCAGCGGCCGTGTCGGAGATCGCTCGGGATGTCACGGAGCACGTTCGTCATCTGGAGGGCCTTGCCGAAGCTCACGCCCTCCTGACTCTTCTCGCGTAGGTCCCAGCGCCGGAGGCGTGGGCGGTGGGCGGCGTGCAGAGCCGTCCAGAAGGGGCCGACGCAGCCGGCGACGAGGTACGTGTAGCGGTCGAGCTCGTCGAGCGTGTCGAGGGCGGCCAGGCTCGCGGCATCCTCCCCGGGGAAGCGGGCGAGGTCGAAGAGCATGCCGGTCGTCAGCGTGGCGAGGACCGCGCGGACTTCGGCGCGGTCCGCGGCCGGGAGCGCGTCGAGGCGCGCGAGCGCCTCGTCCAGGCGTTCGAGAAGCCGCCGCTCCGCGGCGTGGGCCTGGTGCGGCGCGCAGGCGCGTGCGACCGCGGCGACGTCGGACGCGGCGCCGGTGCAGGCGTGCCGGAGCGTCTCGACGTGTCGGACGCGCTCCTCCCGCGCGATGAGGCGCGTGTCGGCGACGGTGTCGGCCGCGCGCGCGAGCAGGTACGCGAGGCCGACCGGCTCACGGAGCGGGCGCGGGAGGATCGCGAGCGAGAGGTAGAAGCTCCGGCTGACCTGCCGCAGGAGGTCGCGCAGCAGGTCGTCGGCCATCCTACTCGTAGTCGAAGGGGCGCTTCGGCGGGTCGGGCGAGTCCTTCGCCTTCTTGAGGCCCTCCTGGAACTTTCGGTCGAGGACTTTGCCCTTCTGCCCTTCCGCCTCGACGCCCTGGCGGAAGCGCTCCTCGATCTGGGCCGAGCGCGAGCGCAGCTTGTCGAGCGCTCCGCCGAGGTCGGCGACCGTGCGCGTCGGAGGGGGCGGCTCGTGCGCGATCACGGCCCGGAGCTCCGGGTCCAGCGTGAGCTTGGCCTTGCAGCACGGGCACTCGATCCTGAAGGACTTCTCCGCCACGCGCTCACCGTAGCAGCGCCTCCGGGGACCGTCAAGCGGGGCCGCACCGGGGGTCTTGACCGGGCCGGAGACCGCCGTTAAACTCGCGCCGCTCCACACCCACTCCACCCCGAAGGAGTAACGAGCATGCTGAGAGTCCTGGCGACCCTCCTGATCTCGCTCACATTCGCGGCGGCCGCATCCGCCCAGCTCATGGACAAGAAGGCCCTCACCCTCGACGGCGCCAAGAAGCTCGCGGCGGCCGCCGAAGCCCAGCTCATGGACAAGAAGGCCCTCACCCTCGACGGCGCCAAGAAGCTCGCGGCGGCCGCCGAAGCCGAGGCGACGAAGAACAACTGGCGCGTGGTCATCGTCATCGTCGACGACGGCGGCCATCTCGTCTACCTCGAGCGGATCGACGACACGCAGACGGGCAGCATTGACGTCGCCATCGCGAAGGCGCGAGGCGCGGTGGCCTACAAGCGTCCCACGAAGGTCTTCGAAGACGCGGTCACCGGCGGCCGGAACGTCATCATGGCGCTGCCCCACGCGATGCCGGTCGAGGGCGGGCTGCCGCTCGTCGTGGACGGCAAGCTCGTCGGCGGCATCGGCGTCAGCGGCGTCACCTCGCAGCAGGACGGGCAGATCGCCAAGGCGGGCGCGGACGCGCTGCCGAAGCTGCTCGGCAGGTAGGCGCGCGGCGGCTCCGTCGCCATGCGACAATGCCGGCGATGGCGGAGCTCACCAACGACTTCTCCTGGTCGCGGAGCCGCGACAACGCCTTCCAGGAGTGCAAGCGCAGATACTACTATCACTATTACGGGGCGTGGGGAGGCTGGGACGCCGCGGCGCCCGAGGAAGTCCGACGGCTCTACGTCCTGAAGCAGCTCGCCTCCCGCCAGCAGTGGGCGGGGCGCGTCGTGCACGACGCGATCGAGATGGCCCTGCACGCCTTCGCGCAGGGCCGGGACATCCCCGTCGAGCCCTTCATCGCCGACGTCATCGAGCGGATGCGGGGCGAGTGGCGCTCCTCGAGGGCGGGCCACTACCGAGACACTCCGAAGTCGACCGCGCTCTTCGAGCACGAGTACCGGGTCGAGCTCCAGCCGGAGGCGTGGCAGGCGCTCAGCCGCAACGTCGCCGTGTGCCTCCGGAACTTCTTCCACCTTCCGCTCACAGCCGAGATCCGCACGACGGTGCCCGAGCACTGGTCGATCGAGCACTGGTCGAAGGTCTTCGACTTCGAGGGCACGGCCGTGTGGGTCGCGCCCGACTTCGGCTTCTGGACGCGCGACGGTCGCCTCGCCCTCGTCGACTGGAAGACGGGCGGTACCTCCCCGGACGGCGCGGCCTTCCAGCTGGGCTGCTACGCCCTGTACGCCCGCGACGTCCTCGGCGTCGAGCCCGCGCGTGTGGACCTCTTCGAGGCGAACCTCCGCGGGCCGGACGTGACGCGCATCCACTGGAGCGACGAGCGGCTCGAGGCGATCCGCGAGCAGCTCCGCCTCTCGATCCGGTCGATGAAAGCCTATCTCGTGGACCCGGAGGCGAACGTCGCGGTCGTCGCCGACTTCGAGAAGACCGAAGACCTGAGAATCTGTCGCTGGTGCAACTTCCGCGCGGTCTGCCGCCCCGAGCTCAACGCCTGAGGGGGAGGAGAGGGACGTGAGAGAGAACACGCTGAGGACGATCTGGGCGCGGGGCGAAGCCGTCGTGAACGGCTGGCTGTCGATTCCGAGCGGGTTCTCGGCGGAGGTCATGGCCCACCAGGGCTTCGACTCGCTCACCGTGGACATGCAGCACGGCGTCGTCGACTACCAGGTGGCCGTGACGATGCTCCAGGCGATCTCGACGACACCCGTGATCCCGTTGGCGCGCGTGCCCTGGAACGATCCGGCGCGCCTCATGAAGATCCTCGACGCCGGCGTGTACGGCGTCATCTGCCCGATGATCAACTCGCGCGCCCAGGCCGAGGCGCTCGTCGCCGCGTGCAAGTACGCGCCACGCGGCTACCGGAGCTGGGGCCCGGTGCGAGCGTCGATCTACGCAGGCGGCGACTACGGCGACCACGCCAACGACGACTTGATCGTCATGCCGATGGTCGAGACGGCCGAGGCCGTGAAGAACATCGACGAGATCCTGAGTGTGCCAGGGGTGGACGCGGTCTATGTCGGTCCGTCGGATCTCAGCCTGACGCTCGGCTGCAAGCCGCGCCTGGACCAGACCGATCCGCCCGTGGTGGAAGCCCAGCAGAGGATCGTCGAGGCGTGCAAGCGCCACGGCGTGGTCGCGGGCATCCACAACGCGACCGCGGCCTACGCGCTTCAGATGATCGCCGCGGGCTACCAGTTCGTCACGCTGGCCAGCGACAGCCGCTTCCTCGCCGCCAAGGCCGCCGAGGAGGTCGCCGCCGTGCGGAAGACCGGTGTCAGGGCTGGGAAGCTGCCGGCGTACTGACGCGTGACGGATCCGCCGCCTCTTCGCCTCGACGACGCGTTGCGCGCGCGGGCGCGCGCCAACCTCGCCGCCTTCGAGCGGAGGTCGCTCGCGCGCGACGGCCGCCGCCCGGCGGCGGTCGCCCTCGTGCTGCTGGACGACGACGAGGGACGCGCGTGCTTCCTCCTGACCCGTCGCGCTGCATCGCTCCGCGCCCACGCGCGACAGTGGGCGCTGCCCGGAGGCCGGATCGACCCGGGCGAGAGCGCCGAGCGCGCGGCGCTCCGCGAGCTCCGGGAGGAGGTCGGGCTCGAGCGCGACGAGCCCACGGTCCTCGGGCTGCTCGACGACTACGGCACGCGCTCGGGCTTCATCATCACCCCCGTGGTCGTCTGGGGCGGTTCGGGCGCGGCGCTCGTCGCGAATCCCGCCGAGGTCGCGAGCGTCCATCGGGTGCCGCTCGCCGACCTCGATCGCCCCGACGTCCCGCGCCTGGTCACGATCCCCGAGAGCGACCGGCCCGTCATCCAGGTGCCGCTGCTCTCCACGCTGGTGCACGCGCCGACGGCGGCCGTGCTCTATCAGGTGCGCGAGGTCGTCGTCCATGGCCGCCCGACCCGGGTCGCCCACTTCGAGCAGCCGGTCTGGGCCTGGTGATGAGGTGATGAGAGGAGGGCGGACTCACGGCGGCTGGACGCGACGGCGGGAGAAGAACGGAGCCGGGTGGCACCTGGCTCAGGCCGATTCACGCAGGCTCGCCTCGCGCGTCGGACGCGCTGCGGCTTCGCACTCCCACGGAGTGCCGCGGCCCCGCGGCCCCCGCTACAATAGTCCGTGATGGGCAGACTCGACGGGCAGGTGGCGATCGTCACCGGAGGCGGCAGCGGCATCGGCCGCGAAACCGCCAGGCTGCTCGCAGCGGAGGGCGCGCACGTTGTCGTCGCCGGCCGGCGCAAGCCGCCGCTCAACGACGTGGTCGGCGAGATCCAGAAGGCGGGCGGCAAGGCGACCGCCCGGCAGGCGGACGTCTCGAGGCACGTGGAGGCTGGCGAGCTCGCCCACTGGACGCTCGCGACGCTCGGCCGGGTCGACGTCCTCGTCAACAACGCCGGCCACTCGAGCAGGGCCCGTTCGATCCGCTGGGTGGACAAGGACGAGTGGGACGGCGTGCTGGACGTCAACTTGAACGGCGTCTACGCCCTGACCCAGGCCGTGCTCCCGAGCATGATCGAGCGCGGGGGCGGAACGATCGTCACCGTCTCGTCGGTCGCCGCGCTCCGGCCGGGGCTCATCGGCGGCGCGCCGTACGGCGCCGCCAAGGCCGCCGTGCGGAACCTCATGGGCCACGTCCACACGGTCCTTCGCGACAAGGGGATTCGTGCGACGACGGTCATGCCGGCTGAGGTGGACACTCCGATCCTCGAGAACCGGCCATTGCCGCCGGACGCGAAGGCGCGGGCGACGATGATGCAGGCGGAGGACGTGGCGCGCGCGGTCCTCCTGTGCGTCACGCTGCCGCCGCGCACGGTGATCGAGGAGATCGTCATGAGCCCGACGATCTCCCGCGACATGAGCGCGGACATCGCCGCGGCGAGCCGCGCGGGCGCACCGCCGGGCGCCCCGTAGGAGGACGGTCATGGCTGAGCCGGGATTTACGCTGATCGACGACGGTCAAGCGGTCGAGGTGGCCTACGGCGACGGCGTCGAGCGCGCCGGGCACGCGCAGCGCGCGGGGCGTCCCGTCGCGCTCGACCTCGACGAGCGCGCCGCGTACCTCGGCGTGCCCGCGAGCGCCCGCGCGGCCGCGCTCGCCTCGCTCGAGGCGCCGGACTTCACGCTGCCCGGTCTCGATGGGCGCCCGCACACGCTCTCGGCCCACCGCGGGACGAAGGTCCTCCTGGTCGCTTACGCGTCCTGGTGAGGGTGCCGTCTCGACCTGCCCGTGTGGCAGGCGATCCAGGAGGAGCTGCGGGGCTTCGGCTTCACCGTCGTCACCGTGGCGCTCGATCGGAGCCCCGAGGACGCCCGCCCCTGGATCGAGGCCGCCAAGCCGACGCACCCGTCCCTGATCGACACCCGCCACCTCGTCGCGGACCTCTACAACGTGGTCAACGTGCCGACGATCGTCTGGATCGACGCGCGCGGCCGGATCGTCCGTCCGAACGACGTGGCCTTCGGCACCGACACCTTCAAGCACATCACCGGGCTCGAGGCCGCGAAGCACCTCGGGGCGCTCCGGGCATGGGTGAGGGGGGAGGCGCAGCCGCTCGCGGAGGCTCGCACCCGGGCGCTCCAGTCCCTGCCCACCGAGACGGACCAGCGGGCGCGCGCCGAGTTCGGCCTGGGCCAGTGGCTCGTCGAACGCGGGCGCGCCGAGGCCGCCGCGCGTCACTTCGAGCGGGCGGGTGAGCTCGCCCCGCACGACTTCACCATCCGACGCGGCACGATGCCGATGCGCGGCATCGATCCGATGGGACCCACGTTCCGAGAGATGCTCGGCGCGTGGACCAAGGCGGGGAACCCGTACTACCGACCTCTTCCGGAGTAGACCATGGGCATGCTGGATGGCAAGGCGGCGCTGGTGACGGGCGCCGGACGCGGGATCGGCCGGGGAATCGCGATCGCCCTCGCCAGGGCGGGGGCGAGGGTCGTCGTCAACGATCTCGGCGCGAGCCTGGCGGGCGAGGGCGGCGACACGCGTCCGGCCGCACAGGCGGTGGACGAGATCGTCAAGGCCGGCGGCACGGCGGCGCCGAACTTCGGCTCGGTCGCGGACTTCGCCGAGGCGACCGCGATGGTCGAGCAGGTGATCCGCACCTACGGTCGGATCGACATTCTCGTGCACGTGGCCGGGATCCTGCGCGACCGGATGATCTTCAACATGGCCGAGGGCGAGTGGGACGCGGTGATCGCGGTCCATTTGACGGGTATGTTCAACACGGTGCGGGCGGCCGCGGTCGCCATGCGCGAGGCGCGGGGCGGCCGGATCATCAGCATGTCGTCGGTCTCCGCGCTCGGCGCGCCGGGCCAGCCGAACTACGCCGCGGCGAAGGCCGGGATCCTCGGCCTCACGTGGTCCACCGCCAACGCGCTCGCGAAATACGGCGTGACCGCGAACGCGATCTTCCCGAGCGGCGCCACTCGCATGATCGACTCCACGCCGCGCGGTCGCGAGGTCTTCGCCGAGACCGGCAAGTGGCCGAGCGAGCTGGCCGCCGGGACCGAGCGCGACCCCGACAACGTCGCGCCCCTCGTCGTCTACCTGGCGAGTGACGGCGCCCGGCACGTCAACGGGCAGGTGTTCCACTCCTTCGGTTACGGCTACACGCTGCTCGCGCAGCCGCAGGCGGTGCGCCGGCTCGAGGCCGACCGGCGTCTCACGCCGGACGAGGTGGCGACGCTCTTTCCATCGACGCTCGGCAGAGGCCTCAAGCCGCCGCCGGGCACGCTCTTCGGCAAGACCCTCCAGGAGCGTCCCGCCGGAGAATGGAAAGACCTCGGGGACGGTGCGCGGTTCTGGCAGTCGCCGTGGGAGGAGCCGTGAAGACGGTCCTCTTCGTCTGCCATGCCAACACGTGCCGGAGCGTGATGGCCCAGGTGCTGCTCGAGAAGATGCTGGCGGAGCGGAACGGCCGTGCCCGCGTCCGGGTCCGGTCGGGCGGCGTCGGCCACACTGCGCGCGACGGCATGATCCCTTCTCTCGACGCCCGTCTTCTGCTCCGCGAGGACGGGATCCACCTCACGGAGACGGCGATCCTCTCCACGGATCTCCGCCGGCACCCGGAGGTCGTCGCCGCCGCCGACCTGATCCTGACGATGACGGCGCGGCAGAAGCTCGAGCTGGCCGCCCTCCCCGAGTCGGACGGGCGGCCGGTGTTCACGCTCAAGGAGTTCGTGGGCGAGGACGGGGACATCGCGGACCCGGTGGGCCAGGACGAGGACACGCACCGCGCCTGCCGCGACGAGATCAAGCGCTGCCTGGAGCTGTCGCTCGACCGGCTGCTCGTGACCATAGCCTTGGACCGATGACGCGACTTCGCGCCGTCGCTCTCGTGATCGTGGTCCTGGTCCTGGTGGCGTTGCTCCCGCCGGGCGCCGCGCCCCAGACGGCGAAGCGGTACCGTATCGGCGTCCTCAACACGGCGCTCGCCGCGAACTCTCCGATGGTCGAAGGGCTACGGGCGGGGCTCAAACAGCTCGGACTTCAGGAGGGCGACGTGAGCCTCGACGTCCGCTTCACGCGAGGCGACGTCATCGCCCTGTCGACGGCGGCGGAGGAGCTCGCGAAGGCGCCGGTGGACCTCATCTTCGCCAACGGCGACGTCGCCGCGCGGGCCGCGAAGGGCGCCACGTCGACGATCCCGATCGTCTTCACGGTCGTGCCCGACCCGGTCGCCGCGGGCCTCGTCAAGGACCTCGCGAAGCCCGACGGCAACCTCACCGGCGTGTCGAGCCTCACGACCGAGCTGGTGCCCAAGCGGATCGAGATCCTCAAAGCGCTGGCGCCGCGCGTGGGCCGTGTGCTGTCCATCTACCACCCCGATGATGCCGCGTCCCGGGCCGCCGCGGAGAAGGCGCAGGCCGTGGCGCCCCGGTTCAGGGTCGCCGTGCTGGACCGCGCGGCGCGCAACCCTGGAGACGTTGAGCGCGCCATGAAGGAGCTCCGCCCCGGCGACGGTCTCCTGCCGCCGGACCTCAGCTCGCTCGCGATCCCGGGGCGAATGCTCGAGCTGTCGCTCGCGCAGAAGGTCCCCGCCGTCTTCACGGCGGCGCTCTGGATCCAACAGGGCGCGCTCGCCGCCTACGGCTCGGACCCCTACGCGGAGGGGATCCAGGCCGCCGGGCTCGTCGCCAAGATCCTCAAGGGCGCCAAGCCCCAGGAGCTGCCGGTCGAGGGGGCCGGGAAGCTCGTCCTCGCGATCAACAGGGGGACCGCGGCCGCACTGGGCCTCCGGGTCCCCGACGAGCTCCTCAATCGCGCGGACCGCGTCGTCGAGTGACGCGGTGAGTGGCGGCCCTCCTCAGCGTCCAGCGGGAGAAGGCCCTGGCGGCCGGCGCGAAGATCGAGCAGTTCACCTCGGTCCCGGAGGCCGGGAGCAGCTCTCGCCTCGCCTGAACGAAGAAGGAGCTGAGGGCATGAACCGACGCGAGTTCCTGCACGCGACAGCGCTCGGCGGAACGGCTGCGTTCCTCGGGGCTCGACCCGATCCCGCGACGGCGGAGGTGCCCCTGGAGACGACCGGGATCAGGCTTGTGCAGATCCCGGGCATCTGTGTCGCGCCGCAGTACGTCGCCGAGGAGCTGCTGAAGGCCGAGGGTTTCGCCGACGTAGGGTACGTCCAGAAGCCAGGAGCGGAGGGGATCTACAAGGCCCTCGGCTCGGGCGAGGCCCAGATCAGCATGGCCTTCGCTCCCCCGTTCATCATCCAGGTCGACGCGGGGGAGCCGATCGTCCTTCTGGCCGGGGTTCACATCGGATGCTACGAGCTGTTTGGGACGGACCGCGTGCGGACAATCCGTGACCTCAAGGGGAAGGCCGTGGCCGTGCCCGCCCTGGGCTCGCCCCACCACACGTTCGTCGCCACCATGGGAGCGTACGTCGGGCTTGATCCCGGGAAGGACATCAACTTCATCGTCCACCCGCCCGCCGAGGCGATGCGACTCCTGGCCGAAGGCAAGCTCGACGCTCTGATAGGCTTCCCGCCGGTCCCGCAGGAGATGCGGGCGAGGAGGATCGGCCACGTCGTCGTTAACAGTGCGGTGGACCGCCCCTGGTCTCAGTACTTCTGCTGCATCGTGGCGGGGAACCGCGAGTTCGTTCGCAGGAACCCGGTTGCGACGAAGCGGGCGCTCCGCGCGATCTTGAAAGCGTCGAATGTCTGCGCCACGGAGCCGGCGCGCGCAGCCCGGCTCCTCGTGGACAAGGGCTTCGCCAAGGTTTACGACTATGCGCTCCAGACGATGAAGGAGCTGCCCTACGCGAAGTGGCGCGACTATAACCCGGAGGACTCTGTTCGTTTCTATGCCCTCCGCCTTCACGAGGCCGGGATGATCAAGTCCAGTCCCCAGAAGGTCATCGCCCAGGGCACCGACTGGCGCTTCCTCAACGAGCTCCGAAAGGAGTTGAAGGGATGATCCGCGCTGTGCTGGACCTGTCCGCGCTCGAGGTCGTTCACCCCCGGGTGGCGATTGCCCTTCGCACGAAGTCGGGGTCCGAGCGACTGCGGCTCGCCCACGAGAGCTGGGAACTGGCGAGAGAGCGGGTGAGTGCCTTCTTCGCGGCAACGCACGCGGACTGGGACGCAGCACGTGTCGCCCGTGAGGTGGCGCGGAGGCTCCTGGGTGACTCAGGCTGAGCTCCTGCGCTACGTTGTGGAGACGCTGGAGGAACAAGAGATTCCGTATATGATCGGCGGGTCGCAGGCGGCCGTGTACTACGGCGAGCCGAGATTCACCCGGGACGTCGATGTCGTGGCCGGCCTCGGGCCGGCACAGATTCATGCGCTGCTCGCCCGGTTTCCCGCGCCGGACTTCTATGTGAGCGGCGAGGCAGCACGCGAGGCTGTCGAAACCCGCGGACAATTCAACATCATCCATCCTGCGTCGGGCCTCAAGATCGACATCTTCGTCAACAGGGACACGCCCTACGATCGCTTACGGCTCGAGCGTCGCCGACGCCTGCCGCTGGTTCCAGGACGGGACGCGTGGTTCGCGCGCGCCGAGGACGTGATCCTATACAAGCTGATCTACTACCGGGACGGTCAGTCCGAGCTACATCTTCGAGACGTCATCGGGATCCTGCGGGTCTCGGGGGATGAGGTCGATTCGCGCTACATCACCGAGTGGGCCGAGCGCCTCGGGCTCGGCTCCCTCTGGGACGCAGTGCTCAAGCGAGCCGGGCACGAATGATGCGGGAGCCCAGCAGGTCGTTGTGGGACGAGCTGAAGAAGGAGCCGAAGCGATGATCAGCCGACGGGAGTTCTTGCGTGGTCTGACGCTGGCGGGGACAGCGAGCCTCGCCGGACTTGGACCCGAATTGGCCGGAGCCGAGCCGCCGCCCGAGACGACGCGACTCAGAATTTCCCGCGTCCCCAGCACCTGCCGGAGCCCGGAGTGGATGGCCGAAGAGCTGCTCCGGGCCGAGGGTTTCTCCCACGTGCAGTACACTCCGACAGCAGGGACCGTCGGGGTCGAGCAGGCGCTCGCTTCGGGCGAGGCTGATATCAGTGGGCACTTCGCGGCGCCGGTGATCCTGCGAGTCGAGGCAGGAGACCCTATCGTCATCCTGGCTGGCGAGCACGTCGGCTGCTTCGAACTGCTGGGCACCGATCGTATCCGAACGATCCGCGACCTCAAGGGAAGGACGGTCGCGGTGCCCGCGCTGGACCCCAGTCCCTACGCGTTCCTCGCCAGCATGACGGCGTACGTGGGCCTGGATCCCAACAAGGACATCAACTGGGTCAAGCATCCCGCGAGCGAGTCGATGCGGCTTCTCGCCGAGGGAAAGATCGACGCGTACCTGGGCTTCCCTCCCGAGCCGCAGGCGCTGCGCGCGAAAGGGATCGGCCGCGTCGTGGTCAACAGCGCAGTGGACCGGCCCTGGTCCCAGTACTTCTGCTGCATGCTGGTCGGGAACCGGGAGTTCGTCCGGAAGCACCCGGTGGCGACCAAGCGCGCCCTGCGCGCCATTCTCAAGGCGGCCGACCTGTGCGCTGCTCAGCCTGAGAGGGTCGCGCGGTTCATCGTCGAGGGGGGCGTGGCGAAGAACTACGACTACGCTCTCCAGGCCATCAAGGGATTGCCGTACGGCAGGTGGCGCGAGTACGACCCGGAGGACACGTTGCGCTTCTACGCGCTCCGCTTGAAGGAGGCGGGAATGATCAAGAGCAGTCCACAAAAAATCATCACCCAGAGTGCGGATTGGCGCTTCCTCAGCGAGCTGAAGAAGGAGTTGAAGGGATGATCACCCGGCGGGCGCTCCTCAGTGGTCTCGCGCTGGCCGGCGGTGGCGGACTGCTCGGCCTGACATCCCGGCCGGCCGCCGCCGAGCCGCCCCCCGAGACCACGAGGGTTCGACTGGTCCAGATCGCGGGAATCTGCGTCGCGCCGCAATATGTGGCCGAGGAGATGCTGCGGGCCGAGGGGTTCGTGGACGTGCAGTACGTTCAGTTCCTGACCAACCCCTATAAGGCCTTTGCGGCCGGCGACGTCGACCTCAGTATGGCCTTCGTCGCCCCCTTCATTCTCCAGGTGGACCGAGGCAACCCCATTGTCCTGCTGGGGGGAGTGCACGTCGGCTGCTACGAGTTGTTCGGTACCGATCGGGTCAACACGATCCGTGACCTCCGGGACAAGACCGTTTCCATCCCCGAGATCGAGTCACCGCATCACGTGTTCGTCGCCAGCATGGCCTCCTACGTCGGCCTGGATCCCGGCAAGGACATTCGCTTCGTGACCCAGGCTCCGACCGAGGCCGTGCAACATCTGGCCGAGCGCAAGATCGACGCTCTCATGGCCTTTCCGCCCCTCTCCCAGGAGCTGCGGGCCAGGAAGATCGGGCATGTGGTCGTCAACAGCGGCGTGGACCGGCCCTGGTCGCAGTACTTTTGCTGCATCGTGGCCGCCAACCGGGAGTTCGTGCGTAAGCACCCGGTGGCGACGAAGCGGGCCTTGCGCGCCATCTTGAAGGCCGCCAACCTGTGTGCGCTGGAGCCGGACCGGGCCGCGCGCCGCGTGGCCGACCGGGGTTACAACTACGACTACGCGCTGCAGACCATGAGAGAGATCCCGTACGGGCGGTGGCGGGAGTTCGACCCCGAGGACGCGGTGCGCTTCCATGCTCTCCGCCTCCACGAGGCAAGGATGATCACGTCGAACCCGAAGAAGATCATCGCCGAGGGCACCGACTGGCGATTCTGGAACGAGCTGAAGAAGGAGCTGAAGGGATGATCACCCGGCGGGACCTTCTCGGTGGACTGGCTGCGACGGGAGGCATGGGGCTGCTCGGCCTCGACGCCCGGCCGGCGGCCGCCGAGCCACCACCGGAGACGACCCGGATCCGGCTATCGAAGGTACCCAGCGTCTGTGTGGCGCCCCAGTACGTCGCCGAGGAGTTTTTGACAGCCGAGGGGTTCACCGACGTCCGCTACGTCGGCGAGAAGGGGGCGGGAGTCGGCGGCATCCCCCTGGCCAAGGCGATGGGCGCCGGTGAGGTCGACGTCGCCATGAACTTCGCCGCGCCGCTGGTCGTCTCCCTCGACGCGGGAGAGCCGATCATCCTCCTGGGCGGCGTGCACGTCGGGTGCTTCGAGCTGTTCGGGAGCGAGCGGGTGCGGACGCTCAGCGACCTGAAAGGCAAGACGGTCGCCGTCCCCCAGTTGAATTCCCCTCAGCACACCTTCATCGCCAGCATCGTCACCCAGATCGGGCTCGATCCCAACCGGGACATCACGTGGCTTCTGCACCCCCCGGCCGAGGCCAAGCGGCTTCTGGCGGAGGGCAAGATCGACGGCTTTCTCGGGTTCCCGCCCGACCCTCAGGAGCTGCGCGCCAGGAAGATCGGGCGGGTCCTGGTCAACAGCGCAGTCGACCGCCCCTGGTCCCAGTACTTCTGCTGCCTGGTCTCGGCCAACCGCGAGTTCGTCAAGAGACACCCCGTGGCGACCAAGCGCGCCCTGCGCGCCATCCTCAAGGGCGATCAGCTCTGCGCCGTGGACCCGGGCCGGGGCGCGCGGGCATTTGCAGACCGGGGCTTCAAGGGCGTTCCAGAGTACGCCCGCCAGGCGATGACGGAAATCCCGTTCGGCCGCTGGCGGGAGTACAAGCCGGAGGAGACCGTGCGCTTCTACGCGCTCCGCCTGCGGGAAGCCGGGATGGTGAAGGGCAGCCCACAGAAGCTGATTGCCGAAGGCACAGACTGGAGATTCCTCAACGAGCTGAGGAAGGAGCTGAAAGGATGATCCGCGCTGTGCGGGACCTGTCCGCGAGCTGGGAACTCGGCTAAGCGCCTTCTTCGCGGCAACGCACCCGGACTGGGACGGAACGAGAGATCGTTCTGCGACGAGCTGAAGAGGATGTGAAGGGATGACTCGCGACGGGCTGCTAAACCGACGAAACCTTCCACCGGGACGAGACGCTTCGCCACGGGATCGGCGGCCAGAAAAAGACTCTCGAGGGCCACGGCTCCGAGCAGAGCGGGTCCACCTGGGGCGATGAAGCAGGGCGTTGTCACCTCTCGCCCGTTGATGGCAACGCGCACCTCGGCGACGGGCCAGACCTCCTTCCGACCTCCAGCGATCTGGACAGGCTGGGTACGCAGCGCGAGGATCTCGAGCTGATCAGCCAGCGAACGCGGAACCACCAGGAGCGTCGCACCAGTGTCGACCAGCAGGTCAAGAGTCGCCGTCCGCCCTGTGGGACCGGTGAGACTGGCTGAGACGTGAAAGAGCCCCATAATTGCCTTCATTCTACTGTTACTCTGCGGCGGGGCAACGGTGCAGAGTAGATACAGTCGACACCGACTGGCGCTTCCTCAACGAGCTCAAGAGGGAGCTGAAGGGGTAGGCGTGAGCAATCGCCGCGCGTGGTGCCTGACGATCGTGGTCCTGCTCCTGGCGAGCGGCTGGGCTGCGCCAGACGATGGCCACGCGGCGGGGGGGACTAACGGTCTTCCCAAGATCGGTCCCGCGCCCGACTTCACGCTGACCACGCAGGACGGCGCACGCATGTCCCTCCGGGATCTACGCGGGAAGGTCGTCGCGGTGACGTTCATCTATGCGAGCTGCACCGACACGTGCCCCCTCCTGACGGCGAAGATGGCCGCGCTCCAGGCCAAGCTCGGCCCCGAGTTCGGCTCACGTGTGTTCTTCGCGTCCGTGACCGTCGATCCCGAGCGCGACACGCCAGTGGTCCTCAGGCGCTACGCCCAGGCCCACGGGGCGAATCCGGGGGGCTGGGCGTTTCTCACGGGGTCGCCGGCCGAGATCCGGGACGTGGAGAGGCGGTACGGAGTCTACGCCCGGAAGAACCCGGCGGGAGACGTGGATCACACCTTCCTCACGTCTTTGATCGACAGGAACGGGATCCTCCGCGTCCAGTATCTGGGAGTGCGGTTCGACCCCGACGAGCTCCTCGGAGACGTGCAGAGTCTGCTGCGGGAGATGGGGCGGCAGTGACGTGGCTGGTCGGGCTCATCGCGCGGATGCCTGTCACGGTCCACGCAAAGCTCCTGGCGGCGTTCCTCGCCATCGTCGTGCTGCTCATCACGGTGGGCGCGGTCGGCCTGCAGACGCTGAGCGCCGTGAACCGCCGCGCCGAGAATCTGGTCCAGCTCCAGCGCAAGATCGCCGCCTACCGCCAGCTCCAGCACGACACCACCAGCCAGCTCTACAGCGTCTCCTCGGCGCTCCTGGTCCCCGACGAGCGAACGCTCGAGGCCACGTTGCGTCAGCTCAACCAGTTCGGCTACGACCTCGACCGGCTCCAGTTCGTCGCGAAGGACGAAGTCGAACTGCTCAGCCGGGTCCGCGAGGACTATGACCAGTTCATCAAGGTCGTGACCCAGGTCGTCGAGCTGATTCGCGCCGCCAAGGTGGCCCAGGGCCGGGAGGTTCAACTTGTTCAGGCCGGTCCCCTTGCGGACCGGCTCGAGCGCTTGACCAACGAACTCGTGAACAAGGCCGAGGCGGACATGGTGGCGTCGATCGACGCGACACACGAGGCGTACGTGGGCTCCCGGTGGGTCGTCATCGGCTTCGCGGTCGGCTCCATCGCGCTCGCCCTGAGCCTCGGCTACGCGATCTCCTGGTCACTGATCGGCCCGGTGCGGCACATGGACGAACGGCTGAAGCGGCTCGCCTCAGGCGACTTCGCTGGTCGCGTCGAGATCCCGAACCGCGACGAGTTCGGCGCCCTCGCGGCGAACCTCAACCGGATGAGCGAGGAGCTGGGACGGCTCTACCAGCAGCTCGAGGCTGCGAGCCGCCACAAGTCGGAGTTCCTGGCGAATATGTCGCACGAGCTGAGGACCCCGCTCAACGCGATCATCGGCTTCTCGGAGGTCCTCCTCGAGCGGATGTTCGGCGAACTCAACCCCAAACAGGAAGAGTATCTTCAGGACATCATGACGTCGGGTCGCCATCTGCTCTCGCTCATCAACGACATCCTCGACCTCTCTAAGATCGAGGCCGGCCGCATGGAGCTCGAGCCGAGCGCGTTCGACTTGCCGGCCGCGCTCGAGGGCTGCCTGACCCTCGTGCGCGAGCGCGCGACTCGTCACGGCATCACGTTGGGGCTGACGGTCGACGAGCATCTCGGGCAGATCGTCGCCGACGAGCGGAAGGTTCGGCAGGTCGTGCTGAACCTGCTCTCGAATGCCGTGAAATTCACTCCCCAAGGCGGCCGAGTCGCGATCAATGCCGTCCGGGCCGACGGAGCCACGGAGATCTCGGTGAGCGACACTGGCATCGGCATCGCGGCCGAGGACCAGGAGCTCATCTTCGAGGAGTTCCGCCAGGCTGGCGGCGACTACACACGAAAGCGCGAGGGAACCGGGCTCGGCCTGGCGCTCGCGCGGAAGTTCGTCGAGCTCCACGGCGGGCGGATCTGGGTCAAGAGCGAGATGGGCAAAGGGTCGACGTTCACCTTCGCCCTACCGGAGAGACCATGGCCGGCGAGCTGATCCTGATCGTCGAGGACAACGAGAAGAACCTGAAGCTGGTGCGGGACGTGCTCCAGTTCAAAGGGTATCAGACCGTCGAGGCCTCCACCGGGGAGGACGGCGTGCGTCTGGCCAAGGAACGCCATCCGGCGCTCGTCCTCATGGACATCCAGCTCCCCGGGATGAACGGGATCACCGCGCTCGGCCAGTTGCGCGTCGATCCCGCGACGCGCGCGATTCCCGTCATCGCGGTCACCGCCTCGGCGATGACGCACGACCGGCAGAAGATCATGGCGGCCGGCTTCGACGGTTACCAGTCGAAGCCGATTCGGGTGAAGGAGTTCCTCGAGGCCGTCCGCACGATGCTCGACCGTCCATGACCGCGTCGGCGAAGATCCTCGTCGTCGACGACACCCCGCACAACGTCAAGCTGCTGGCCGATCTGCTGACCGTCAAGGGCTATGTCGTCGTCACGGCGTCCTCGGGCGCCCAGGCGCTCGAGAAGGTCGAGACGGAGCAGCCCGACCTCGTCCTGCTCGACGTCGTCATGCCCGAGATGAGCGGGTACGAGGTCTGCCGCAAGATCCGCGGCAGTCGCGCGACCGCCACACTCCCCGTGGTCATGGTGACGGCGCTCGATCCCGCGCAGGAGCGCGTGAAGGGGATCGAAGCGGGTGCCGACGATTTCCTCTCCAAGCCGATCAGCCAGCAGGAGCTGCTCGCGCGGGTGAAGTCGCTTCTCCGGATCAAGGTGCTTCACGACGAGCTCGGCGAGTGGAGTCGGACGCTCGAGCAGCGCGTCGAGGCGCAGGTGGCCCAGCTCGAGCGGTTGGAGCGTCTGAAGCGCTTCTTCTCGCCCCAGCTCGCCGAAATGATCGTGAGCGGGGACGCCGACGATCCCCTGAAGAGCCATCGCCGCGAGATCACCGTGGTCTTCCTCGACCTCCGCGGCTTCACCTCGTTCGCCGAGACTTCCGAGCCCGAGGAGGTCATGGGGGTACTGCGCGAGTACCACGCGGAGATGGGCCGACTGATCCTCGAGCACGAGGGCACGCTCGAGCGGTTCACCGGGGACGGCATGATGATCTTCTTCAACGATCCGGTGTCCGTGCCGGACGCGCCCGCGCGCGCGGTCCGGATGGCGGTCGCGATGCGTCAGCGGGTGGACGAGCTCCTCGTGCGGTGGCGGAAGCGCGGCTACGACCTCGACTTCGGCGTCGGGGTCGCCCAGGGATACGCCACGATCGGCGCCATCGGCTTCGAGGGGCGACTGGATTACGGCGCGATCGGCACCGTCACCAACCTCGCGGCCCGCCTGTGCGGGGAGGCGAAGCCCGGCCAGATCCTGATCTCCCAGCGCGTGTACGGTGCGGTCGAAGACTCGGTCGACGTCGAAGAGCTCGGCGGCCTGACGCTCAGGGGCTTCTCGAAGCCCGTGCCCGCCTTCAACGTGCTGCGGCTCCGACGCTGACCCGGACGCCCGTGTAGAGGTGGCAGGCGACGAGGCGCCCCGCTTCGGGGAGTAGCGCGGGCTCCTCGGCCGAGCACCGGGCCATCGCGTGAGGGCAGCGCGGGTGGAAGCGGCAGCCGGCTGGCGGCGCGAGCGGGCTCGGCACCTCTCCGGTGACGACGACCTCGTCCCGCTTCTCGTCGGGGTGCGAGGGCAGCGCCGCCGAGAAGAGCGCCTGGGTGTAGGGGTGCCTGGGCGTGGCGGCGACGGTTTCGGCGTTCCCGATCTCGACGATCTTTCCGAGGTACATCACCGCGATCGTGTGGCTCATGTGCGCGACGGCCGCGAGGTCGTGCGCGATGAAGAGATACGACAGGCCGAGCCGGCTCTGGAGGTCGCGGAGCAGGTTGAGGATCTGCGCGCGGATCGAGACGTCGAGGGCCGACACCGGCTCGTCGAGCACGACGAGCTTCGGTGACAGGGCGAGCGCCCGGGCGATCGCGATCCGCTGCCGCTGCCCGCCCGAGAACTCGTGGGGGAAGAGGTCCGCGGATCGCTCCGGCAGTCCGACCACCTCGAGGAGGTGGGCGACGCGCTTGCGCGCCGCGCCGGCGGGCAGCGATTCGTTCGTGACGAGGGGCTCGGCGATGATCGACCCGACACGCATCCGCGGATTGAGCGAGGCGTAGGGGTCCTGGAAGACGGCCTGCACGGACCGCCGGTACTCGCGCAGCGCTCCCCTGTCGAACGTCTGGAGATCCCGGCCCTCGAAGCGGATCGCGCCCGACGTCGGCGCCTCGAGATGCAGCACGAGCTTCGCGGTCGTCGTCTTGCCACATCCCGACTCGCCGACGACACCGAGGGTCCGGCCGGGCTCGATCGCGAACGAGACGTCGTCCACGGCGCGCACGACGTCGGACCCGCGCCCGAGAAGGCCGCGCTTGACGGGGAAGTGCTTGGTCAGGTTCCGGGCCTCGAGGATCGGGACGGTCATCGGCGGTCGGCGGCGAGCCAGCAGCGCGCGGTCTGGCTCTCGCCCACGACGAGCTCGGGCGGCGCCTCCTGTCGGCAGTGGTCCATCACCCGCGGGCACCGCGGGTGGAAGGCGCAGCCGGCGGGAGGGTTCGCCGGGTCGGGCGGCTGGCCGTCGATGGCGGTGAGGCGCGCGCGGCCGTCGCCGAGTCTGGGGATCGACTCGAGCAGCGCCTTCGTGTAGGGATGGGCCGGCGCGTTGAAGATCTTGCGGATCGGTCCCCCCTCGACCATCCGCCCCGCGTACATCACCGCCACCCGATCGCACATCTTGGCGACGATGCCGAGGTTGTGCGTGATGAAGATCATGGCGAGGTGGTGGGCGCGCTGCAGGTCACGGAGCAGGTTCAGGTACTGGGCCTGGATGGTCACGTCGAGGCTCGTCGTGGGCTCGTCGGCGATCAAGAGGCGCGGCTCGCACGAGATTGCGATCGCGCCGACGATGCGCTGGCGCATCCCGCCGGACATCTGGTGCGGATATTCCCGCACGCGGAGCTCGGGCGCGGAGATCCGCACCGCCCGGAGGAGCTCCCGCGCGCGGACCCACGCGCCGCGGCGGCCGGCGCCCTCGTGGATCCGGATGGGCTCGGCCACCTGGTCGCCGATCGTGAAGAGCGGGTTGAGCGAGGCCATCGGGTCCTGGAGGATCATCGCGATCCGCTTGCCGCGGATCCTGCGCATCTCGGCGGCGGGCTTTCGGAGCAGGTCGTCGCCCTCGAACCGGACCTCGCCCGCGACGATCCGCGCCGCGGGCGGCAGGAGCCTCAAGAGCGAGAGCGCGAGCGTGGTCTTGCCCGAGCCCGACTCGCCCACGATGCCGAGCGTCTCGCCCTCCTCGAGCGCGAACGACACCTGGTCCACGGCACGCGTCACGCGCGTGCCGCGCGCGCTCACGTAGTGGGTCGAAAGCCCTCGGACGTCGAGGAGCAGGCTCACAGCTGGCGGAGCTGGGGGTCGAGCTTCACCCGGAGCCAGTCGCCCAGGAGGTTCGCGGCGAGCACCATCAGCACGATGCAGCAACCCGGCAGCACCGTGAGCCACCAGTAGCCGGCCATCAGCCCCTTCTTGCCGTCGGCGAGCATGAGGCCCCACGCGGGCTTGGGGGGCGGCACGCCCACGCCGAGAAACGACAGCGACGCCTCGGTGACGATGACGACCCCCAGCATGAGCGTGGCGAGCACGATGGCGGAGTTGAGCACGTTCGGCAGGATGTGGCGGCGCATGATCGTCCGCTTGGAGCAGCCCGCGACGATCGCGAGACGCACGAAATCGCGCTCCTTGAGCGAGAGGACCTCCCCGCGGATCACTCGCGCGTAGCGCGTCCAGTAGACCGCGGCCAGAATGATCACGATGTTCATCTCGCTCGGTCCCACGATCGCGGCGAGGAAGATCGCGAAGGTCAGGGCGGGCAGGGCGAGCCAGGTGTCGGTGATCCGCATGATGAGTTGATCCACCCATCCGCCCAGATACCCGGACACGATCCCGAGGCCGGTGCCGAGGAGGCCCGCGACGATGACCGCCGTGAAGCCGACGACCATGGAGACGCGGGCGCCGAAGATGAGCCGCGAGAGGACGTCGCGCCCGAGGTGGTCGGTCCCGAGGAGGTGCTCCGCACTGCCGCCCGCCTGCCACACGGGCGGATGGAAGCGGTCGCCGAGCGAGCCGATCTCGGGATTGTACGGCGTGATCACGTTGGCGAAGATCGCGACCAGCGCGAGCGTCAGGAGGATGAGCGTCGGGAGGAGGGGGAACCCCTCGCTCCGGAAGGCGGCGAAGCGCCACGCCAGCGTGAGCCCCGCCGCCCGGCTGCCGTTCATCGCTCGTACCGGATCCGCGGGTCGATCACCGCGTAGAGCACGTCCACGATCAGATTGACGGTCACGATCATGGCGCCGCCGAGCAGGACGGTCGCCTGGACGACCGGGAAGTCGCGGAACGCGATGCCCTCGTAGAGCAGGCGGCCGACGCCGGGCCAGGCGAAGACGGTCTCGACGACGACGGCGACGTTCACCATCAGCACGAGGTTGATCCCGGCGAGGGTGAGGACGGGGATGAGGGCGTTCTTGAAGGCGTGCTTGCCGATCACGAGGGCTTCCGGCAGCCCCTTGAGCCGCGCGAGCTTGACGTACTCGGAGCCGAGGACCTCGAGCATCGACGAGCGCGTGAGCCTCATGTGCGCCGCCGCGAAGTACCAGCCGAGCGCGAAGGCGGGCATGAGGACGTGGAGCAGGGTGCCCGAGCCGGAGGACGGGAGCCAGCCGAGGTAGACGGAGAAGAAGAGGATCATGAGCAGGCCGACCCAGAAGGAGGGCATCGAGAGCCCGAGCAGCGCGAAGATCTTCCCCGCGCTGTCCCACCAGCCGTTGACCCGCACCGCCGCGACGATGCCCGTCGGGAGGCCGATCACCAGCGAGAACACCATCGCCACGGTCGCCAGGAGGAGCGAGGCGGGCAGGCGGGAGAGGTAGAGCTCGAGGACGTCCGTCCGGTAGTAGAACGACTGGCCGAAGTCGCCCCGCGCCAGGTGCGCGATGAAGCTCCCGTACTGGACCGGGAGCGGCTGGTCGAGACCGAACTGCTGACGGATCGCGTCGAGGTCCGCCTGGCTCGCGCCCGGCTCGACGAGGAGGACGGCCGGGTCGCCGGTGACGCGGACGAAGAAGAAGATCGTCACCGACAGGAGGAACAGCGAGACGACCGCGAACCCGAGGCGACGGAGGATGAATCGCCTCATGGCGTTCGGAGGGTGAGATCTTCGTACGGCGCGGAGTACGCGAAGCCTGGCATCAACCCCATCCCCGACTCCGCGACGCGCGGGCCGATACCGCAGAGAAACGCCAGCTGGTAGATCGGTGCGTGCAACACGTGGTCGTGGACGACCTTCTGGATCTGATGCAGCAGCGCCCCCCGCTTTTTCCGGTCGAGCTCCCGCGCCTGGCGGTGGAAGAGGTCCTCGACCTCCGGGAGGACCCCGTAGGCGTAGATGCCGGTCTTCGTCACGTACCCCTCCAGCCGCGTGGCCGCGTTGCCCGACGCGCCCGTGATCCCGAGCAGGACCCCGTGCAGCGTCTTCTCCCGCCACGCGGTCTGGAAGGCCGCGCGCTCCATCGTCTTGATCCGCGTCCGGATCCCGACGGCCTGGAGATAGCCGGCCAGCGCCTCGCCCATCGAGAAGTAGGGCGGGAAGGGGTGGAAGTCGCCCGCGTCGAAGCCGTCCGGATAGCCGGCCTCGGCGAGGAGCTCCTTCGCCCGCTTCGGGTCGTAGCGCGGTGGATCGAAGGGCAGCGCGAACTCGAAGCTCCGCGGGACGATACTGCCGGTCGGCTGCGAGAAGCCGAGGGTCTCGGCCGCGTTCACCGCCTGGCGGTCGATCGCCAGGCTCGCGGCCAGCCGCACGCGTGGCTCGTGCCAGGGAGATTTCGGATCCCACTGGTCGGGAAAGTCCAGCCAGAAGACGCCAGCCACCAGCGGCGCCACCAGCCGCAGACCCGGCGTCCGCCTGATCTCCTCCGCCACGGGACCGCTCAGGAGGTAGACGATGTCGACCTCGCCCTTCTTGAGCGCGGCGGCACGCGTGGTTTCCTCCGGCATGGCGCGCAGGACGAGCCGCTTGACGCTCGGCGTCTTGCGCCAGTAGCCCTCGAAGGCCTCGAGCACGAGCTCGACACCCGGCGTGAAGGACACGAAGCGATAGGGCCCGGCGCCGACCGGCGCCTTCTTGAAGCCGTCCTCGCCGACCTTGTCCACGTATTTCTTGGGGACGATCCAGCCCGCACCCGTGGCCGAGGTGCCGTAGAAGGTCATGAAGTCCGGCCACGGCTCGCGCAGGTGGAAGCGCACGCGTCCGGGATCGACGACCTGCACCTCGCGCACCTTTTCTCTGAGCAGCTTGCCCCCGGCGCCCTTGTAACGCTCGAAGGTGAACTTCACGTCCTCCGCGGTGACCGGATCGCCATTGTGGAAGCGCACGCCTTTGCGCAGGACGAAGTCGTAGCTGAGCGCGTCCTTGCCCATCGTCCACGACTCGGCCAGGCTCGGCCCCATCGCGTGACCCGGCATGGGCTTCACGAGAGCGTCGTGGAGCGCGTAGTAGAAGAGGAAGGGCGTCAGGATGCCCTCCATCTCAGCCGGGTCGAGCCAGCGCGTCACCAGGCTCAGGTGCACGCCCCAGGTGAGCTGGCCTTCGGGTCCTGCCGACGCCGGCGTCGGGGTGAGCAGGGCGAGGGCCACGAGGCCCCACAGCGCGAGGCGCCGGGCGATCGGGCCGAGCGTCCTTGGGTGGTTCATGGGTGCGGCCCTCCCGGGAGGGAGGTTGCGTGATTATCCGTGAACCAGGGGCCTTGTCAACGACTCATGGCGTCAGAGCTATTTCTTCTGGCGGGCGATGATGTCGTCCTTGATCTTGTCGTACGTCGCCTTCGGGATGATGCTCTTGCTGACCAGCTCGTCCTTCCGCTTGTAGGGGCGATTCTCGACGATCTTCTTGGCGTAGGCGTCGCCGATCCCGGTCAGCGTCTTGAGGTCGGCCTCCGAGGCGCTGTTGAGATCGAGCTTCTCCTTCCGCTTGCTCTCGGCCTTCCTGGCGTCGTCGGCCTTCTTCGAGTCACTCTTGGCCGGCGCCTCCTTCTTCGTCGGGGTCTGGGCCTCGGGCGGCGAGGTGCCGAGCGCGACGAGGGCGAACGCCAGGGTGACCACGAGCGCACCGAGTCCGGCCATCGCTGTCCTCCGGGGATGGGGTTTCGACTCGACCTAGTCGCTCGCGAGCCTGCCGTTCCAGCCCCAGTTCGACTTCTCGACGTCCTGGAAGACGATGTGGACCTGGTCGGGCGTGGTCTTGCCGATCTTCACCATCGCCTCCGTGATGGCGGCCGTGAGCTGCCGCTTCTGGTCCTGGGTGCGTCCCGCGTACCACTGGATCGTGATGTTGGGCATGCCGTCGCCTCCTCATCTGAGCCGCTTCATGTCGTCGGGGAAGTTCGAGGTGAACGAATAGGACTTGACCGTCCCGTTCGAGTTGAAGCGGACGGTGAAGTCCTTGCTGGCCTCGCCGCCGACGCCGTACTCGGCGCAGAACCAGCGCCACGTCTGGTCGCCGCTGTCGAGCCCGACCTGGTAGGGCTCGCCGAACATCCGCACGAGCGCCGCCTTGTCGGTCACGTTGACGGTGATCTGGGCGGGCTCGGGCGACGGGAACACGCGTCCGGGGTGGAGCGCACAGGCGGCGGTGGCGAGGACCGCCAGCGCCAGCAGCACAGCGTGTCGTCGCATCCTCAGCTCCCCCTCATGCGAGCGCGACGACGCCGGAGGCGGCGAGACGCTCGATCTCCGCGCGCGCGAGGCCGAGCTCGCCCAGCACCTCGGCGGTGTGCTCGCCGAGCCGCGGGGCCGGGCGGCGGATCGTGGCGGGCGTCGCCGAAGCGCGGACGGGGAAGGCGAGCATCTTCGCCTGTCCGTAGCCCGGCTGATCGACCTCGGTCACGAGGCCGAGGTGCTGGACCTGGGGGTCGTCGAACACCTCGTCGAACTCGTAGATCGGCCCGGCGGCGACCTGCGCCGCCTCGAAGCGCCTCACCCACTCGGCGGTCGTCGCCCGGGCGAGCGCGGCTTCGATCCGTGCCTGGAGCTCGTCGTGATGGACGAGGCGGCTCTCGTTGGTCGCGAACTTCGGGTCGGTCGCGAGCTCGTCGTCGCCCAGCACCGCGCACAAGCGCGCATACTGGTCGGGGTTCATGATGACGACCTGGACCCAGCCGTCCTTGGTGTGGAACGCCTCGGCCGGCGTGAGATTGGGGTTCCGATTCCCGACCCGCGGCGGGCGCGTGCCGGAGTCGAAGTAGTGGGCGACGGGGTCGGGGAGGAGCGCGAGCGTCGAGGCGAGCAGGTTGACGTCCAGGTGCTGGCCCTGGCCGGTCCGGAGCCGGTGGACGAGCGCGGCGTTCACCGCGCCGAACGCGAGGAACGCGGCGGCGAGGTCCGCCACCGAGCCGCCGACCTTGGTGGGCGGGCTCCCCGGCTGACCGGTGAGGGCCATGATGCCACTCATCCCCTGCGCGATCGTGTTGTAGCCCGCGCGCCGCGCGTGCGGCCCGGTCTGACCGAAGCCGGTGACGGATGCGTAGATGACGGACGGGTTTGCGGCGCTCACCGCCTGGTAGCCGAGGCCTAGCCGCTCGGCGACCCCGGGGAGGAAGTTCTCGACGACGACGTCCGCGCGCCGCGCGAGCTCGAACGCGAGGCGGGCGCCCTCAGGGTGCTGGAGGTCGACCGCGATCCCCCGCTTGTTCCGGTTGATCGCGGCGAACGTGGCGCTCATGCCGTCACCGCGCCACGCGCGCAGGTCGTCGCCGCGACCCGGGCGCTCGACCTTGATGACGTCGGCGCCGAGGTCGGCCATGAGCGTCGCGCAGTACGGCCCGGCGATGACCCGCGAGAGGTCGAGGACGTGGATCCCTTCAAGCATCGTCCGGGTCCGAGCCGCGGTCGAGGAAACCCTCCGTCATCGCGTTGACCTCGGGGATGCCCGCGCGGGTGATGGCGTTGATCCGCGCCTTGGCTTCCGCCAGCGGCCTCGCGGGCTTGGCGGCGAGCAGCTCGACCCAGGCGCGCGCCTCTTTGAGGAGCGACGTGCCCGGCACGACGCGGTGGAGGAGGCCCATCGCGTGGGCGTCGGCGGCCGAATACCTCCGGCACTCCATGATGATCTCCTTGGCGC
>QHSA01000209.1 GCA_003220315.1 Candidatus Rokuibacteriota bacterium
GGCTGGCCGCAATCTGATCGCGCGCGAGGATCCGCTCCTCGAGCCGGGCGTACTCGGCAGCAAACCCTCGCTCGCTCGTGACCGCCGGTGTCGTCGCCATGGCCGCGTCCCCTGGCGTTGCTATCTCAATCGACTCTGAAGATCAAGTCGCGCGTGAGGTCGGCGATCCGCGTACGGCCCGCGAGGCCCATCGTCGTGCGGACTTCCTCACGCAGGATCTCGAGGGCGCGGGCAACGCCGGCGGCGCCGTCGGCGGCGAGACCCCAGAGGGCGGCTCGCCCGACCGCCACCACCTTCGCCCCGCGCGCCAGCCCCTTCACCACATCGGTCCCGCGCGCGAAGCCGCCGTCGACCACGATGTCGACGCGATCGCCCACGGCGTCGGCGATGGCGGGCAGCGCGTCGATGGTCGACTGCGTCTGGTCGAGCTGACGACCGCCGTGGTTGGAGACCCAGATCAGGCGCACCCCCATGTCCGCGGCGCGGCGGGCGTCGCGCACCGTCATGATCCCCTTCAGCCCCACCGGGAGCTTCGTCGTCTTCATCAGCCACAGGACGTCGTCCCACGTGAGACGCGCCTGGTACTCGGGGGTCGGCCCGCGCGGGTTGGGCGCGATCTCCATGGCCTTGCGCGGGCTCCAGCGCGCGAGGATGTCGCGCTCGCGGCGACCGTAGAGCTGCACGTCCACGGTGAGGGCGACCGCCAGGTACCCGGAGGCCTCGACGCGCGCGAGCAGCTCACCGACCCACCCGCGGTCTCCGTGGTGGTAGAGCTGGAACATCTGCGGCGCCGCGCCGGCCTTGGCGACCTCTTCGACGGGCCACCCGGTGGCGCCGGAGAGCCACTGGAGGGTGTCGGCCTTGGCCGCCCCCCGCGCCATCTCCACGTCGCCCTCGGGGTGGAACAGGATGAGGCCGCCCATGGGCGCGACCGACACCGGCCACGCGAGGGGCACGCCGAGGAGGCTCGTGCGGAGGTCGATCTGGCGGACGTCGACGAGGACGTGCTGCTGGATCGCGAGGCGGTCGAGGTGGCGGCGGTTGCGGCGGAGCGTCGTCTCCGTCTCGGCGCCGCCGTCGCCGAAGTTCCACACCTCGCGCGGCAGGCGCTCGCGAGCGGCACGGCGAATCTCGGGCAGCGTGACGAAACGCGGGGGTTGGCTCATGCCGCCGTACTATACGCTACCACGGGAGGGAACCGACGCCGACGTCAGCGGCCCAGGAACTTCGGGTGGCGCTTTTCGGAGAAGGCTCGCACGCCCTCCTGATAGTCCTGACTGTTGAAGCACTCGGCGATCAGCCGATCGAGCAGGACGAGGTCGCGCTCGGGGGCGGGCCGCCCGAGCTGCTCGACGGTCGCTTTGGCGGAGCGGAGCGTGAGCGGCGCGTTCCGGGCGATCCTCAGGGCGTAGTCGCGCGTGAACGGTTCCAGCTCCGCCTTCGGCACGACCTGGTTGACGAGCCCCATGCGGAGCGCGTCCTGGGCGCTCCAGTCGGTGCGCGCGGTGAAGAAGATCTCCTTCGTGGAGGCCGGCCCGACCAGCGCCATCAGCTTCTCCATGCCGTGGTAGTGGTAGCCGAGCCCGAGCCGCGCCGCGGGAATGCCGAACCGGGCATCGTCCGACGCGATCCGGAGGTCGCAGGTGATGGCGATGCTGACGCCGCCGCCCACGCAGTAGCCGTGGATCATCGCCAGGAGGGGCTTCGTCAGTGTCGCGAGGGCGTCCTGCCCGCGCGCGGAGATCTGCCGGTACTCCGCCTCGTCGGCCATGTTGCGGCGGCGCTCCTTGAACTGTGAGATGTCGGCGCCGGCGACGAACGCCTGCTCACCGGCCCCGCGCAGGACAACCACCCGGATGGCGTCGTCGGCGGCCAGATCGTGCACGTAGTCGGGCATGCGCTGCCACATCTCCTGACTCACGGCGTTTCGCTTGTCCGGCTGGTTGAAGACGATCCAGCCGATCGGCGCGTCCTTCTCCAGCAGGAGCTTCGACGTTTCACTCATCGCGTTCTCCTGTCGCGGGACCTGTGCGCTCAATGCATCACCAGGCCGCCGTCGACGCTGAGCGCCTGGCCCGTCATGTAGCCCGACTTGCCCGACGCGAGGAAGCCGATCACGTTGGCCACGTCGTCGGGACGCTCCATCCGCCCGAGCGGCACCTGGGCGGCGCGCTGCCGGGTGAACTCCTCGGGCGCCAAGCCCATCAGGGCGCCCTGCTCGCGCGCGACGACCGTCCACATGTCGGTCTCCACGAAGCCGGGGCAGACGCAGTTCACCCGGACACCGTCCTTGGCGTGGGCGAGCGCGAGGCTCTTGGTGATGCTGATCACGGCGGCCTTGCTGGCGTTGTACGGAAGGTTGTTGCGATTGCCGATCTTGCCCGCCATCGACGCGACGCTCACGATACTGCCGCGCTTCTGCGCGATCATCAGCGGCAGCACCGCCTGGCAGGCGAAGAACACCGCCTTGGCGTTGACATTCATCACCGCGTCCCAGTGCGCCTCGGTGACGTCGAGGGGCGCCGCGGCGCGGTAGATGCCGGCGTTGTTCACGAGGATGTCGATCCGCCCGAACTCGGCACGCGTGCGCTCCGTCATGGCCGCGAGGTCGGTGCGTCGCGTGACGTCGGTCGGCACGACGCTGACGCGGCGCCCGAGCCCCTTCACCTCGGCGGCGGTGCGCTCGGCCCCGGCGCGGTCCAGCTCGGCGACGACGAGGTCGGCCCCCATCCGCGCGAGCTCGAGCGCGGTGGCGCGGCCGATCCCGCGGCCCGCGCCGGTAACGATCGCGACCTGTCCCGTGAGCTCCATGACCTCCGCCTCAGGGGCCGATCGTCCGCGTGCACGCCGTCGTCGGCGTCAGCTGGTCGTGCAGCGCGTTCCCGGCCGAGTCCTTCAGCGTGATGGTGGCGCTTCCTGTCGTGGGGTCGACCCGAACGACGCCGTACGAGTACGCGTTCAGGTGCCGGCAGTCGGCGCCGAGAAGCGTGTGGATCGCCTGCTGAGCGACCACCCCCAGCGGGCCGATCGCGCCCAGGATCAGGTTCTGCCAGGTCACCGTGGCGATCGGTCCGGTCATGGCCTCGTAGGCGACGGGCACGGGGTCGGTGAACCGATCGATGAAGACGCCCTTCATCACGTTCTGGTGCCCGTCGGTCGTCAGGAATATCACGTTCCGGATCCCCTGGTCCCGGATGAAGTTCAGGATCTCTGCCCGCTCGGCGGCGTAGCCCTCCCAGGTGTCGTAGGGAAGGATGTAGAGCTGCTGGATGTTCACGCCGGTGATGACGCCTTGAAGGTGCCGACCTCGCTCACCGAGGCGCCGTCCCGCCAACGGAAAAAGTACTGCTGGCCGGGCCTGAGCGGCGCGGCGATGACCCGGGCCGTGAAGTCGCTATCCGCCGAGGCCAGCGCGGTCTCCGTCAGCGTCGGTTCTTCGAAGCGCGGGTCCGTCGACACGTCAACGGTGAGCGCAGCCTCCTGATCGACGCGCGTCCAGAGCACCGCGCTCCCGTGCGTCACTTCACCGCTGGCGACACCATGGGTGAACGTGACCGCGTCGGCTCCGGTCGGCGACACCAGGGCGAGGCCGGCGAGCGCGAGCAGCGACACGAGCATGAACGGTGGTGTTCTCATCGTGCGCCCCCTCACGGACCGATTAAGCGACGCGGTATCTCCGCACCAGGCCTTCGTCGAGGATCAGGCCGAAGCCCGGATCCTGCGCCACCTGCATGATCCCGTCCTTGATCGGGGGACGGTTCGCCCACATCGCCTGCCACACGGGATCGCGCTCGGGGTCGGCGAAGCACTCGACGTAGGTGCCGTGCGCCACCGCCGCGAGCAGGTGCTGGGCGATCTGCGGCTCTTCGTGGTGCGCCATCTGCACGCCGGCCGCGCCGCACACGAGCGCCGCGCGCCGCCACTCGGTGACGCCGCCGCCTTCCGAGGCGTCGAAGTTGACGAGGTCGACGGCGCGGGCCTCGACGAGGCGGCGCACGCCGTGGTGCGTGAGCTCGCTCTGACCCGCGGTGATCGGGATCCGCGTCGCCCGGCGCACGCGCGCCATCATGCCGACGTCGTCGTACCAGTGGCACGGCTCCTCGAACCAGCGGAGGTCGAGGGGCTCGACCAGATGCGCGAAGCGCTCCGCGTCCTCCACCGACCAGCCGCGATTGGCGTCCACGGCCAGGATGAACTCCGACCCCGCCGCCTTGCGCGCAACCTCGACGCGCTTGGCGTCCTCCTCCGGCGTCAGTCCGCCGACCTTGAACTTGCAACCCGCCATCCCGGCCTGGCGGTACGCCTCCATCTCGCGCCCGATGTCGGCGTGCGTCTTGCCGTCCATGTAATAGCCCCCGATGGAGATGATCGGGAGGCTCGCGCGCGAGCCTCCGAGGAGGGCGCTCACGCTCTCGCCCCGCGCCTTGCCGCGGAGGTCCCAGAGGGCGCAGTCCACGCAGGCGATCGCTTCGAGCAGCGTCTTCCGCTCGCGCGTCGCGTGGGTGAGCGCGAACAGCGTCTCCCAGATTCGCTCGCCCTCGAAGATGCTCAGGCCCGTGACGCGCGGGGCGAGCTCCTCGTGGATCAGGCGCACGATCTCGCGACCGTGCTCACGGTTGTCGCCGTTGTACACCTCGCTGACGAGCCCCGCGTCGGTGCGCATGCGGGTGATGACGGTGCAGCGCTTGCGGACGGCGTACGTGCTGCCGCCGAAGTTCTTCGTCAGCGGGATCTCGATCGCGATCGCCTCGACGCTGTGGACGCGCATGGTGCCGTGCCGACCCGACCCGCTCGCCCCGTCAGTTCGGCACGATCGCGGCGCGCGTCACGTGGCCCTGGTCTTGTTGAACGAAGGCGTCGTTGATCGCCTCGAGCGGGAACTTGTGGGAGACGACCTTCTCCCACGGGTAGCGCGTGAGCGTGCGGTGCATGAGGTCGAGCGCGCCGCGCAGATGCTCGGCTTCGTAGTGCGCGAGGCCGAGGATCTTGCGGTTGCCGAAGACGATCCACGCGGGGTCGAACTCGGCTTTCCAGCCGATATTGATGTTGCCGATCTCCAGATACGTCCCCTCGGGCGCCGTCATCCGGAGCCCCTCGTCGACCACCTTCGGGTTGCCGACCAGCTCCATGACGATGTCGCCGCCCCAGCCGTCCGTGAGCGCCTTGACTCGCTTCACGCGGGCCTCCGGCGTCGCATGCTCGCGCAGATCGACGATCTCGTGGGCGCCGAACCGCCGCGCCAACTCGAGCCGCTCGTCCACGCCGTCGATGACGATCACGCACGCCGCGCCCATCTCGCGCGCCACCGCGCACGCGTAGACGCCGAGACCGCCCGCGCCCTGGATGACGACGATCTGCCCGGCGCGGAGCCCGGCCAGGTCGAGGCCGGCGTAGACCTGGGTGTAGGCGCAGTTCACGCCCGCCGCCATCTCGTCGGTGATCTCGTCGGGGAGCTTGAAGACGGCGTGGTTCGGTCGCAGGTAGAAGTACTGGCCGAAGCCTCCCTGGAAGTGTGGCCACGCCTCGCACGAGACGAGCCAGTTGGCCTGGCGCACCGGGCACGACTTGGTGCGTTGCCGGAGACAGGCGCGGCAGCGCCCACACGGGAAGAAGTACCGGTAGGCGACGCGGTCGCCCACCGCCACGGGCCGGCCGGCGGAGTCGGTCGTCACCCCCGGCCCCAGCTTCGCCACGCGTCCCACGTGCTCGTGCCCGGTGTTGAGCGGGAGCGGCCGGCCCATCTTCGCGTAGTCCAGCTCGCCCCGCCAGTAGTGGAGGTCCGAGCCGCACACGTTGGCGAGCGCGACCTTGATGAGGATCGCCCCCGGCTCCGGGTCCGGCACCGGGTACTCGCGGACCTCGAACGGCTTCCCCGCCCCGTGGAACACCGCCAGCCTCGCCGTCTCCGCCATGGCTCTCTCCTTTGGCTCGGGACCGCGCGCAGTGTAGCAGGCCGCACGGCTCATTATCCAGAGCGCGATCGAACCGTCGTGATAGGCTGCGGAGTGCGCCGATGACACAGCTTTACGACGAGATTGGCGTCGGATACGGGAACGCCCGTCGTCCCGACCCTCGAATCGCCGCGGCCATCGCACGCGCCCTGGATCAGGCGGACACGGTCGTGAACGTCGGAGCCGGCGCGGGCTCCTACGAGTCCTCGGCTCGATCCGTCGTCGCGGTAGAGCCGTCGGGGGAGCGTCGATACGGAGACCTCTTGCTCCGGTCGGAGATGGATCTGGGCTACCGTCTCGTCACCGCGAAGCGCGGGAGCACGGGAGCGGCCCGCGCCCGATGAGCCGTTTCACCGAAGCGCTCGTCGTCACCCCGCTCGCCGACGGCAACACCTGGGTGATCGTCCGACCGTTCGGCTACGACGTCGGACGCGAAGGCAGCGGCGATCGGATCGATGTGCGCGTGGGCTTCATGACCGACTTCGCGTCGATTCCACGCCTCTTCTGGATCGCGCTCCCGAAATGGGGCAAGTACGGGAATGCCGCGGTCATCCACGACTGGCTCTACTGGACGCAGCGTCGGTCCCGGCCGAGCTCGGACTGGATCCTTCGCGAAGGCATGGAGGTGCTGGCGGTTCCTGGGTGGCAACGCCTGGCCATCTACTGGGCGGTGCGCGCATTCGGGCGGCTCGCGTGGACGCGCAACCGCTGGGATCGGGACGCCGGCTTCGACCGCGTCCTGCCGACGCTCTCACTCAAGGCCACCGAGCGCTCCGCGCGTCCGGGGCTCGTCAGGCGCACGTGGACTCGGCTGAGGCTCCGGGGCTGAAATGAATATCACGATCCTGGACGACTATCAGGACACGATCCGGACGCTGGCGTGCTTCGGCAAGATCACCCGCCATCACGTCACGATCTGGAACGACCACACCAAAGACGTCGACGCGCTGGCCGCGCGGCTCAAGGAGACCGAGGCGCTGGCGCTGCTGCGCGAGCGCACGCCGATCCGCGCGCCGCTGCTCGAGCGTCTCGACAAGCTCCGCCTCATCAGCCAGGTGAGCGTGTACCCGCACATCGACGTCGAGGCCTGTACGCGCCGCGGCGTGATCGTGTCGTCCGCCATGGCGCCCGGCCGGCCGTCCTACGCGACCGCCGAGCTGACCTGGGGGCTGATCATCGCCGCGCTCCGGCGCCTGCCTCATGAAATGGCCGCGCTCCGCGCGGGGACGTGGCAGGCGTTCCCCGTCGGGACCGGCCTGCGCGGGAAGACGCTCGGCATCTACGGCTACGGCAGGATCGGCGCCGTCGTCGCCGGGTACGGCAAGGCCTTCGGCATGACCGTCCTCGCGTGGGGACGCGAGGCCTCGATCACCGGGGCGCGCGCGGACGGCTACGCCGTCGCGGCGAGCAAGGAGGCCCTCTTCGCGGAGGCCGACGTGCTGTCGCTCCACCTGCGGCTCGTCGACGCCACCCGCGGCATCGTCACCGCGGCCGATCTCGCCCGGATGAAGCCGACGGCGCTCCTCGTCAACACCAGCCGGGCCGGCCTGATCGCGCCCGGGGTCCTGGAGGCGGCGCTCCGTGCGGGGCACCCGGGCATGGCGGCGGTGGACGTCTACGAAGAGGAGCCGGTGCTCGGGGCCAAGCATCCCCTGCTGGCGATGGACAACGTGGTCTGCACGCCGCACCTCGGCTACGTCGAGCGCGACGGGCTCGAGACCATGTTCGGCACGATCTTCGACCAGATGCTCGCCTACGCGAGCGGCAAGCCGATCAACGTCGTGAACCCCGAGGTGCTGGGCTAGGGTCGCGCATGCTCGACCATCAGGTTCTCGTCTTCACCGGCATCGCAGCGCTCCTCACCATCACGCCCGGAGCCGACACGTTTCTCGTGATCAAGAACGTGCTCCGCGGCGGACGCCAGGCTGGAGTCGTGACGACGCTCGGTATCTGCTGCGGGCTGTTCGTGCACGCGATACTTTCGGCGCTCGGGCTCTCGATCGTCCTGATGCATTCGGCGAACGCGTATCTCGCCCTCAAGTGGGCGGGACTCGCGTTCCTGTTCGATCGAGGTCGCGTCGTCCTTGCGAGCGCGCGGGCGCGCCGCGCGCTCGAGGCGATCTCGGGCATCGTGCTGCTCGGCTTCGGCGTGCGGCTCGCGTTCGAGGATCGGCGCTGAGCGAGGCGCGATCCGCGCGCCCGGCTACTTCTTGGGCGCGAGCCCCAGCCGCTGCTCCAGCAGGAGTCGCACCTCCTGCGCCGCGGCGCGCCAGAGCGGACCGCCGGGCACGTCGTACTCGGCCTGGACCTGCTTTCGGTACTCGGCCATCGCCGCGTCCTGCTTGTCCTTCGGCGCGACGTCGAGCGTCTTGGCGCGGATGCCGCTGACCTTCGCGGTCGCCGCGTGCGCGCGCTCGATCCAGCGGCCGATCTCGTTCCAGTCGCGGTCGAAGAAGACCACGACGGGGATGGACTGGTAGCCGTTGTTGAGGAAGGTGTCTCGCAGATCAGGGTTTTGATCGCGGAAGAACACGCGCAGCTCACAGTGCGGCATCGCCTCCGAGATGTGCGCGATGAGGGGCGAGTTCCGGTGGACGTCCCCGCACCAGTTCTCGGCGAGCATCAGCACGTACGGCACCTGGGTGACGGTGCCGAAGAACTTCCGCTCGTCCTCGGTCAGGACCGATTTCGCGTAGTTGTCCTCGGTGCGGGCCCGGGTGTCGCCCATCTGGGCCATGTAGTCCTTCCAGGTCAGGCCTTTGGCGAAGCGCTGCGCGTCCAGGGGGATTCTCAGCTGGGTCATGTCGTCCTCTCCTCCGTTGGGGTTGCCGTCGCCGCCATTTATACACCAAACGCGGGGGCGAGGACAGGCGCGCCCGTCGGCCGGGCTGCGCGGCCCGCCGCGGTGTGGTAGGACTCTGAGCGTGCGTCCCCCCGCTCGTCGCTGGCTGATCGTCGCCGCCCTGTTCATGGTCACCTTCGGCATCGCGACACCGCTCGCGGCGTACGGCGTGTTCCTCCCCGTCCTCGCCGAGAGCTTCGCGTGGAGCCGTGGCGCCATCTCGACGGCACTCTCGATCAACCTGCTGCTCGGCGGCCTCGCCGGCTTCGGTATCGGCGCCCTCGCCGACCGCCACGGCCCACGCGTCATGCTGGCCCTCACGGTGGCCCTGGCCGGCGCGGGCTTCGCCCTCGTCTCGATGGTCGACGCGCTGTGGCATCTCTACCTCTTCGTCGGGGTGATGGGCGGAGTGGGGATGTCGAGCTTCTACCTGCTCAGCGCGTCGACGGTGACGCGCTGGTTCGACGAAGGCCGCGGTCTCGCCCTCGCCCTCGTCCTGGTGGGGTTCAACCTCGGGTACATCTCGGGCGGGCCGCTCGCGGCGTGGCTCATCGCGCGGGTGGGCTGGCGCGGCGCCTACGCGCTTCTCGGGAGCGGCTGCGGGCTGCTCACGATGCTCGCGGCGCTGACCGTCCGCCTGCCCCGCGCGGCCGAGGTGACGTCGCTCCTTCGGCCGGCGCGACACGCCGAGGCGACGGGCGTGGCCGCCCCGAGCGGCGGCGCCCCGCCCGCACGCGAATTGAGTGTCACGCTCCGCGACGCGCTCGCCGACCCGCGCCAGTGGTACCTGAATTTCGCGTGGCTCCTGCTCGGCGGCCTCGCGTTCATGGTCTCCGTCCACATCGTGCCGTTCGCGCGCGACCAGGGCATCGGCCTCGCGGGCGCGTCGCTCGCGCTCACCGCCTACGGCGTCGGCTCCGTGGGCGGTCGCCTCGCGGCGGGCGTCGTGTCCGACCGACGCGGCACGATCACGACCATCCGCGTCGCCTACGTGATCGAGACGCTCGCGCTGGTCACGCTCCTGTGGATCCCGTCACGCGAGGCGCTGCTTGCCTCGCTGGTCGTGTTCGGGGCGGGCTTTGCGGCGTCGGATACGATGATCGTGAAGGTGATCCCTGACGTGTTCGGGATGCGGGCGCTCGGCGCGATCATGGGCGTGCTGACCCTCGGCTGGCGCTCCGGGGCCGCGCTGGGGCCCGCCGCTGCGGGGTTCCTCTACGACCTGACCGGCTCGTACACCGTGCCGTTCGGCGCGGCGCCGGTCGCCGTGCTCGTGAGCTGGGGGCTCTTCGCGCTGGGCACCTCGCGCCGGCCCGGCTGAGCCCGGCGCCGCCCGACGGCCCACGTGCTCGAGGTCGAAAATCCGGCGTGACAAACGGGCGGGTCGTCCTACAATTTAGGGGGACCGCCCAATCGTACCGCTAGTGTGCCCCTAACATAATTCGGCTACTCGCCGAGCGAGACCGCAGCGTGCGGGGCCAGACGACGGTCGTTGGCCCGGCACTCGTAGAGAGGAGACACCACGTATGCAGAGGAGCCATCCCTTCGTCCTGCTTCTCGTAGCAGGCTTACTCACCGGGTGTGTCTCGTCGTCCAAGTACCACGAGCTGGAGACCAAGGCGTCAACGGACCGGACCTCGCTGGAGAAGGACATCGCCTCGCTCCGGTCCCAGGTCGCCAGCCAGCGCGACGAGGTCGCGCGTCGCGAGGCGCAGATCGCGTCCCTCAATCAGCAGATCTCGTCCCTCAACCAGCAGTCGACCGATCTGGAGGCGAAGAAGGCCGGGCTGGAGCGTGACATCGCCGCCCTCGGCGACCGGCTCGGCGACGCGGAAAAGCGGGCGGCCGAGGCCGCCGCGCAGAAGGACGCGGAGATCAATCGCCTCAAGGGGACCTACGACAGCCTGGTCAAGGACCTCCAGAGCGAGATCTCGAAAGGCGAGATCAAGGTCACGCAGATCCGGGACAAGCTCTCCGTTCAGATGGTGGAGAAGATCCTCTTCGACTCGGGCAAGGCGGAGATCAAGGCGCAAGGCAAAGACGTCTTGGGCAAGGTCGGCCAGGTGCTGCTCGGGGTGAAGGACAAGCAGATCCGGATCGAAGGGTACACCGATTCGGTGCCGATCGGCGTCGCGCTCCGTCAGCAGTTCCCGACCAACTGGGAGCTGTCCGCAGTGCGGGCGACGACGGTGCTCCGGTTCCTGGAGGAGAAGGCCGGCGTCGACGGCAAGAACCTCGCCGCCGTCGGCTACGGCCCCTTCCGGCCGGTCGCCAGCAATGACACTACCGAAGGAAAGGCCGAGAACCGCCGCATCGAGATCACCCTGACGCCGCTCGACGTCCAGGAGGTCCTGAAGGGGCTGAAGTGACGCACGGCCACGGAGGCCTGGACATCGTCAGCACGAGCTAAGAGAGCGACGCCATGGGCGCCGACTCGGCGCCCGGCCAAGGACGACTTGGCGTCCATGGTGTCGGAGCAAGGCCCTTCCCGCCGGGGCTGGTCGAGGCGGGGCGCCACCACCGGCGCCCCGCCCCGATGCGAGAGGAAACGGTTAGGGGAAGTTCGCAACCTTCCGGGCGTCGCCGACGAGCTCGAGGATGTGCATGCCCGTGTTGGCCCGGTCGACGATGATGACGTACCCCCGGTCGTCGACGTCGACGTTGTTGGTCTGGATCGCGATCTTGCAGGTCGACGGGTCGTTGTTGTCGCGGCACCGCACGTCCGTGTTGGCCGTGGTGGCCGGGATGTAGAACGCGATCTCCACCGGATTGAAGGGATCGCGAATATCGACAGCCCGCACACCGGCGTTGAACCACGCGAAGAACATGATGCGCCGGTAGTAGATCGGCGTGAAGTTCTCGCTGCTCGAGTGGGACCCGAAGCGGCCGCCCACCTGACAGAACTGCTGCGGGGCCTCCGGCACCTGGTAGTTGGAAACGTTGAACGGCTTCGACTCGGTGGTGACGTCTGCGATGTAGACGAGCTGTCGGTTCTCCTGGCACTCGTTGGCCGTGGACTCGTTGGTGATGACGACGAAGTCGCGGACCGCGCCGCTGGTGTTGTCGCTGAAGTCCGGAACCGGCTGTCGGAGGACGGGGAACGTGGTGTGGGCCCCGGCGCTCGGGAACAGGTCGAGTTTGCTGACCTGCGGGAAGAGAAGCTGGGCAGGCGAGGGCT
>QHSA01000210.1 GCA_003220315.1 Candidatus Rokuibacteriota bacterium
TCTACCGGCGCGACCGCGAGATCCACCTCCTCTACCTCGGGCGGGCGCACACCGAGGGGGACGTGTTCGTCTACCTGCCGAGGGAGAAGGTCGTCGTCACGGGCGACGCCGTCATCGGCTGGACGCCCTTTATGGGCGACGGCTATCCGGAGGACTGGGTAACGACGCTCGACCGCCTCGCTCAGCTCGACTTCACGCACATCATCATGGGCCACGGTGACGTCGCCGGCCGCGACTGGCTCCAGACCTTCCGGGGCTACGTCCACGACATGGTCGACGCCGTGCGCGCCGAGGTCGCCGCGGGCGCCACGCTCGAGGAAGCCCAGCAGCGCGTGCCCGAACGGCTCGCCCTCGTGTACGAGAAGCCCTTTTCCCTCTACGGTCACTATCGCCCCTGGCGCCAGGGTCTCCGCGGCAACATCGAGCGCACCTACACGATGGTGAGCTAGGCAGGGCCTCGACATCCGCGCGCAGATTCTGCACGAGTGGGGCGGCCGGCTCCGGTACGAGGCCGTCGGCCACCCGCGCGTCGGTGCGACGGACGCCCTCGTGCGCGTCGAAGCGTGCGGCGTCGGGCTCACCGTGCTCAATTACATGAACGGCAACCACAGCCGCCGGCCGGAGGACCTCCCGCGCATCCCGGGCCACGAGGCCGTCGGCACCGTCGTCGAGGTCGGCGCGGCCGTCACCACGCTCTCCGCCGGGCAGCGCGTGATGAGCTACTTCTATCTCTTTTGCGACGACTGTGATCTCTGCCGCCTCGCGCACGAGCCGCTCTGCCGCCGCCTGCGCGGGCAGGTCGGCGTGGCCGCCGATGGCGGCTACGCCGAATACCTCGCGCTCCCGGCGAGGAATTTCCTTCCGGTGCCCGAGGGCGTCTCGGTCGTTGACGCCACGGCGATTCCCGACGCGATCGCGACGCCGTTCCATGTCAGTCGACGGGCCGCGATCGCTCCCGGCGACACTGTGCTAGTCGTGGGCGCGGCCGGCGGCGTCGGCATCCACATGGTCCAGATGGCCCGGGAGTTCGGCGGCGCGGTCATCGCGATCGACCGGGGGACCCACAAGCTCAAGGCGGTCAGCGAGTTCGGTGCGCTCGCGGCGCTCGACGCCGACACCCCGGATCTCTCCGATTGCGTGCGCGCCGTCGCCCCGGGTGGCGTGGCGGTGGCGATCGATCTCGTGGGCACGGCGCAGACCCTCGGCGCCTGCCTCGAGGCGCTCGGGCCGCGCGGCCGGCTGGTCCTCCTGACGACGTTCCCGGGGGGTGTGACCGAGGTCGCGCCCCGGCGCATGGTGCAGGCGGAGATCAGCATCATCGGATCGCGGTACGCCTCGCGCTGGGAAGTGGCGCAGGCCGCGCGCCTCGTGGCGGCGCGCCGGATCACGCCGGTCGTGTCGGAGGTCGTCCCGCTCCCGAACGTGGAGCACCTGCACGATCGATTGCGGGCGGGGACGCTCCTGGGGCGTGGCGCGACATGCCCGGACCGCTCGTAGGCATCCGCGTCCTCGACGTCACGACCGTCGTGCTCGGCCCCTGGGCCGCGCAGACCCTGGGCGACCTGGGCGCCGACGTCATCAAGATCGAGCCCCCCGAAGGCGACACGACGCGCCGCCTCGGGCCGGCCCGACACCCCGGCATGGCGGCGTTCTACCTCGCCTGCAACCGGAACAAGCGCAGCCTGGTCCTCGATCTCAAGCAGGCCGCCGGACGCGGCGCGCTGCTCCGGCTCGCGGCGACCGCCGACGTCATCCTGCACAACTTCCGGCCCGGACCAGCGGCGAGGCTCGGCCTCGAGTACGAGGCGTTCCGCGCCGTCAACCCCCGGCTCGTCTACTGCGCGACCTACGGCTTTCGCGCGCGCGGCCCCTACGGCGACAAGCCCGCGTACGACGACGTCATCCAGGCGGCCGCGGGGCTCGCGTCGCTCCAGGCCCCGCTCGTGGGCGAGCCGCGCTACGTACCGACGATCGTCGCCGACAAGACGAGCTCGCTCGCCGTGCTCTCCGCGGTGCTGTCGGCGCTGTTCCACCGCGAGCGGACCGGCGAGGGGCAGGCCATCGAGGTGCCGATGTTCGAGACCGTGGTCGCCTACGTCATGGTGGAGCACCTCTACGGCGAGACGTTCGTCCCGCCGCTCGAGACCGCCGGCTACAAGCGGATCCTCAATCGCTGGCGGCGCCCGTTCCGCACGCGGGACGGCTATCTGGCCGTCGTCCCCTATACCGACGCGGACTGGCGGGCGTTCTTCGCGGTCGCCGGGCGGCCGGATCTCCTCGCCGATCCGCGCTTCACGACGCTGGAATCGCGCCTCGCCAACATCGAGGTGCTGTACGAGGAGCTGAGCAAGATCGTCGCCACCCGGAGCTCGGCCGAGTGGCTCGACGCGCTCGATCGCGCGGGCGTCCCGGCGACGATCGTCAACACGCTCGAGACGCTCCTCACCGACCCGCAGCTCGAGGCGACCGGCTTCTGGCAGATCGTCGACCATCCGAGCGAGGGGACGCTGCGTTTGCCCGCGATCCCGACGACGTACAGCCGGACACCCGGCGAGATCCGCCGCCTCCCCCCGCGACTCGGCGAGCACAGCCTCGAGGTGCTCCGCGAAGCGGGATTCGGCGAGGCGGAGATCGACGCCATGCTGGCCTCCGGCGCGACGTCCGTCGTGCCGAGCCCAGGAGCGCCGGGCTCGCGACCCCCGCGATCATGAGCCACGCCGTCGGAGTCCGGGAGGTCGGCTACTTCGATTGCGCGGGTGGCGGGCAGGTGGTGGTCAGCGGCGACGTCGCGTTCGTCGCCCACATGCACGCGCCGAACGGGACGACGCTCGTCGACGTGCGCGACCCCTCGGCCCCGCGGCGGCTGGCCACGCTCGAAGTCCCGACGGGGACGCACTCCCACAAGGTCCGCGCGGCCAACGGGGTCATGCTGGTCAACCGTGAGGCGCAGCCCGCCAACCGTCCCGCGCCCGGGTTCCAGGGGGGCCTCGGGGTCTTCGACGTCTCGAACCCACGCGCGCCGCGCGAGATCGCGTTCTGGCGCTCGGGCGGCGCCGGCGTCCACCGGTTCACCTTCGACGGACGCTACGCGTACATCTCGCCGGAGCTCGACGGCTACGTCGGGAACATCGTGATGATCCTCGACCTCGAGGACCCGCGCCGGCCCAGGGAGGTCGGCCGCTGGTGGATGCCGGGCCAGTGGGTCGCGGGCGGTGAGACGCCGGCCTGGTCGGGCCGCGCGCACCGCTGCCACCACCCGATCCGCCTCGGCACCCGGCTCTACGTGAGCTACTGGCACGGAGGCTTCGTCATCCTCGACATCGAGGACCCGGCGACGCCGCGGCTCGTCTCCCGGCTCGACTGGAGTCCGCCGTTTCCCGCGCCGACGCACACGACCCTCCCGATTCCGTTCCCGCTGCGCGGCCGCCGCGTTCTCGTGGTGACCGACGAGGACGTCGCGAAGCTCGCGCCCGGCCCCCCCTCGTTCCTCTGGCTCGTCGATATCACCGACGAGACGCGGCCCGTCCCGTTCGCCAGCTTCCAGGTCGACGGCGTGGACGGCGCGCCGCAGCCGGAGTTCACCGGCTGCCACCAGCCGTGCGAAGAGGTGCGGGGCACGGAGATCCCCGTCGCCTGGTTCGCGCACGGGCTCCGGATCGTCGACATCGCGGACCCGCACGCCCCGCGCGAAGTCGCGTCGTTCGTTCCGGCGGTCCCCGAGGGTCAGGAGCGCGTGTGCAGCAACGACGTGTGCGTCGATGCGCGCGGCCTGATCTACCTGATCGACCGGGGGCGCGGGCTCCACATCCTCGAGCGCGTCTGACCCGACCAGCCGATGCCGTGAGGCCGACCGATCTCGAGGTTATGCCGGCAGAGACACCTGAAGCTGCCGGGCGAGTTGCTCGCTCCGTTCGACATACTTCGGGACGCCGAGCGCCCGGAACAGCTGATGGGCGGCCCCGAGATCGGTCGCCGCCGCTTCCGCGTTACCCTGGGCGTGTCTGACTCGAGCCAGCTCCAATCGTGTCCGCGCCATCTCGAATCGCGCGCGCATGGAGCCGAAGGTCTGAAGGGCCTCGTCGAGGCGCTCCGCCGCATCGGTGTGGAGGCCGCGCGCGTATGCGATCCGGCCCAGCGTTCGCTGAGCCCACCCGAGTCCGAAGCGATACCTTGCATCGCCGGTCACCTGCGTCCCCTGCACCGCGAGGTCCTGCGCTCTTTCGATCTGACCGCTTACGAGGTACGCCTCGCCCAGGAACGTTGCGAACCAGCCGCTCGAGTCGCGGGATCCGAACTTCCGTAGCTCCTCGACGGACCGCTCGAGCAGCGGGATCGCCCGCGCAGGGTCTCCCTGCTCGAGATAGGCGAACCCCAGCGCGCCCGACGCCGACGCGAGATTCACGGGGTCACGCGACACCTCGAGGCTTCGCCGACACGCGTCGATCCCGGCTTCGCATTCTCCGATCGAGGAATGGATCAGCCCGGTGCTCCACATGGTCAGCCCGAGCAGGCGGGGATGGGCGGCTTCAGCGATGGCGTGCGCCCGAGCCTGGGCGCTCAGCGCAGCCTCGAAGTCTCCCATCAAGGCGTAATTCATCCCCACGATCCAGTGCGCAAAGCCCAGGGACCACCGTTCGTCGTTCGGTTCGAGCAAGGTCACGGCGCTCCGGCCGTGTGCCACGCCGTCCCAGGGCTGCCCGGACCAGAATGCCTCGTAGGCCAGTACGAAGTGCGCCTTGCCCATGGTCGCTTCATCGCCAGATCGACTTGCGTCGTCGAGGGCTCGACGGGCATGGGCCACCGCCGGTGCATGGTCTCCCAGCATGTAGTAGGCGGTGGCGAGATGATAAAAGAAGGGCCCGGTCAGCGTCGGATCTCCGAGCCGCTCAACGCGCTCTTGATGTCGGAGCAGGAGATCGAGGTTCTCTCGGAAGCATCCAATGAAAAACAGGGAGACGTTCTGACGAAGGACGAGCTCGTAGAGCCGCCGCTCGCGAATCTCGGCCGGAAGCCGCTCGACATGCGCCAGGGCTTCCCGCAGCGCTGCCGCCGCCTCCACATGGGCGAATCGCCCGGCCGCTTGCTCGGCGAAGCGTGTGAGGTACTCGACTGCCCGGTCGGCCTCGTCAGTCTTCGCGTAATGATACGCGAGCCGGTCGTAGGCCGCTTCGAGCCGATCGACGTACATCTCCTCCAGGGCTTTGGCGGCCTTGGTGTGAAGCGTCTTGCGACGCGCGTCCGCGACGCTCTCGTAGACCACCTCCTGCGTCAGCGGGTGCTTGAAGATGTAGAGAGATTCCTCGACGCCCGGCCGGGCGTAAAGGAACTCCTGTCGCGTGAGCTCGCGCAGATGCGTCTCGGGGTCGCCCGGCGCATCCAGGATCGCCCGGAGCAGGTGACCGGGAACCTCCCGCCCCACGATGGACGCCGCTTGAAGAACCCGCTTCGGCTCGTCGGGAAGCCGATGAATCCTCGCGAGTAGCACTTCCTGGACCGTGTCCGGAACCGCCGGCACCGCCAGGCTCTCACTTCGATCGCGGGCCACGTGGCACAACTCCTCTAAGAAGAAGGGATTCCCTTCGGCTTTGTCGAGGATCGATCCCACGAGACTCTCCGGTACGTCCGTCTCGAAGACCGAGCGCGCAAGAGTCAGGCTCTGCTCTCGTGAGAGAGGCTCGAGCGCGACCTGCGTCGCGAACGACTTGTCGATCCAGGGGGGCCGATATCCCGGACGATAGCTCGCGAGGAACATGGTCGGCGTGCCCGGGAGGTCCGCGACGAGCGCGGTGAGCAAGTCTTCGGAGGCTCGGTCGATGCAGTGCAGATCCTCCACAGCGAGGATCAACGGGCGGGCGTGGCTGATCCGGAGGACCAACCCGCTGAGCGTTTCGAGCGTACGGAGCTTGATCGCCTCGGGGTCCAGCGCGGCCAGTCGTTCCGTTCCATCCTTCACACCCCAGAGGTGGAGCAGATACGGTGACGCTTGCTCGGCATTCATCCCCACGGCGTTCAGGCCGAGCCGGACCCTCTCACGGATCGCGTCCGAACCCGCGGTCTCGATCAGCCCGAAGTGCTGTCGGAGGATGTCGAGCACGGGAAGATAGGGAATGCCGGCCCCGTAGGAGACGCAGCGCCCTGCGAGGTAGGCAACGGGCTTGTTCCCCACGCGCCGTCGGAGTTCGTAGAGGAGTCGCGACTTCCCGATCCCGGCCTCGCCGACGACGCCCACGACCTGGCCATGTCCTCGCAGGGCCAAGGCCAGCCGGCTCTCGAGGAGCTCGAGGTCCTGCCGGCGCCCGACGAACGTGGACATGCGCCGTCCAATCTCGAGCCCCGGCCGTTCGGGCCCCACGAGCCGAAACGCGGGACGTCCCCCGCCTCGGCCAGCGAGCGGAACAAGGTCGAAGCGCCGCTCGAGCAACGGCGCCGCGGTTTCACTGACGAGGATCGCGTCCGGCTCCGCGTCGCTCACGAGCGCCTCGAGCACGCCCCACGCCCGGTGTTTCGTCTCGAGGTCGATCTCGGAGCCCCGTCCCGTCTCGCGCACGAGGCACTCCGCCATGTGGATCGCGACCTTCAGCCCCGGCCGCTCCACGTCATCACGCCGGGCTCGCTCGGCCGCCTTCTGCATGGCGATGGCGGCATGGGCCGAACGCCGTGGCGCATCTTCAACAGGCTCGAGCCCGAAGGCCGCGACGATTCCCGTGGGCCCTCGCTCCTGGATACGACCGCCAAAGCTCCCGGTCTTCTCCGCGATGACCTCAAGCGCGCGACTGGTGTAGAGAGCATCACTCGCCTTCCGTACGACGAGCGCGGCGCGCAGAAGCGCCAGACGCCGCACCTCCCAGTGCGTGGGCTCCGGAGTCGCTTCGACGTCAGCACCGGCCGACGTCACCGGACCCTCTGAAACCGTCGGCTGGGCCCGACGGCGACGTGAGGTCCGCAGCGCACCCCCGCGCTCAAGCCCGTACTTCTCGATCCGATACCGCAGAGTCCCCCGCGGGATGCCCAGCGATGCGGCGGCACGCACGATGTTCCACTTGGCCCGGCGTAGCGCTTGAAGGAGGCGCTCGCGCTCGATTCCTTCAAGCTCTTCCTTGAAGGGGACGGCCTCCTCGCCATCTGCGCTCTGGGGCGTTTCCATCGCGGTAGGCTCCCGGAGCCCGAGCATTTCCCTCGTGATCAGGGGCGCCTCCTCGAGGAGGGCCACCCGTTCGATCACGTTGCTCAACTCGCGGACATTCCCGGGCCATGGGTGTGCAAGGAGAGCGCCACGACCGTCGGGGGCGAGGCTCTTCGGCGGAAGACCGTAGTCGCGACTGATCCGGTCGAGGAAATGCTCGGCGAGTACCGCGATATCGTCCCCGCGCTCGCGCAGTGGCGGCAGCCAGAGCGTGACGACCGCGAGCCGATGATAGAGGTCTTCGCGGAAGCCACCCTGACGCGCTGCTGCACCGAGATCCTCGTTACTGGCGGTGATGATCCACACGTCCACCGGCTCACTCCGCGTGCTGCCGAGCCGGCGGACCGTCCGATCCTCGACGAACTTGAGGAGTTTGCTCTGGAGGCCCGAAGGCAACAGCCCCACTTCGTCTAGGAAGATCAGCCCTTTGTGGGCGGTCTGGACCAGTCCCGGCTTCGCCTGGCGAGCGTCCGTGAAGGCCCCACGCTCGAAGCCGAACATCTCGGCTTCGAGCAGCGGTTCGGGTATGGCGGCGCAGTTGACATCGACGAACGGGCCATCGCGGCGCGGACCCGCGCGGTGAAGCGCACGGGCAACGAGACCCTTTCCGGTGCCGGTCTCGCCTTGGATGAGGACCGGCGGCAAGCGGCGAGCGTCAGCCTGACGCTGAAGGAGCCGGCCGACGGTCTCGCGCACGGCGACGATCCCCGGACTTTCACCCAGTATCTCCGCGAGCCCGACCATAGGAGGATTCTACGCCGCCACCACTCCCCGCCTGGCGGCTTTCCGCCATTTTTCGCCACCACCACCTATCGCTCCGCACGACGCAACTGCGGGCTTTCGCGCACATCCGCAGTGGCCTCCTTATTGCGTCTGGCGACCGGAATGGGACGCAGCACCGAAGCTAGCGTCCACGAAGGAGACGGACCAATGCGAACAATGACGAAACGCCTAACCTGTGCACTCCTGGCGGCCACCCTCATGGGGACCGGCTGCGCATCGTACGACGGACGAACGGGGATGGAGACGTTCGGACGCGGCATGCTCAACCTCGTTCTGTCGCCCCTGATGATTGCGGCCGGGCTCGCCCAGGGGCTCGCCTTCCTCCCCTACACCCTCGGTATGGGGCTCGGGGAGCTGAACAAAGTCCTCCTGCAGGCGAACGCGGTCTCGCTCGACGACTCGTACAAGGCGACGTTCGGCGTGTCCGTCGCCGACCAGCACGTGGATCAAAAGACCGGCGACGTCTATGGGCAGGAAGGCCTCTACGGACGGTTCAAGCCCGAGGCGATCTTCGAGGCCAACCGCGCGTTCCAGCGGCTCCTGGTCTCGCAGGGAATGAAAGAAGACCAGGCTCGCAACTACACGCTCACGGGCAACTACCGCTACGCGTGGAGCCGGGGCCACATCTTGCTCGCCGTGGTCTACCGGCATCCCGGCCCTCAGCCGTTTCGCGCGGCGGCGAAGCAGACGGGCATCGTCACGACGTTCCGACCCGACCAGCGGGGCTGGTACGAGCCCTACGAGCGCGATGCGAGCGGCCAGGCGATCGACGAGGTCATCGACTGGGCCGCGATGGAGTACGCCGTCCTCCGCCAGGACAAGCTCGTCGCGACGCTGATGGTCCTCGCGGCCGAGGCCGTCAAGTCCGGCAAGCGAGCACCCGACTACTGGCCGACCGAACGCCGCTGGCAGGCGGGCGAGACGGCGGCGATCCTCCAGGAATCCGCCGACAAGGTCAAGCGCGCGCTCCCGAGCTGATGAGCGACCACATACACGACAAGGAGGAAAACCATGAACCGACCGATCCTGCTTCTCCTGGCCAGTCTTCTCTCCGTGTCGACGGCGGACGCGGCGCAGACAACGAAAGTGGGCTGCGGCGCGATCCACGCTCTCCGGAACTCCGACAGCGAAATCCTGACCGGCACCATCTCCGTTCGCAATATCGACCTGGCGAACGCCGTGACCATCGAGCGCCTCACGTACCGAAACTTCTTCGGTGACGTGGTGCACGACTCCGGGCCCGCGATCGGCGTCCCGCATCCGCTGAATGCCGACTTCACGCCGCCACAGGACATCACGGTCGTCCCCCCCGGCGCGACCTACTATCTCTCGACGAACCACATCTGGGGGAACAACCCGATTCCTGGTCCAGCCGGTAACGCGCAGGGCGGGGCGATGTCGGTGGTGGTCGAATTCTCCAAGGACGGCAGCCGAGACTTGGTCGTCGTGGGCAGCGGCCTCAGAGACCGCCAGCGGTTTTTTATCTTCACTCCGACCGGGCCCATTCCTGTCCAGGGAACCGAGCTGTCCCGCGACCGGCTCATCTGTGTCGACGTGAAGTAAGCCTTCCACCGGCAGGCGCCGAGGCCGTCCTCGGCGCCCGCACGCCCTCACCCGCGGCGCGACGCGGGTGAGCTGCGGTAGACTCTGAGGCCGGAGGGAAGGAGGAGTCAGATGAAACGCGCCCCCATCGCGGTCGTCGTCGTCAGCCTCTTCCTGGCCGGCTGCGGAAAGCACTACTGGAACAAGCCCGGCGCTAGCTTCGCCGACTTCTCGCAGGACAGCCGTGAGTGCGCGCAAGAGAACGCCATCTACACGACCGGGAGCAAGTCTTACGGGATCGTCCGGGAAGATCTCTACCGAGCCTGCATGAGAGGCCGCGGGTGGGCGCGTGCCCAGCATCAGGACCCGCCACAGGGATGGTTTCGAGGCATCGAGGGCGACGATCTCGTCAAGCTCGATGCGCCACCGCCCCCACCGCCCGGTGCGCCACCGCCCCCACCGCCCCCGGTGGCTGTCCCGAAGGCACCGGCCCTGTCGCCGGGTGATCCTGCGCTCGCGGGCCTGACCGGCACGTGGACCGGCACGCTGACGGGTCCCGGCCCCGGGCCCGCCGGGCGCAAGGCGTATGCCGCCACCCTCCGAATCTCACCGGAAGGTGACCACGTTCGCTGGTCCCTCGAAGTCAGCGGAACCGATCTCGGAGGCTCGGGGTTCGTCGTGAAATCCGAGCAGGGGACGAGCCTCGCGGGACGGCTCGGTCACCCCGCCGCACCGACCTCGTTCACGGTGACGGTGAGCGGGTCCGCACTCGAGGCCGAAGGGCTGGGCACGGACAACTGGGTCTACCGCCTCGCCTTGCAGAAAGCGGAGCGGTAGGCGGGGGCGTGCTCGGGGAGAGCGGCCGCGTCAGAGCTGAAACGTTTTGACCCAGATGCCGGGAGAGCCCGGGGCGTGCCGCATGTGTGGCCGGATACGGTGTGTCACCGGTGAGATATCTCGCTGGGCCGCCCAGGCGGCGCTCTCGGACACCCTGGGGTGCTCGAACTCGTAGAGGGTGAGATAGGTCGGAGCGCCGGCCACGGCCCGATACCGTCGGCCACGAATCACACCTGGCACCTTTTCGTAGTTGGGCACGTAGATGGTGTTGTACCAGGCGTTGAACTCGTCGTCGACCTCCGGTGGCACATCCATTCGTCCGATCTGGAGGGCCGGCGCCATGTCGCTCTCGGCGGCCTCACGCGTCAGCGTCTTCGGGTGGATCAGGGTGTAGACGTTACGGATGTAGGTGGTGCCGATGACCTCGGGGGCCGAGCGCCGGGTCCATTCGGTGGGGTGGGTCCGGAGGCGCGTGTACGCCTCGCTCTCCAGCACCGCGGCGCTCTCGAGCTCGTAGCAGGCGAGGTGCTTGGGCCCACCCTGCACCGCTTCGTATCGGGCCGCACTCAAGAATCCCGGCAGGGCGAGTCGCTCGGCCAGATGCTCCTCGTTGTACCAGCGATTGAACTCCTTCTCTCTGTCTGACGGAACCTCGGCCCAGACCATCAAGAGCCCCGCGCCCTTCTTCGTCGTCATGTGGCGGTCCTCCTCGCTGGCGGGTATTATCGCCCTTGCCGGCGTGCTCTCGTAGGAGAGTCACCTCGACGCGCCCGGGCGCTCACCCGCTGTCAGGGAGGAACGGACGATGCCCTACGACCTCGTGATCAAGAACGGCGTGCTGATCGATGGCTCCGGCCTGCCGCGCCACCACGCCGACGTCGCCGTGCGGCACGGGCGGATCGCCGCCGTCGGCCGGATCCGCGAGCGCGCACGCGAGGTCATGGACGCCGACGGCCTGGTCGTCGCCCCCGGCTTCATCGACGGCCACACCCACATGGACGCGCAGATCTTCTGGGACCCGCTCGGCACCTGCTCGTGCTGGCACGGCGTGACGACCGTCGTGATGGGCAACTGTGGGTTCACGCTCGCCCCCTGCCCTGAGTCGCAAAAGCATCTCGTGGTGCGCAACCTCGAGCGCGCCGAGGACATCGCCGCCGAGGCGATGGCGGCGGGCATCGAGTGGAAGTGGACGACGTTCCCCGAGTTCCTCGACTGTCTCGACGCTCTGCCCAAGGGCATCAACTATGCGGGCTACCTCGGCCACTGCGCGCTCCGCACCTACGTCATGGGCGAGCGCGCGTTCGAGCAGGCGGCGAGCGAGGACGACCTCCACGCGATGGAGCGCGAGCTCCGCGACGCGATCCGCGCCGGCGCGATCGGCTTCACGACCTCGCGCTCGCCGATCCACGAGACGCCCGACGGCCGGCCGGTCGCGAGCCGGCTCGCGACGTGGGACGAGGTGCGCCGGCTCGTCGGCGTGATGGGCGACCTGAACGCCGGCCTCTTCGAGCTGGCCGGCGAGGCCGTCGGGCGTGAGCTCAGCGATCCCGTCGCCTTCCGCGACTATCACGTGCGCCTGCGCGACCTCGCCGTCGAGACCGGGCGTCCCGTGACGTGGGGCAACTTCAGCCGCCTGGATGCGCCCGACGTGTGGCGCCGCTACCTGGACCTCCTCGACGAGACGGCCGCCGCCGGCGGACGGATGTTCGCCCAGGTGCACAGCCGCGGGCTCAACGTCGTGCTGTCGTTCAAGACGCAGCTGCCGTTCGACCACCTCCCGGCGTGGAAACCGTTCCGCGCGCTGGCCCTCGCGGAGCAGCGGCAGCGGCTGCGCGACCCCGAGACGCGCCGCCGCCTGATCGCGGGCGCCCACGAGCGTCCCGAGCGCCGGGCCCTCGGCACCGAAGCGCGGCCGTTCCCCTACGAGTGGATCTTCCTCTACGACACGGTGGCGGGCCCCCACCGCACGGTGGCCGAGATCGCGCGCGAGCGCGGCGTCGATCCGGCCGAGGCGATGATCGACCTCGCGCTCGAGAAGGACCTCGATCGCTTCTTCGTCCACCCGGTCGCCAACGAAGATCAGGACACCGTGCTCGAAATGATGCGCCACCCGCGCGCGGTCGTGACGTTCTCCGACTCCGGTGCCCACGTCTCCCAGATCGTCGACTCGTCGCTCCAGACGCACCTCCTGAGCCACTGGGTGCGCGCAAAGCAGGCGTTCACGCTCGAGCAAGCGGTGCGCATGCTGACGCTCGTGCCCGCGACGTACTGGGGCTTCGCCGACCGCGGCCTCGTGCGCGAAGGCTTCGTGGCGGACCTGATCGTCTTCGACCCCGACACGATCAGCCCGGAGATGCCCGAGGTCGTCAACGATCTCCCCGCCGGCGCCCGACGGCTCGTGCAACGCGCACGCGGGATCGCGGCGACGATCGTCAACGGTGAGGTCCTGTTGCGTGACGGCAAGCACACGGGAGCGCTTCCCGGGCAGCTGCTGCGGGGCCCCCTCGCGCGGAGGCCGTGAGCCGCGAGCAACGCCCGATGTCGCTCAAAGCCTTGATGCGGGGGCCGCTCCCGGTGACCGCGCCACTGGTCCTGAATCCGCTGATGGCCAAGATGGCGGAGGCCGCGGGCTTTCCCGCCGGGTATCTGGGCGGTGGCGCGACCGGCTACCAGAAGGTCGCGCTCGAGGCCAATCTCAACCTGACCGAGATGTGCCACGCGGCCATCGACATCCGCGCCGTCTCGTCGCTCCCGCTCATCCTGGACGCCGCCTGCGGCTACGGCGACCCGATGCACGTCCACCGCACCATCGGCATGAGCGAGGCCGCCGGCTTCGCAGCGATCGAGATCGAGGACCAGCTCGTCCCGAAGCGCGCGCACCATCACATCGGGATCGAGCACATGATTCCGATCGAGCTGATGGCGGCCAAGGTCAAGGAGGCCGTCGCCGCACGACGCGCGCGCGACTTCGTCATCATCGCGCGGACCAACGCGATGCGGGCCAGCACCATGGACGACGCGCTCCGCCGTGGCGAAGCCTACCGGAAAGCCGGCGCCGACGTCTTGCTGCTCTCGATGGCGCACACGCCGGAGCAGCTGCGCGCCATCGCCGAGCGGCTCGGTGGGCCGTTGATGTACCTCACGGGGCGCGGCGGGCTCGCCGGGACGGGCATGACGCTGCAGGACTTCGGCCACCTCGGCTACAAGATCGTCGCCGATCCGTCCACGCCCTTGCTGGCGGCCTACGCGGCCTGGAAGAAGGTCTACGAAGACCTCGCCGACGGCTTCGGCGCCACGCTCACGGCCAAGGCCGACTGGACCCGCCTCGAGAAGGACATGCTGGCCGTGATCGAGCTCGAGCGCCTCCTCGCGGTGGAGCGCGCGACCGTCGAGCCGGGACCCGCGACGCGGCCCGCGCCTCCCGCCTGAGCGACGAGGTTCCAGATGTCGGACTTCCCCTCGGCAATTGCGGCCGTGCGGGACGCGGTCTGTGGCATTCTCCGAATCAGGCCGGTCAGGCCGGGCGCTCACGAGTTCCAGGTCGCCTTTGTGGGCACGGGCTGGTGTTTCAGTCCGAGACGCTACCTGGCGACGGCCCATCACGTCTTTGACGACGGCAAGGCTCGCAATCCTTCCGACAAGTTCTACGCGTTCGTCGTGCCGGATAACGGGCCAGTCGCCTATCACGCGCCGGTCGTGGCTGTACCGTTCGAGGATCCAGTGATCGATATGGCGATCCTGGAGGTCGCGCCGCCTGCGAGCTATCGGTTGAGCGCCGTCCCTGTGACCTTCGCGCGACCGAGGGACGGGAGCCACGTCCTCACCTATGGCTTCCCCTCGCCAACCATCGCCGCGGCGAGCGTGGACCAGGATGGGAACTGGCTCGGCGGGAACCTTCTCTTGAAGGCGCACGCCAACGAGGGGATCGTCGCGGCCCAGTACGATTTTGGGCCCCATTACTCATACGAGCTCAACGTGGGTTGGCACCATGGAGAGAGCGGAGGTCCGATTTTCTCGCTGGAGCCACTCGCCGCCTTCGCGATGATGCAGTCCTATCGCAACATTCAGTCCCCGCACGGGGTCGTTGCGGGCCCGCACATGGGGCGAGCCATGTCGGTGATGACCACGGCCCTCACGGCGCACGGCGCAACGAT
>QHSA01000146.1 GCA_003220315.1 Candidatus Rokuibacteriota bacterium
CGCTCGAGGCGTTCGCGTACCCCCTCACCCAGCAGGGCTTCAAGGTCGAGACGCGGGTGGCGCCCGACCTGCCCGAGATTCCGATGGACGCCAACGCCATCGGCCAGGCGCTGGCCAACCTGGTCGACAACGCGATCAAGTACTCGCGTGACCGCCGCGCGATCACCGTGGACGCGGCGCTCGCCGACGCCGGGCTCGCGATCTCGGTCGTGGACGAGGGGGTGGGGATCCCCGCCGAGGAGCAGGGGAGGATCTTCGAGAAGTTCTACCGTGTGGGGCGGAGCGAAACTCAGGGGCAGAGGGGCAGTGGCGTGGGCCTGGCGCTCGTCAAGCACGTGGCCGAAGCGCATGGCGGCCGGGTCACGGTCGAGAGCCGGCCGGGGGCGGGGAGCCGTTTCACCCTGTGGCTCCCCCTGGCGGGCCGTGGCTAGGATCTTGATCGCGGACGACGAGCCGGAGATCGTGCGCGGCCTCGAGGACAACCTGCGCTTCGAGGGGTACCAGACCGTCGCGGCGACCAACGGCGAGGACGCCCTCGCGCTCGCCCTGAGCGACGCGCCCGACCTGGTGCTACTCGACGTCATGATGCCGCGGATGAGCGGCTGGGACGTCTGCCGGGAGCTCCGCCGCCGCGGTGTCGACGTGCCCGTGATCATGCTGACGGCGCGCGGCGCCGAGGTGGACCGCGTCCTCGGGCTCGAGCTGGGCGCCGACGATTACGTCACAAAGCCCTTCTCGCTGCGCGAGCTGCTCGCCCGCGTGCGGGCGGTGCTGCGCCGTCCGGGACCGCGGCAGAAGTTCGAGGAGTTCGCGTTCGGCGACGCGCGGGTCCACCTCCGCGGCCGGCAAGTGTTCAAGGCGGGGCGTGAGGTCCGGGTGACGCGGAAGGAGTTCGACCTCCTGGTGTTCCTGGTCGAGCACCGGGGTGAAGTCGTCACCCGCGAGCGGCTGCTCGACGAGGTGTGGGGCTACGAGCGGTTTCCCACGACGCGCACGGTGGATACCCATATTCTGAAACTCAGACGAAAGCTCGAGGCCGATCCCGACCGACCCCGGTGGATCCTGACCGTCCATGGACAGGGTTACAAGTTCGTCGCCCTGTGACCTATTATGGTGAGCGAGGAGGCGGTTCCCGCATGCTGATCAGGCGCGCTCGACGGTTCACATCCAACGAGATCACCGACGCGAAGCTCTATCTCTCCCGCCGTGAATGGATGATCGGCGCGGCCTTGCTGACCCTCCTGCCCGGCGAGAGCGGGGCGGCGACTCCGCAGGGCCAGCCGCTCGGGGCGACCCGCAACGAGGCGCTGAGCCTGAGGGAACCGGCCACGAAGTTCGAGGCGGCGACCACGTACAACAACTTCTACGAGTTCGGCGTGAACAAGGATGACCCCGCGCGGCTCGCGCACACGCTCACGCCGCGGCCGTGGACGGTCCAGGTGGACGGGCTCGTCCACAAGCCGAAGACCTACGACATCGACGAACTGCTCCGGCTCTCCCCGCTCGAAGAGCGTGTCTACGCGCTCCGCTGCGTCGAGGGGTGGTCGATGGTCGTTCCGTGGATCGGCGTGCCACTCGCCTCGCTGCTCAGGCGGGTCGAGCCGACCGGGCAGGCGAAGTACGTCGAATTCACGACGCTGCTCGACCCGAGACAGTTCCCCGGCCAGCGGGCGGGCTTTTTCGGATCGACGCTCGACTGGCCGTACACGGAGGGGCTGCGCCTCGACGAGGCGCTCCACCCGCTGACGCTCCTGACCGTCGGCATGTACGGCCAGGTGCTGCCGAACCAGAACGGCGCCCCGATCCGCGTGGTCGTGCCGTGGAAGTACGGATTCAAGAGCGCGAAATCGATCGTGCGGATCCGGCTCACGCGTGAGCAGCCGCCAACCGCGTGGAACAAGGCCGCGCCGCAGGAGTACGGTTTCTACTCGAACGTCAACCCCGCGGTCGACCACCCGCGCTGGAGCCAGGCCACCGAGCGGCGGATCGGCGAGTTCCGGCGCCGTCCCACGCTCCCCTTCAACGGCTACGCCGACCAGGTCGCGCACCTCTACGCCGGCATGGATCTCAGGAAGCTCTACTAGAGCGTCTGTGTCGCGCCGCGCCCGCATCGCGCTCAAGGCGGCGATCTGGGGGGTGTGTCTCGCTCCTCTCGCGACGCTCCTCACCTGGTTCGCACGGGACGACCTGACGGCGAACCCGATCAGCTTCGTCACGACGACGCTCGGCGACTGGACGCTCCGGATCCTCGTGGCCTCGCTCGCGATGACGCCCCTCCGGCTCGTCCTCGGCGCGGCGTGGCCCATCACGCTGCGACGGCTCCTGGGGCTCTTCGCCTTCTTCTACGTGTGCCTCCACGCGAGCGTGTGGATCGTGCTCGATTTCTTCTTCGACTGGCCCCGGATGTGGGAGGACATCGTGAAGCGGCCCTACATCACGATGGGCATGCTGCGACGGCGGGGATCCGGGTGCCTTGACGGGTCCGTGTGAACCGGAGAAACTCGGGCGCATGGTCACGGTATGAATACGGTCCACGGCAGTCGCGCGGCCCTCGTCGGCGCGGTCCTGCTCCTGGCGTCGGGATGCGCGGCGGCGGGCGGCTACTCGGTGACGTCCGTCGGACCCCCGAGGCCCCTCCGTGAGGTCCTCCCGAACGGGGTCGTGCTGATCGCGCAGGAGCACCGGGCGAGCGACGTCGTGGCCGTGCAGCTCTGGATGCGGATGGGCGGCCGCGACGAGGCCTCCGACGAGCTCGGGCTTGCACACTACATCGAGCACATGATCTTCAAGGGCACGCCGACGCATCCGCCCGGGTCCGTCGACCGCCTGATCGAGGGGTTCGGCGGGACGAGCAACGCCTTCACCTCGTACGACGCGACCCACTACGATTTCGTGGTCCCGGCCGAGCACCTGCGCGCGACGATCGAGCTGCTCGGAGACCTCGCGACGAACGCCAGCTTCCCGCCCGACGAGATCGAGAGTGAGAAGAAGGTGGTGTTCGAGGAGATGAACCTCGTCGAGGACGACCCGGACAGGTTCCTCGTGCGTCGCCTCTACGAGGTGGCATACTCGCCGCACCCGTACGGCCGGCCGATCCTTGGCACGCACGAGTTCATCGAGCGCCTGCGGCGCGACCAACTGCTCGCGTTCTACGGGAAGCACTTCGTGTCGAGGAGCATGGTGGTGGTCGTCGTCGGCGCCGTGACGCCCGCGGAGGCTCGGGCCGCCGTGACCCCCGTCTTCGGCCGGATTCCGCCGCGGGCGGCCGGCCGGTCCGAGCTGTCGCCGCCGCCGACGCTCGACCGGAACCGCCGCGTGGACGTCCCGCGCCCGGAGAAGCAGGCGTACCTCGGCCTCGCGTGGAAGACGGCGCCGACCGGCGACGAGGACATCTACCCGGTGGACCTGCTCACCTACATCCTGGGCGACTCGCCGAGCTCCCGCCTGAACCAGGAGGTCCGCGAGCAGCAGCGCCTGGTGTCTTCGATCGAAGCTGGCTACGGCGCCTGGCAGAAGGCGGGCCTCGTCACGGTCAATGCGCGGCTCGACGCGGAGAACTCGGAGAAGGCGGAGGCCGCGATCCTCGACGTGATCCGGAAGGTGCGTGAGACGGGAGTGACGGAGGCAGAGCGGCAGCGGGCGATCATCACCGCGGAGTCCTCGTACGCGTTCGACATCGAGACGGCCGAGGGGCTCGCGAAGGCCTACGGCCAGGCCGAAACCACCTGGACGCTCGCGGACGAGATCGCCTACCTCGGGCGGCTCCGCCAGATCAGCGCCGCGCAGATCCAGGCCGTCGCGCGCAAGTACCTCGGGGACGACAACTACGCGCGCGTGCGGTTCGTTCCGGCGGGAGCTCCGAGGTGACGCCCGGCGTGCGCCGCCCGGCGGTCCTCGGCCTCGGTGGTCTGCTCGCCGCCGGGGTCCTCACCGCGCCCTCCGCGGCCGTCGCCCAGCTCCGCCACGAGCAGCTCGACAACGGCCTGACGGTCATCGTCCGCGAGAATCCGGTGGCGCCGGTGGTCGCCGTTTCGCTGCTCGTGAAGATGGGGACGCGCTGGGAGCAGCCGGCGACGGCCGGCATCGCGAACTTCGTCCACGCGGTGATGGTGAAGGGGACCGCGAAGCGGAGCGGTGCCGAGCTCGCCGAGGCCGTCGCGGCGCTCGGCGGCAAGATCAGCGCGACGGGCGAGGTCGACTACTCGGAGATCCGCGCGTCGTCGCTCGCACGCTTTTGGCGCGACCTGCTCGGCCTCGTGGCGGAGCTCGCCTTCGAGCCGACGCTCCGGACGGACGATGTGGATCGGGAGCGGGACTGGCTGCTGAGCCGGATCCAGAAGCGACGCGACAATGCGCCGTCACGCGCCTTCGACGCCTTCTACGCCGCCCTCTACGGCTCGCACCCGTACGCGCTGCCCGCTCTGGGAACGCCAGAGTCGCTCGCGCGCATCGATCACGCCGCGATCGTCGCCGCCTACCGGGCGGGCTACCGGCCCGAACGGATGGTGCTGGCGGTCAGCGGCCAGGTCGCGGCGTCCGAGGTGCTCGCCGAGGCCCGGCGACGCTTCGGCGGGATGGCGCGAGCCGGGGCTGGCGTCGACCCGCCGGTCCCCGCGCCGATCGCGTCGGCCGGGCGGATCGAGCTCGAGATGCCGGCTCAGCAATCCCAAATCCTGACAGGCTCCCTCGCGCCCGGCCTCGACCATCCCGACCACGCTGCCGTGAAGGTGCTCTCCACGATCCTCGGCGGTGGCATGGCTGGCCGGCTGTTCGCCGAGCTGCGCGACAAGCAGGGCCTCGCCTATACCGCGACCTCCTACTACGACCCGGTGCGGGAGCCCGGAGCGCTCGTGCTCTATCTCGGCACGGCGCCGGAGAACGCCCAGCAGGCCGAGGCAGCGCTCCTCGCCGAGGTCGATCGGGTTCGCCGCGACCCCGTCTCGGCCGAGGAGCTCACACGGGCGAAGGGCTACCTTCTCGGCCGCTACGCCATGGACCGACGCACGAACGAGCGCCTTGCGTGGTATCTCGCGTTCTACGAAATCGAGGGGCAGCCGCGCGATTTCCCGGAGCGTTACAGGCGGGCCGTGGAGACGGTGTCGACGGCGGACATCCTGCGCGTGGCCCAGCGCTATCTCGGCGCGCTCACGACCGTCGTCGTTCGCGCGCGCTGAGCGTCTTCAACGTCAGGGGCTAGGAGTTGCGCTCCCGACGCGCCTCCTCGGCGGCTTTGATCTCGTCGGCGAACATCTCGACGTGGAGCGGGCAGGGCGGTTTGTTCTCCTCGACGTACTGACAATCGAGCTGATTGCACTGCACGAAGTATCCGTTGGGTCGGCCGAATCCGCCCGACCGGCGTAGCCTGATCTCGACCGTTTCCTGGACCACAGGGCACCGGAACTCTCGCGCTCGACTTCGACTCACGCTGTCGCCTCTCGATATCTTCAGAGCTCGAACGGTTCCCCTCACCATACGCTACTCGGCGTGGCCACACAAGAAGCGAGAGTCCGGCGCCGCCACGCGCGTCCAAATTCGAAGAACGACGCCCGGCATTCCGGGATATAGTGTGGCGGGTTTTTCGAACTCCATTCGCGGTGCCACGGGAGGGTTCGTTTGCCTCGGGTCGCGGTCGTCAACTCTCGCGGCAGGACAACCCTCCTGACGCTCGCCATTCTCGTGTTGCTCCTCGGAGGGTGCGGGACCCTCGCCCGCGCCACTCGCATCATCGATGAGCCCGCGATCCCCGCCGACGGGAGCCGGCTCCCACCGGATGGGCAGGAGAGCGTCGGCGCCGACGGCGCCGAGCGGACGACGCCGGTCGTGGCGCAAGCGCAGCGGCCCTCCCGGGAGACGCCCCCGAACAGCGAGGAGCTCGATGAGGAGTACGATCCCTGGGAGCCGTTCAACGAGCGGATGTTCGAGCTCAACCGGCGACTCGACCGCTACTTCCTGAAGCCGGCCGCGAAGGTCTATAACAAGATCATGCCGGAGCCCTTTCAGGTGTTGATCTCGAACGGCTTCGACAACATCCGGTTCGTCAAGCGTGCGGCCAACAGCCTGCTCCAGGGCAAGTGGAGTGGCGCCGGGCGCGAAGTCGCGCGGTTCCTCATCAACAGCACCCTCGGCATCGGCGGGCTGTTCGACGCCGCGAAGTACTGGGAGATCGAGAAGAGCCGCGAGGACTTCGGGCAGACGCTGGCCGTCTGGGGCTCGGGGCCGGGCCCGTACCTGGTCTTGCCGTTTCTTGAGCCCCTGACGGTGCGCGATGGAATCGGCAAAGCCGTCGACGGGGCCATGGATCCGCTGTCGTACGTTCTGCCGTTCCTCTGGGCGGGGGTCGGCATGTCGGCCGGGGATACGCTGAACGACCGCTCGCTGAACCTCGACCTGTTCCAGGGGTTCGAGGAGAGCGTGATCGACCTGTACAGCGCCGTGCGAAACGGCTACCTCCGACGTCGGGAGCAGGTGATCAAGGAGTAGCGTGAACACCGGTTCGACCTGGGGAGCGCGCCGGCGTCTCCTCGGTTTCGGCGTCATTCTCCTCAGCGCCACCCTCGGCCGGCTGGTGTCGCCCTCCGGGGCCGTGGCGCCTGCAGCCGTTGACGTCGAGGCGGGCCGCGCCCTCTACGCCACGCACTGCGCGCTCTGTCACGGCCCGTCGGGGCGTGGCGACGGCCCCTCGGCTGTCGGCTTCGCCACCAAGCCCTCGGACCTCGCCGACGGCCGCTTGATCAACCAGATGCCGGACGGCTTCCTCGTCAACGTCATCACCCACGGCGGATCGGTCGAGGGGCTCTCGCCGGGCATGCCTGCCTTGGGTGGCTACCTGAGCGACGCGCAGGTCCGCCAGGTGATCCTCTACGTGCGCTCACTCGCCTCGCCGCCGTTCCAGGCCGCCGCGGAACTCCGGATCGTGGCCGTGCCCGGGGCGCCGAAACAGCCGATCTTCTTCAGCCACCTCATCCACGCCGGCAAGTACCGGCTCGACTGCCAGTTCTGTCACGCCGACGCGCGGCGCTCCGAGTATGCAGGTATCCCGTCGGTCGAGCGCTGCCTGGGCTGCCACAAGATCATCGGCGCGCAGGACAACCCCGAGATCGGCAAGATCCAAGAGTACGGGCGTCGCGGGCAGCCGATCCCGTGGGTCCGGGTCTTCAAACTCCCCGAGTTCGCTTACTTCACACACAAGGCCCACGTGCGGTTCGGACTCGCGTGTCAGACCTGCCACGGTCCGGTCGAGCGTATGCGGGTGATCGGCGCCGAAACCGGGCCGTCGCTCGTCAACGACCTCATGAACCTCATCGGCCTCAAGCCGGCGCCGCGGCCCCTGACGATGGGCTGGTGCGTGGACTGCCACCGCCGGGAGAACGCCGTGCGCGGGGCGCGCGCGCCGCTCGACTGCGTCACCTGCCACCACTGAGACAGCGCGGCGACGCCGCGCGTCCGGGACCGGTCCGCGGGTGGGGTCGCTGCGCTCCTGACGCACGACCCGTTGGGCCCGTTCTGGTGGTAAGAAAGTGGGCGAATCGCCCTTCCAGATCAGCTATTTTAGGTCCTAGTGGATAACGTCCTCGTGGTAGACGACGAGCGGAACATCCGGGCCCTGGTGGCCAGGGTCCTGGGCCAGGATCAGGTCGAGGTCCATGGAGCCGCGACGGGGAAGGAAGGGCTCCAGATGGCCGACGAGGTGAGCCCGGACCTCGTCCTCCTCGACCTCCGCCTCCCGGACATGGACGGCATGGACGTCCTCCGGGCGCTGCGGAGCCGCTACCCCGAGGTCGCCGTGATCATCATCACGGGCTTCGGCCAGATCCAGAGCGCAGTGGAGGCCATCAAGGTCGGCGCGACCGACTACCTCGAGAAGCCCTTCGAGCACGTCGAAAAGCTCAAGCTTGCCGTCGGACGCGCCCTCGACGAGGTCCGGGCGAAACGCGAGATCCGGCGGTTGCACGGGCTCCAGGAGAAGCAGTACGGAGTCGACCAGATCATCGGCGACTCCGAACCCACCCGTAGTCTCCGCGACCTGATCCGCAAGGTCGCGCGGAGCGAGGCGCAGACGATCCTGATTCTGGGCGACAGCGGGACCGGTAAGGAGCTCGTGGCGCGCGGCCTGCACTACGAGAGCACGCGGCGGGACTTTCCCTTCATGGAAGTCAACTGCGCGGCGATCACGGAGACGCTCTTCGAGAGTGAGCTGTTCGGTCACGAGAAAGGCGCCTTCACCGACGCGAAATCCGCCAAGAAGGGGCTCATGGAGCTCGCCGACCGGGGGACGCTCTTCCTGGACGAAGTGAGCGAGATGTCGCTCAACAGCCAGGCGAAGTTCCTGCGGGTCCTCCAGGAGCGCGTGTTCCGGCGCGTCGGCGGCACGCGTGACATCAAGGTGGACTTGCGTGTCATCACGGCCTCGAACCGGCCACTCGAGGTCCGAGTCAAGGAAGGGCTGTTCCGCGAGGACCTCTTCTACCGTCTGAACGTCATTCCGATCCACATCCCGCCGCTCCGCGAGCGTCGGGATGACATCATGCCGCTTGCCCGGCACTTCCTCACGGAATCGAACGTGCGCTCGCACAAGGCGATCAAGGGATTCACGCCGGAGACCGAGCGTCTCATTTTCAGCTATCCCTGGCCGGGCAACGTGCGAGAGCTCCGCAACCTGATCGAGCGCCTCGTCATCCTCGGCACCTCCGACCACATCGAGCCCCAACACCTTCCAATCCAGTTCGCGTCCCAGGCCGTCGAGGTGCCACGCCAGATGGGGTCGCAAGAGTTCCGGACCCTTGCAGAAGTGGAGCGCGCCTACATCAACCAAGTCATGCAGAGGGTGGAGGCGAACAAGAGCAAGGCCGCGAAAATCCTTGGGATCTCCCGCCAGACCCTGCGCAAGAAGCTTATGGAGGCGTGACACCGGTCGGGCTAGTTTCTCTCCACTGGTCGATTACGTACCACGTGAGACGTTTGAGCGGTGAATTCCGTAAGTTGCCTGGAATTCAGGACTTCCGGAAACCGACGGCTGGACAAATCGCAGAGTTGGCTAAGAATGAGCCAAGCGACGCCAGGTTGTCCACAGGCGACTATCGATGAAATTCCCCGTTGTTTCGTCTAGTTGTGAGGCAGGGCACCCTTTGGTCTACCGTTTGCTTTCCACAGACCCTACGGAGACCGGGATGAGACCGACCTTTAAGAGGCTCGAAGTTAAGGATCTCGGCAACTTGGAAAAGCTGGTTGCCGAGAACATCGAGGGCATCGAGCCCGGTCTCCGTGTCATTGACTCGCGTCTCGTCCTCGGGCAGGCGGCGATCGACCTGGTCGCCCTTGACGCGAGAGAGTCGCTGGTGCTCGTGGCTCTGGACTTTCTGGCGGATGAAGGGCTCCTTCTCCGAGCCATGGACGCGTACTCCTGGTGCCTCGAGTATCCCGATGCGCTCCGGCGACTCTATCCGATGGCGAACGTCTTGCCGACACGCCCGCCCCGGATCCTGTTCATCGTCGAACGACTCACCGATGCCTTCGTGCGACGGATCAAGCATCTCAGCTTCCTTGAGATCGACTGCCTGGAGTTCCGGCACTTGGAGGTGAACGGCGCGTCGGCCGTCTACTTCGATCTGGTCGAGCGGCTGCGTCGTGGCGCGCCCGTCGAGCCCGCCGCTGACGCGCGGATGATCACCGCGCCCCCCATGCGAACCTCAAAGCGGACCGAGCCCGAGCCGCCCGTGGTCGAACCGGCGTCCCGCGTGGTCGCCGAGCCGAAGGTGGCGCAGCCTCCTCGACCGCCCGCCGTTCGCGAGACCGCGTCCGCGATCCCTGAGCGCATGGTCTCGCTCGAGACGCGCCTGGCCGAGCTTCTCGCCGAGGCGTCCGCCCCCCAGACGGCGTGGCCCGCTGAAATGGCGTCCGCCGGGAGGATGTCGTTCGCCGTGGAGATGCCGTCCCTGGGCACGCTGCCGTCCCTGGAGACACTGTCCGCCGCGGAGACGTCGTCGACTGGGGAAACGCCGTCTGCTGAGGAGATGCCGTCGGTCATCGAGATGCCGGCCGAAGAATACGCGACCGAAGAGGCGCCGGCGGGGGCCAGCGCGGCCGTCGATGCGAATGGGGTCGCCGAAGAGTCCGCGCTCCCGTTCGAGTCCGCCGACGAGACCGCTCAGCAAGAGGAGCTCGACGTGCCGTCCGTGGCGGCTCGCGTGGCCGGGAATCCCGATTGGCAGGCGCTGTTGAGCCAGCTCGGCGTCGAGATTCCGGGTCCGGCCAAAGGAACGAGGGCCGAGTCGAGCGAGCGAGCCGACGAGACGGGGACCGCGGAGCCGTCGGCGCCAGTGGCCGTCGAGGAGGCCGTGCCGGCCGTCGAGGACGCCGTGCCAGCCGTCGAAGAGGCCGTGCCCACCGCGGTCGAACCGACGGCGCCCACGCTGCCGGCATGGGCGAAGCCCGCAGCCAACAGAGTCGCGCAGCCGATCGGAGGGCGGACGTACTTCTTCTCGCAGGCGGCGAAAGGCACGACGGCCGCCGACGCGCAAGCGGCGGCGCCGGCACTGGCGTCGGCCTACCTGAGGCCTGCGGCTCCCGCACAGCCGGCGGTGTGGCCACCCGCTCCGCCCGCGACACAGACCGCGGTCCCGGCGTCGGAGCCCGGGGCGGCGACCACGCCGAAGCCCACGGAGCTCGTCGCGGATCGTCCGGAGCTCCAGGCGCTGCATTTCCCGAAAGATGGTCTCTCGCGTCAGTGGCTCGAGTTCCTCAACCAGCTGGGCGGGGCGAAGTGATGGCGCGGGTCGACGACCCGGGCCCAGGAGGGGATCGGTGACAACCAAGGCTGCGGTGCAGATTGACGGGGCCGGCGAGATCCGGGCAGAGGCGCTGCGCGTCCTGCTCGTGGACGACAACGCGTCGGTCCTCCGCTTCCTGGTGTCTGCGGTCGCCTCGAACAACTGCGAGGTGACGACGGCGTCGACGGCCGAGCAGGCGATGGAGCTGTTGGGGGACACGCCGTTCGACCTCGTGGTGTCGGACATCAAGATGCCCGGGCTCTCCGGGCTCGACCTGCTGCGCGCGATCAAGAGCAAGCAGCCGGCGACGCCGGTCGTGCTGATCACTGGGGTCCCGTCGGTGAACTCCGCCGTCTTCGGTCTCCGCCACGGCGCGTACGACTACTTGCCGAAGCCGTTCTCCGTCACAGAAGTCCGCGATCTGCTCCGGCGCCTCCGCAGGGACCGCGCCGAGGGCAACGGCAATGTCACCTATCCCGCGGGACTCAACGATGAGCTCCAGCGCCGTCAGGGCGGCGTGGCGGTGCTCTCGTCGATCGGCGAGCTCGCCCTCCAGGGGCTCGAGCAGGGCGTGTTCGTCGAGAAGGTGCTCGAGAAGACGCTCCAGAGCCTGCGCTGCGACGCCGCGGTCATGCTGCTCGGCGACCAGGAGGGGAAGTTCAACGCGAGCCGCCTGGGTCAGCCCGCGATGGTGAGTGAGCTGCTGACGCTTCTCCAGGCTCACTTCGGCGACGTCGTCAAGACCGGCGGCCGCGAGACGTACACCCTCACGGCCAAGGGGCATAGCTTCGAGGCGCTCGCCGCGCTCATCCCGGGCGTGGGCAACGCCGTGGGGATGCTGTGCATGGGCCGCGACGCGCGGGTCGGCGCGTTCCTGCCCGACGAAAAGGGACTGCTCCTCGGGTACGCGCAGACCACGGCGGTCGCGCTCCAGAAGCTCGTGCTCCGCGAGAACCTCGAGAAGAACCTCGTCGACACGATCTCCTCGTTCGTGGTCGCGCTCGAGTCGAAGGACCCCTACCTCAAGGGCCACTCCGCGCGCGTGTCGCTCTACTCGGGGGAGATCGCGAAGGTGATGGCCATGCCCACCACGGACGTGGTGCTGTACAGCCGGGCGGGCCTGCTACACGACCTGGGCAAGCTCGTCATGCTGGACAACATCCTCCGCAAACCGCGGCAGCTCACGGAGGAGGAGTTCGAGCTGGTCCGGAGCCATCCGGTGGTCGGCGACAAGATCCTCAAGCCGCTCCGGTTCCTCTCGTGCGAAGCGAAGGCGGTCCGGCACCACCACGAGCGCTACGATGGCAAGGGGTATCCCGACGGGCTCACGGGCGTGGACATCCCGCTCATCGCGCGCGTCGTGACCGTGGCGGACGCCTTCGACGCGATGACCTCCGATCGCCCGTACCGCGGCAAGCGACCCCTCGAAGCGGCGCTCGACGAGATTTTCCGCGGGGCGCGGACGCAGTTCGATCCGGTCGTCGCGGAGGCGTTCGTCAAGATTCCGGTCGTTCGACTCGAGCAGATCAGCCGTCAGTTCGACCTCCGGCCAGCGGAGGCGCCCGCGGCGGGACGACCGGGCGCGGACGCCGAATGAACTCGAAGCCGAAGATCCTCGTGGTCGACGACGCCGGACCCGTCGTGATCCTCTGCGTCAACGTTCTGCAGGCCCTCGGATACTCGATCCGGGCCGCAAACCGGGGCGAGACGGCGATCGAGCTTGTCCGCCGGGAGGCGTTCGATCTGCTCGTGGTGGACTACAAGATGCCGGGGATGAACGGGTTCGAGGTGCTGGAGCAGGCGCGGCAGATCCGCCCCGACATGGCGTGCATGCTCATGACGGCGCACGGGACGCCAGACATCATCAACGAGGCGACCCGGCTCGGCTTCAACTACATCCTGCTCAAGCCGTTCACGCCGTCGGAGCTGCGCGGGGCGGTGGACAAGGTCCTCGCGGGGAAGTCCTAGGCGAAGGGATGCAGGCCGGTGCACCGGCGGGCGAGACGCTGGGAGCGGCGTGGGGTGCGATGAACTCGCTGTTTGGTGGCCTCCAGTGGAGCCTCGACCGGATGCTCTCGGTCGCGTACGGCGTCGTGTACGACTACATCTTCGAACGCTTCGCCCCGTACCAGCAACTCCAGGCGGAGGTCCGGACGCTGGTCGAAGCGTCCGTGCCCGCCGCCGTCGACCGGCGCGAGGTGCGCGTGCTCGACATCGCGTGCGGCCCCGGCAACTTCACGTGCCTGCTGGCCGAGTGCGGGTTCACGGTCACCGGGCTCGACGCGTACGGCGCGCTGGTCGAGGTGGCCAAGGAAAAGCGGCGGGCGAAGCACCTCTCGAACGTCGCCTTCCGCCACGCTGACCTCGCCCGGGGAAACACGTTCAGGGAGGGCGCATTCGACCAGGTCGTGAACATCCATTCCCTCTACGTGCACCCGGCGCCGGACGCGCTGCTCCGCGAGGCGTTTCGGGTGCTCAAGCCGGGAGGGCACGCCGTGTTCGTGAATCACACGCGGCAGGTCGGGCAGTGGTCGACACTCGGGGAGATCTGGAAGCGGGAAGGGCTCGCCGTGGCCCTCCGAGGTCTGCTCTGGGTGCTCCCGAACTCGATCTTCGAGGCGGCGCGGATGCCGATCGGGCCGCACTACTGGAACGAGGAGGCGTTTGCGGCTCACCTGCGCACCGCGGGCTTCACGGTCCTCGAGATGCGCCGGACATTCCTGAACGGCGCCAGCCTTCTGGTCTGGGCGCGGAAGGGGACGGAGGACTGAGCGGTGAGTCGCAAAGAGCCCACGTCGCATCGCCTTCCGCCTCTCGCCGACCGCGTGCTCGCGCTCGCTGGCGGAGCCGGCGACCGTATGCCTGTGCGCGCCGCGGTGGAGCACATGATCGCGGTGACGTACGGCATGACCTACGACGCTGTCGTCACCCGCTTTGGACCGTACGAGTCGATGATCGAGGAGATCATCGCGCTCGTGACCCGCTCTATCCCGGTGACGGCCAACCCCCGGTCCGTCAAGATCCTGGACATCGCCTGCGGGATCGGGAACGTGGGGCTCCGCCTGGCGCGGCGGGGCTACACGGTCGTGGCCGTCGACGCGGTCCGCCACCTCATCGCGATCGCCCGTGAGAAGCACCACTCGAGCGGGAGCGCGCCGAACCTGAGCTTCCACCACCTGGATATCGCGCGCGACGAGCTACCCGGTGCGGGCACCTTCGACGTCCTCGTGAGCATGCACACGCTCTACTGGCACCCGGATCCGGCGGCGCTCCTGGCGGCGTCCCGTCGGGCGCTCAAGCCGGGCGGGCACGCGATCTTCCTCACGTACAACCGTCCGGCGCGGGTGGTCCAGACGTTTCGGGAGGCGCATCGCGCGGGGGGGCTCGGCGCCGCCGTCGGCGCCCTCCGCTGGCTCGTGCCGACCGCGGTCTTCGAACGATTCCGCGACTGCGACCACCGGTACATGAGCGAGCCCGAGTTCCACGAGGCTCTCGACCAAGCCGGCTTCGACGTCCTCGAGGCGCACCCGACGTTCCTGGTGGGGCTCAGCCATCTGGCCTGGGTCCGGGCCCGCGAATGATGCGGGTCGTGTGGGGTCGTCCAGACGAGCGAGCGTGGAGCGATGCGACGGCGCGCTTCGAGATTGACCGCGCTTGACGGCGGGCGTCCGGCGGATCAAGCGCGCACAGGTGCCGTGGTGACCGCGGAGTCCACGTCGCTCGCCGGCGAGAGCCGGCGCGAACCGGACCGGCGAGGCGTCGTCTCGCGCGGCCCGCAGGTCTACCTGCGGACCCTCAGGCCCGAGGACCTCGAGTACCTGTCCGAGTGGGCCGAGGACGCGTTCGTCGCGCGCATGGTGGGCAGCGAGTTCCTGAACGCCTACAAGCACGTCTATGACAAGGATCCCTCGTTCTTCGACGCCGTCCTGATGGACACGACGCAGGTGGTGCTCATGGTCGAGGCGAACCGGGGGTGGACGAAGCCGCTCGGACTCGCGCGCCTCTTCAACATCCACCTCCTGGAGGGGTACGCCTTCCTCGAGGTCGTGCTGACGGAGCAGAAGGCCTTGCGCCGCGGATTTGGCGTGGAGGCGGGCAAGCTCATCTCGTACTATGGAGTTGACGTGCTGGGGCTGCGGCGCATCGAGGCCAAGGTCTACGAGTACAACGTGCTGAGCGCGAACTCGCTCCGCCGTAACGGCTTCCACCAGGAGGGTTTGCTCCGCAAGGCCGGTTACCAGGACGGCCGGTACTGGGACGTCCTCGTGTTCGGCATTCTGAAGGACGAGATCGACGAGCAGCGGAAGAAGGACAAGCCCTACCTGCCGCTCGCCGACACCGAGGGGAACGCGCTTGACGCTTCATAGCCTCCTCCCGCTCATCGCGCTCCTCCTGAACGTCCTGCTCGCCGTGATCACGCTCGTGCGAAACCCGGGGAGCCGGCTGAACCGCGTCTTCGCCTATTTCGTCACGGGCATGGCCGTGTGGAACGTGGGAACGTTCATGCTGCGCCGCGCGCCGGACGAGATCGCGGCGACGTTCTGGGAGATCGTGATCCACGCGGGCGTCGTGCTCCTGCCCGCGTTCTATTACCACTTCGTCCTGATCTTCCTCGAGAGCACGACCCAGCACCGCCCGTCGCTCGTCGTCGTCTACCTGCTGGCGGCCTTCTTCAGCGTCGTCAACCTGAGCGGCTCCCCGCTGTTCACGCAGGGCGTGAAGTGGACGTACTGGGGCTGGACGCCGGCGATCGGACCGCTCTACTACCTCTTCTTCCCCTACTTCTTCGGCTTCCTGATCTACGGCCTCTCGCACCTCGTGAAGGCGTACAGGGGCGTCGACTCGAGCTTCCGTCGTAACCGCGCGACGCTGATCCTCCTCGGGACACTCGTGAGCGTCGCGGGCGGGTTCATCGACATCGCGCGATTCCTCCTCGCTCGCGTCGTGCCGGCGGCAGAACTCGTCTACCCGATGGGGATCCCGGCAAACATGGTGTTCGCGCTGATGCTCGGCACGTCGATCGTGCGCTACCGCCTGTTTGACGTGAACGTGGCGGTGAAGAAGGGCGCGATCTACCTGGTGCTCTGGGGTGTCCTCACGTCGGTCCTCGTCCTGGCCGAGCAGTACGCCGACTGGGAGCAGATGAACCCGCTGTGGGTGATCCTCCCGCTCGGCTTCATCATGACGTTGCTCGTGAGCCCGCTGGGCCAGCGCCTGGAGGGCTCGATCGAACGCCTCATGTTCAGCCGGCGTCGCGGGTGCTACGAGACTCTGCTCGATCTCAGCAAACGCATGAGCACGATCCTCGACTTCGGCCGACTCATGGAGACCCTCGTGCACGGCCTGGTGCGGGGCGTCCCGCTGACCCACTGCGCGCTCATGATCTACGACGCGGCGCGGAGCGCGTTCGTCATCTATCGTGAGGAGACGAACATCGGCGAGGGGGCGACCGTCACCATGATTCCCGTCGACAGCCCCATCGTCCAGTGGCTCAACCAGACCGGTCGGGTGCTGGTCAAGGAGGAGGTCAAGCTCAACCCCGAGATCGCCGAGTACTTCGAGACCGCGGAGGGTGAGCTGGAGGAGATCCGCGCGGCCCTCATCGTGCCGCTCAAGATCGAGAACAAGCTCACCGGCATCCTCCTCGTCGGCGAGAAGCTCTCGGGCGAGATCTTCGACGGCCAGGAGCTCGAGGTGCTCGCCGTGCTCGCGAACCAGGTGGCGATCTCGCTCGAGAACGCGCGGCTCTACGAGGAGCTGTCGGCCTCGAACGCCCAGCTCATGCAGGCGAGCCGGCTGAAGTCGCAGTTCCTCGCGAGCATGTCGCACGAGCTCCGGACGCCGCTGAACTCGATCATCGGCTTCTCGAAGGTGCTGCTGAACCGCCTCGACGGCGACCTGAGCGAGCGCCAGGAGACCTACATCCGCTCGGTGCACAACAGCGGGACCCACCTGCTCCAGCTCATCAACGGGATCCTCGATTTCTCGCGCATCGAGGCGGGGAAGCTGGAGATGATGTCCGAGGAGCTCGATCTCCACGAGCTGATCGACGAGTGCATCGAGTCGTCGATGCCGCTCGCGCGCGGCAAGCAGCTCAAGCTCGAGAAGAATATACCGCTCGAGCTGCCGCGGCTCGTCGCGGACCGCACCAAGGTGAAGCAGATCCTCCTCAATTTGCTGTCGAACGCGATCAAATTCACGACGCAGGGCCGGGTGCTCGTCGGCGTGCAGGCCGAGCCGGAATCCGTGCGCGTGAGGGTGTCGGACACGGGGATCGGCATCCGCGCGGAGGACCTGGCGCGCCTGTTCGAGCCGTTCCAGCAGCTGGACAATCCGGTCGCGCGGGGCGCCGGCGGGACCGGGCTCGGGCTTGCGATCAGCAAGAAGTTCGTCGAGCTCCACGGCGGTCGCATCTGGGCGGAGAGCCGCGAGAACCAGGGATCCACGTTCCAGTTCACGCTGCCGTTGAGCTGAGAGGGGCGAGAGAGCGTATGGCGGGACGCGCACTCGAAAAGAAGCCGAAGGTCCTCTACATCGAGGACAACCGGGAGAACCGGATGTTGGTCCGCGCCGTCTTGGAGGCGGCCGGGTACACCATCGTCGAGGCCGAGGACGGCCTCGCCGGCATCGAGGCGGCGATCCGTGAGGAACCGGCGCTCATCCTCCTCGATATCAACCTGCCGGGCGTCGACGGCTACGAGATCGTCGCCATCCTCAAATCCTTCCCCAACCTCGCGTCCACCCCGGTGATCGCCGTCACCGCCTACGCGATGCAGGGCGACCGGCAGCGGACCCTCGTCGCCGGCTGCGACGGCTACATCCAGAAGCCGATCAACGTGGACATGTTCCCGCGGCAGGTCGCCGAGTTCCTCGGAGGCAAGCGCGAGCGCGTCGAAGGCCGCGAGGAAGGCGTCTACCTCCGCGAGCTCAACCAGCGGTTGGTCTATCGGCTCCTCAACCAGGTCGAGGAGCTCAAGCGGCTCAACCAGCACTTCGTCCGGCGCGCGAGCCAGCTCGCCGACCTGCACCACGCCGTGCAGGGCATCACCTCGGAGCTAGGCGTGGCCGAGATGCTCGAGCGGCTCCTCCTGGCGGTCGCCCAGGCGATCGGCACGACGAGCCTCCGCGTCGAGCTCACCGACCCGCCGGGCGTGCAGGTCGTGGCGCGCGGAGACACCGGCGACCAGCCGCGGAGCGTGCTCGCGGGCGCCGGCGTCGAGCCGGCGGACGAGTGGACCGAGGTCGAGTGGACGCTTCCCCTCACGGTCCGGGGCCGCGAGCTCGGCGTGATGGTGGCGCGACACGTCATGCCGCCGGGGGCCAAGGCCGACGAGGAACAGCTGCTCAAGATCGTCGCCGACCAGGTCGCGATCGCGGTCGAGAACGCGCGCCTCTACGAGCGGGTCACGCGCCGCGCGGCCGAGCAGGAGAGCCTCGTCGAGGCCGGACGCCTGCTGACCGGGACGCTGCAGGTCTCGGAGGTTCTCCAGCGGCTCAGCGAGCTCGTGCGGGCCCGCCTCGGCGCCGACGTCGTCCGGATCCTGATCGCGGAGGACGCGCCCGGCCACTTCCGCCTCGAGGCGCAGGCGGGCACCACGCGCACGCCCAAGCTGTCCGCCCAGCACGCGGCCGACGACGACGACGGCCTGGTCGGCTGGATCGTGAAGCACCGGGCAGCGCTCGCCCTGAGCGACGTGCTCCCCCGTCCCGGCGTCGGGTACCGGGACTGGCTCCGGAGCGAAGGGTTCGTGTCGTTTCTCGGTCTGCCCCTCTTCCTCGAGAACCAGCTCGTCGGGATCCTGACGGTCTGGTACCGCGAGCCCCACACCTTTGCCCCCGACGAGGTCGCGCTCGGCGAAGCGCTGGCAACGTCGGCGACGGCGGCGATCCGGAACGCACGCCTCTACGAGGAGACGCAGGAGCGACTGCGCCACACCGAGACGCTCCTGGCGGTGAGCTACGACACGAGCTCCACCCTCGAGCTGGCGGAGGTCCTGCGCCGGACCACGCGGGCGATGGTGCGAGCCCTCGGCGCCAACACCGGCGGCGCGTGGCTCGTGACCCCGGGAAAGGACCGCTTCGTGCCGATCGTGGGCTATCACGTGCCGAAGGACGCCCTCCAGACCTTCGCGACCACCGAGATCGTGATGACCGATCAGATGCTCAAGGAGTGGGGGAGGTACGAGCGGGCGGTCTACTCGAGCGACAGCGGGTCGGACCCGCGGTTCGCCCACCCGATCACCCGCCTCCTCCCCCACACGTCGCTGCTCATCCAGCCGATGCGCTGGAAAGGGGAGACGATCGGCGGGTTCGCGATCGCCTGGCTCAAGGATCACCACCGGTTCACGACCGACGAGCTGCGGCTGGCGGAGGGCATCGCGCTCCAGGCGGCGGTGGCGGCCGAGAACTCGCGCCTGTACGAGGGCGTCAAGCAGCAGATGGCCGAGCTCAAGCGGACCCAGGCGCAGCTGATCCAGTCCACGAAGCTCGCGGCGATCGGCGAGCTGGCCGCCAACATCGCCCACGAGATTAACAACCCGCTGACGAGCGTGCTGGGCTTCGCGTCCTACCTCGCCGAGCGCATCCCGCCTGGCGAACCGATGCGGGAGGAGCTCGACCTGATCCAGGAGGAAGCGGGCCGCGCGCGCGACATCGTGCGCGACCTCCTCCACTTCAGCCGGCAACGCGAGTTCGTGCCGCAGATGACCGACCTCAACGTGGTGCTCGAGCAGACGCTCACCATGGTGCGTCGCCAGGGCGCGTTCGACGCGATCACCCTCGTCGAGGAGTACGCGCCCGGGCTCCCGCCCGTCGAGGTGGATGTGCCGCGCATCAAGCAGGTGTTCCTGAACCTCATCAACAACGCCGTCTACGTCATGAAGGACGGTGGGTCGCTGACGATCCGGTCGTCCGTCGTCGGCGACACAGTCCAGGTCGAAGTCATCGACACCGGCACCGGCATCCCGGCGGAGCACCTCGACCGGATCTTCGAGCCGTTCTTCACCACGAAACCCGACGTGAGCGGCACGGGCCTCGGCCTGCCGGTCAGCCTCGGGATCGTCCAGAGTCACGGCGGCACCATCGAGGTCAAGAGCGAGCTCGGACGTGGCTCGAGCTTCATCGTCAAGCTTCCGGTAAAGCCGAGCGCCGCCGTCACTGACGGCGACGAGTAGTCTCTTCCCTCACCGACCCGGACCGCTGTCGTTTCCGGAATGGTTCGCTGCGCGCCCGGGTCGTTTGCTCGCCCACCTCCTGGTAAGTTCTCGTCCACGGCCCGTTGGGAGTCGACGCGGTAAGAAACGAACCGCGGGGATCGCGAAGGATCCGGAAATTTAGCTGGAAACGTTAATGAGATCATCGCGTTACGTGAAGTGGACGGTTGGCCTCGGCGTTGCACTTTCTCCAGTCCAGGATGCAACAGATGAACAGACATCGTGGACGAGGAGATAAGGCAATGAATGCGTTCAACTGGCACAACTCAGCAATGTGGACCGCGCTGTCCCTGCTGTTTCTGCTCCTGGCGCTGATGGTCGGCCCGGCGCCCGTGCTTGCGGCCGGGGTCGGGGAAGGCGTCGGCCTCGTCCTGTACGAGGTCACCGAGGATATGTACCTCCTCGACAAGGACGGCAAGCCGACGGGCAATCTCGCGAACGCCGTCGCGCGGGCCGCCGTGGCTCAGCTTTCCGGTGTCGCGAAGCTCGGGACGCCGCTTTGCCCGTGGGAAGTTCTCGTGGTGGCTGCTGGGGCAAGGGGTTGCGTCGTCAACGCCTCTGGCGGTGACAACCTGAGCCTGGCCGACGGCAGGGGTACCGTAGGTGGGACCTTCGCGGTCGTCGTGCAGGACAATAACAAGGCGGACTCCCCGGAGTTCGTCGTGATGACGGGCTCGTTCGGTGGCAGCGCGGATCTGTCGCTGCCGTTCGCGGGCAAGGCCCCGATCGGCTTCATCTCGAATGGCCAGGGTGTCGTCGATCAGACGGGCCAGACCTTCACGTTCAGCGGGAAGTTCCGGTTGCCGTACGCCCTCGACCCCCAGGGCACGCACGCGAAGCCCCGGCGGCATCAGAGCGCGTACTACCTCAGCGACGACTACCGGACGCCGGTCGCGGTCGAGGGCGGCGAGCGTTCGCTCGGCTGGCCGACGGTGCGGCTCGAGATCAAGTTCTAGTCCTCCGACACTCCTCGCATCCACGGCGGGCCCGGACCGGATCATCGGTCCGGGCCCGTTGAGTTTTTGTTGCCCGGCCCCCCCGATTCCTACTGAGCCTTGAAGTACTTCGCGGCGGGATGGTGGAAGACGAGCGCCGACACGGAGGCCTCCGGGTCCATCATGAAGCCCTCCGTGAGGTGCAGGCCGATCGTCTCGGGCTCGAGCAGGCGGAAGAGGATCTGCTGGTCCGCGAGGTTCGGGCACGCCGGGTAGCCGAAGGAGACGCGGATCCCCCGGTATCGGCCCTTGAGCTTCTCGCTGATCGGCAGGTCGGGCGGATCCGGAAACCCCCAGAGCGTCCGTAAACGCGCGTGCAGCATCTCGGCGAACGCCTCCGCGCACTCGATCGCGAGCGCCGAGAGGGCGTGAGACCGGACGTACTCGCCCCGGTCCTTCCACCCGGCGGCGAGCTCCCGCACGCCCTGACCACATGTCAGGGCGAAGAGGGCGATGAAGTCGTCCACGTCGTCCCGGAGGTAATCGGCGAGACAGAGACGCTCGCCGGTCGTCTGCCGGGGGAACTCGAGGCGCGTGAGCTCGCTCCCCCCAGGGTCGAGGACGATCACCGCGTCGCCGGCGGCGCGCGCCCGGAACCAGCGATAGACACTGTGGGCTCTCAGCAGCCGCTCGACAACCGCGTCACGCTTGAGCTGCTCGACGGTCGCGTGGAGCTCGAGCGCCTTCGGATCGCCGCTGGCGAGGAGCCGCTCGACGAGCCCCCGCAGGCCGAGGTGCTTGCCGTAGAGCATCTGGAGATTCAGGTACGGGTAGATGTGGGGGAGCGGCACGTCGCGGAGGACGTGGGGCTCGAGGTCCGGCGGCGTCGGCACGGGGACCCGCTCGAGCCGTGCCCGCGGTCGCTCGGGCGCGGGCGCAAGGCGCGAAGCCTCACCGCCCGAGGGGGGGCTCGCCGCGAGCGCGGCCTGCTCGGCGCGCACGCGCTCGACGAGACCGTCGCGCGTCACGGCCGAGAAGAGCTGATTCGCCAGGTCGAGCCCGTCCATCGCGTCCTTCGCGTAGAGGGTGACGCCGCCGTACTCGGGAGCGATCCGCGTCGCGGTGAACTTCCTCGTCAGCGCGGCGCCACCCACAAAGAGTGGGAGGTCGATCCCCGCGGCCCGGAGGTCCTGCGCGGTCACCACCATCTGTTGCGCGGACTTCACGAGGAGCCCCGAGAGGCCGAACGCGTCCGGCTTGTGGGCGCGGTACGCGGCGATCAGCTCCTCCGGCGGCACCTTGATCCCGAGGTTGATCACCCGATACCCGTTGTTCGACAGGATGATCTCGACGAGGTTCTTGCCGATATCGTGGACGTCGCCCTTCACGGTGGCGAGCACGATCGTGCCCCGCGTCGTCGATTCGGCCTTCTCCATGAACCGCTCGAGGTGCGCGACCGCGGTCTTCATCGCCTCCGCGGACTGGAGCACCTCGGCGACGATGAGCTGGTTGTCGTTGAAGAGCCGGCCGACCTCGTCCATGCCGCGCATGAGCGGGCCGTTGACGATGTCGAGCGGCGCGGCCTCCTTGAGCTTCGCGTTCAGGTCGTCGATGAGGCCGTCGCGGCTGCCCTCGACGATGTAGCGCGCGAGCCGCTCGTCGAGTGAGAGCGTGCTGGCGGCCGGCGGCGCCTTCTTCCTCTCGCGGAAGTATGCCGCGAACGCCGCCACCGGATCGGCGCCCCGCCCGAAGACGAGGTCCTCGGCGAGCCGCCGCTCCTCCTCGGGGATCGAGGGGTAGCGCTCGAGGCGCTCCGTGTTCACGATCGCGTAGTCGAGCCCGGCCTTTGTCGCGTGGTAGAGGAAGACGGAGTTCAAGACCTCGCGGCCCGCCGTCGGCAGGCCGAACGAGACGTTGGAGACCCCGAGGATCGTCTTGCACTCGGGGAAGCGCGCCTTGATCGCGCGGATGCCCTCGATCGTCTCGACGGCCGAGCCGATATAGTTCGCGTCGCCCGTGCCCACCGGGAAGACCAGCGCGTCGAAGAGCAGGTCGCGCGCGGGCACGCCGTACTTCTTGGTGAGGAGATCGTGGCTGCGCTCGGCGATCGCGAGCTTGCGCGCGCGCGTGACCGCCATGCCCTGCCGCTTGTCCTCGTCGATCGTGCCGACGACGACGGCACCGCCGTAGGTCCGGAGGAGCGGGACGACCTTCGCGAAGCGCTCCTCGCCGTCCTCGAGGTTGATCGAGTTCACGATCGCCTTGCCCTGGCAGTGTCGGAGCGCCAGCTCGATGACCCCCGCGTCGGTGGAGTCGATCATGAGCGGGACTTTCACCTTGCGGGTGAGCTGCGCCATGAACCGATCCATATCCGCCGCCTCGTCGCGGTCGGGGTTGGCGAGGCAGACGTCGAGGACCTGGGCGCCGTTCTTCACCTGGGCCCGGCCGATCTCGGCTGCCTCCTCGAACTCACCGGCGACGATCAGCTCCTTGAACCGACGCGAGCCGATGACGTTCGTGCGCTCGCCCACGAAGAGCGGGCGGTTGTCGTCGGTCGGGTAGATGACCTCGATGCCGCTCACGGCCTGGGGCTCCCGGGCCGCCGGCACCCGCGGCGGGCGGCCGGTGACCAGCGCCCGGAGGGCACGGGTGTGGGCTGGCGTGGTGCCGCAGCAGCCGCCGACGATGTTGACCCATCCCTCGTCCACGAAGCGCCGCATCTTGAACGCGAGGCTCGCGGGCGTCTCGGCGTACTGGCCGCGCTCGTCCGGCAGCCCCGCGTTCGGGTAGACGCTGACGAAGCGGGTGGCCATCGCCGAGAGGGTCCGGAGGTGGTCGGTCATGAACTCGGGGCCGGTCGCGCAGTTGAGGCCGATGGCGAAGAGGTCGAGGTGCTCGAGGGCGACGTAGAGCGCCTCCACGCCCTGGCCCGCGAGCATCGTACCCGTCGGCTCGATCGTGCCGCTGACCATGAGGGGCCGATCCACCCCCGCCGCGCGCATAGCGTGGCGGACGCCGATGGCGGCGGCCTTCACGTTCAGCGTGTCCTGCTGGGTCTCGAGCAGGAGCGCGTCCACGCCGCCGTCGATCAGGCCGCGCGCCTGGACCGCGTACGCCTCGCGCACCTCGTCGAAGGTGACGTTGCGCGTGACCGAGATCGAGCGCGTCCCCGGACCCATGGCACCGACGACGAATCGTGCGCCGGCGACCTCGCGGGCGAGGCGGGCCGCGGCCCGCGAGAGCTCGTAGGCCCGCTCGGCGAGGCCGTACTCGCCGAGGACGTACGGCGCGCAGCCGAACGTGTTGGTCGATACAATGTCGGCGCCGGCCTCCAGATACGCAGCGTGAATCGTCCGAATGACGTCGGGTCGGGTCAGGGTCAAGTGCTCGTTGCAGCCCTCGTACGCCGCGCCCCCGAAGTCGGCGGCCGTGAGCCCCGCCTCCTGAATCATGGTGCCCATGGCGCCGTCGAGGACGAGGATGCGCTGCCCGAGCGCGTCGCGAAGGGTCGACATAGAGGTATAGTAACGCACATGACGATCCCGACCCTCGCGCTCGACGGCGTCCGTGTCATCGATTGCTCGCGCGTCCTGGCCGGCCCCTTCTGCGGCATGCTGCTCGCGGACCTGGGCGCCGACGTGATCAAGGTGGAGGACACGGGCCCCGGCGACGAGTCGCGCACGTGGCCGCCCCACAAGGGGGGCGAGTCGGCGGCGTACCTCGTCATCAACCGCAACAAACGCGACATTACGCTCGACCTCAAGTCGCCGGAGGGCGCCGAGGTGCTGAAGACCCTCGTGAGCCGGAGCGACGTGCTCATCGAGAACTTCCGGACGGGGACGATGGAGTCGTTCGGTCTGGGCTACGAGACGCTCGCGGCCGTCAACCCCCGGCTCGTCTACTGCTCGATCTCGGCCTTCGGGCGCACGGGACCCCGCGCCGACGGCGCCGGCTACGAGGCGCTCATGCAAGCCTTCAGCGGCATCATGTCGATCACGGGCGAGCCCGACGGCCCGCCCGTCCGCTGCGGCGTCTCGTTCCTCGATCTGACGACGGGCATCCTCTGCGCGTTCGGGATCGTGAACGCGCTGCTCCACCGGGAGCGGACGGGTCTCGGCCAGCGGCTGGACGGCTCGCTCCTCGAGACCGCCGTGGCGCTCCTGAACTACCACGCCGAGGGCTACCTACTCACCGGCGCCGTCCCCAAGGCGCTCGGCTCGTCCCACCCGTCGCTCTCGCCTTACCGGAACTTCCGCTGCCGTGACGGCCAGTGGGTGTTCATCGCGGGCGCCAACGACCGGTTCTGGCAGCGTCTGGTCCCGGCCCTCGGGCTCGCCTGGATGGCGAGTGACCCGCGCTTCGCCAGCAACATCGAGCGGGTGAAACATCGGAAGGAGTTGGAAGCCGAGCTCGAGCAGGCGATCACGCAGCACGACCGGGAGCCACTGCTGAAGGTCCTCGAGGAGGCTGGCGTGCCCGCCACGCCCGTGAACACGGTGGACCAGGTGATGCAGGACCCGCAGACCGCGGCGCGCCAGATCTTCGAGCGGGTCGTGCACCCGCGGCTCGGCGAGATCCCCGTCGTCGGCACCCCGCTGAAGTTCTCGCGCATGCGACCGGGCGTCCGCACGCCGGCCCCGCGCCAGGGCGAGCACACCGACCAGGTGCTTGCCGAGCACGGCTACAGCGCCGGGCGGATCGCCGAGCTCCGCACCCGAAAAGTCATCCTGTAGGGCGAGCCGAGCACGTCGCGGGGCTGGGGTCCCGCCGTGGGAGGCGAGCGAATATACGAGGAGGGCGGACCATGGCACGGCTCGAGATCTTGAACCCCGTGGCGCGGACGGTCGAGCACTCGGTGAAGCCGGCGTCCCGGCTCTCGACGCTCGAGGGCGCCACGATCGGCCTGTACTGGAACATGAAGGCGGGCGGCGACTGCGCGCTGGACCGGACGGAGGCGCTCCTGCGCGAGAAGTTCGCCGGGACGAAGTTCCGGCGCTACACGGGCTCGGTCGGCTGGCTCATGCGCCATTGCACCGCGGAGGACGCCGACCGCATCGCGGCGGAAGTCGACGCGGTGGTCGGCACGACCGCCGACTGAGGGTCGTGCACGTCGTGGGGGGCCCACGACATGGTCGAGCTGGAGCGGCGGGGGATCCCGACCGTGCTCTTCACCGCGCAGACGTTCGTGCACGATGCGCACCGGAGCGCGGCGAGCTTCGGCCTGGCGGGCCTGCCGCTCGCCGTCGTGCCGCTGCCGTTCACCAACCAGACGCCTGCGGACATCCACGGGATGGCCGAGCGGGCGTTCGACCAGGTCCGCGCGGGGCTCACCCGGCCCGTGGAGGCGCCGAAGGCCGTCGAGCGCCCCCCGCTCGACGAGCGGCTCCGCTACGACGGCGATGACCTTCTCGACGCGTGGGGGCGGATGCAGGCCGACTTCCTCGTGCGGGGCTGGGCCGACGGGTTCCCGCTCGTCCCCCCGACCGAGCGCGCCGTGGGCGCGCTGCTCCGGTCGACCCGTCGCGGCCCTGGCGACGTGATCGCGACGCTCGAGCCGGGCTTCGGCATCGCGACCGTCGAGAAGCTCGCGATCAACGCGGTGATGGCGGGTTGCGGTCCCGAGCACCTGCCCCTCCTGATCGCGGCGGTGCGCTGCCTCGCGGAGCCGAAGATGTACATCCGTAACAAGGCCATGTCCACGGGCCCCCATGCGCCCCTCGTGCTCGTCAACGGGCCAAAGGGGCGGGCGGCCAGCCTGAACTCGGGCATGTGCGCGCTCGGCCCCGGGGCGCCGTCGGCGAGCAACACCGTCCTGGGCCGGGCGGTGCGGCTCACCATGATGAACGTCGGCCACACCTACGTCGGCGTGTCGGACATGGACACGATCGGCTCGCCGCTCAAGTACAGCCTGTGCTGCGCGGAGAACGAGGCCGAGAGCCCGTGGGAGCCCTATCACGTCACGCGAGGCTTCGCGCCGGACGCGTCCACGATCACCGTGCACTTCGTCTACGGCATCTGTGAGCTCCACGACTTCCGGTCCACGACGCCCGAGCACCTGGTCCAGGTCTTCGCGACAGCGGCCAACAACGTGGCGCAGGTGGGCACCGGCCTCTGGCTCATCGGTCGGCGGGCGGACCCGCGGTCGAAGACCGAGGAGAAGGAGCACAACACGCTCTTCATCTGCCCGGAGCACGCGCAGATCTTCGCCAAGGCGGGCTGGGGGCGTCGCGAGATCCAGGCGGCGCTCTACCGGGCCGCGCGGCTGCCGTTCAGGACGATGATCCTGAACAAGGAGCCCAAGGCGATGGAGGTCGCCCATCCCGAGCTCGCGTGGCTGGCGGACCACCCGGACCTGCCGGTGCCCATCGTCGAGGACCCGACGTGCTTCGACATCGCGGTCGTCGGCGCCGCGGCTGGCCGCGGCGCGTACTTCTACGGGGCCGGCGAGCCGGTGACGATGCCCGTGGAGGACTGACGTGGTGAGGCTCTGGGTGGCCGCGCTCGCCGTCTGCCTCACCGCTACGGCCGCCGCCGCCCAGCTCTACCGGTGGACCGACGGCGAGGGAACGGTGCACTACACCGCCGACCCCGACACGATCCCGCCCGCCTTTCGCGATGCCGCCGAGCTCTTGAGCGCTCCGCAGCCCCGTCCCACGCCCACGCCCGGCGGGGAGCCCACGGAGCTGCGGATGAGCCCCGGCGCGCCGATCACCGTGGCGGCGCGCCTCAACGGCGTGCCGCTCACGCTCGTCGTGGACACGGGCGCCGATCGGACCGTCCTCTCGCCCTCGGCGATCGAGCGGGCAGGTCTCGACGACCAGAGCAGACGGCCGACCCAGATCGTGGGAGCGACCGGGGTGACGACCGCGACGCTGGTGACCGTGCCGCTCCTCGATGTCGCCGGCGCCCGGATCGGCCCGCTCACCGTCATCGTCCACGCGCTGCCGTCCGTAGACCGCGCCGAGCCCGTCGACGGCCTCCTCGGCCGCGACGCCCTCGACGCGTTCACCCTGACCGTCGACGCGGCCTCGGGCCGCGCGACGCTCACGCCGCGCTGACGGGCGTCAGGCCTTGGGACTCGGCGCGAGCCCGCTCATCTTGGCGAGCACGTCGAAGACGACCGCGAAATCGTAGCGCTTGAGCCCCATCCCGCGCGCCGCGGTGAGGAGCTCGTTCGCGACCGCCACGCTCGGGAGCGGCACCCCGGTCGCGCGCCCGAGGTCGAGCGCGAGCTTGAGGTCCTTCTGCATCATCCCCACGTCGAACCACGCCTCGGCGGGCATGCCGAGCACGAACGGACCGCGGTACTTCACCATGGGCGAGGCGAGGACGCTCTTCAGCAGCGCCTCCACCGCGCGCTCGCGCGCGATCCCCGCCTTTTCGGCGAGCAGCACGGCCTCCGCGAACGCGACCATCTGCACGACGAGCCCCTGGTTGATCGCGATCTTCATCGCCTTCGCGTGTCCGACCGGACCCACGTGCGTGAGGCCCGGGCCGATCGCGGTGAGGTAGGGTCGCACCCGCTCGAGCGTCGCGGGGTCGCCGCCGACCATGAACGAGAGCTGGCCCGCCTCGAGCGTGGCGGGTGACCCGGATACCGGTGCGTCGAGGAGGTGGGCGCCCCGCGTCTCGATCTCGGCGGCGAGCGCCCGCACCGCGTCCGGGCTCACCGTGCTCATCTCGACGTGCACGGCGTCTCGCCGGAGCCCGGCGAGGATGCCGTCCGACCCGCGGCAGACGGCGTCGAGGGCCGGCGTGTCAGTCACCATCGTGAAGACGATCTCCGCCTGGGCGGCGACCTCGCGCGGCGAGTCCACCAAACGTAGCCCGGCGTCGGCGAGCCAGCGGGCCTTCCCGCGCGTTCGGTTGTAGCCGATCACGGGGTGGCCGGCGTCGAGGAGCCGCTTCGCCATGCGCCCGCCCATCACGCCGAGCCCGACGAAGCCGAGCGTCATTTTAACGGGGGCCGCGGGGCCGGTGCAATGAGTGGGTGGCCTGAGCCGAGGCACGACGCGGCTCCGTTCGGCATGTCGCTACCCATTCCAGTGAGGGGCCGCGAGGCCGGCCTCATCACGCGCCGTCGGCGACGGCGATCGCGCTGATCTCGAGCTTGCACCGCGTGTGCGTCGCCAGCCGCGAGACCTCGACGGTCGTTGTGGCAGGCAGATGGCCGCCGAGGTACCGCGCCCACACACGGTTCAGGTCATCCTGCTCGCTGACATCGGTGAGATAGCGCGTAGCCGCGACGAGATCGTCGAGCGTGCAGCCCGCCGCCTCGAGCGTCTTCTTGAGGTTCTCCATCGCGCGCACCGCCTGCGCCTCCATCGTGGCCGGCAGGTCGAACTCCTCGTCGCGATGCGGGTGGCTGTGGTAGACGGCGGCGGCCGTCACGCCTGAGAGAAAGACCAGGCTGCCGCGGCGGACGACAATGCCGGGCGCGTACGGCATGACCACGTCGGCGCGCCGGTCCGCGTGGTGGACGATCGAGATCTCCTTCACCATCGAGCACCTCCCGGGAAGATGCCGGGGCATCCTACCACGCCGGAATGAAGCCCCGCGCGCCTGCGTCAGGCCACCCACGGGACGAACCGGGCTCGCGGACCCCGTTCCAATGAAGCCCCGCGCGCCTGCGTCAGGCCACCCACGGGACGAACCGGGCTCGCGGACCCCGTTCCAATGAAGCCCCGCGCGCCTGCGTCAGGCCGACTCACTCAGGCTCGCCTCGCGCGTGAGCGCTCTGCGGCTTCGCACTCCCACGGTACGAACCGGGCTCGCGGACCCCGATGGAATCAAAAGCGACATGCGGAACGCCTCCGGGCCGTGCCTTGGCTCAGGCCACCCACCGATCGCACCGGCCCCGCCGACCGCACCGGAGTGAACGGCGATGCGGAACGCAGCCGGGCCGTGCCTTGGCTCAGGCCACCCACCGATCGCACCGGCCCCGCGGCCCCCGCTACATTGACCCCGGCGACGCGCGCGGATACCCTCAGCGTTTGAGCGCAGGGGAGGGCGTGACGGTGGATTCACTCAAGGGGCGGGTCGGCGTGGTGACGGGCGGCGCCTCCGGCATCGGCCGCGCGATGGTGGAGGCGTTCGCCCGCGAAGGCGCGCGCGTGGTGGTCGCCGACCTCGACGAGGCCGGGATGGCGGAGGTCGTGGGTCCGATCCGGTCGCGCGGCGGCGAGGCGCTCGCGGTGCGCACTGACGTCACCGACCTCGCGTCGGTCCAGGCGCTCGCCGAGCGCGCCTTCGACGCGTTCGGCCGGGTCCACGTGCTCTGCAACAACGCGGGAGTCGCGCTCTGGGGCGGGCTCGAGACGGCGACACACCGGGACTGGCAGTGGGTACTCGGCGTGAACCTCTGGGGTGTCGTCCACGGGCTCGAGGCGTTCCTGCCGCGCATGATCGCGCAGAAGGAGCCCGGCCACGTGGTCAACACGGCGTCCATGGCCGGGCTCGTCGCGACGCGCGGGCTCGGCATCTACAACACGTCGAAGTACGCGGTCGTCGGCCTCTCGGAGACGCTCGCGAAGGACCTCAAATCCCACCAGATCGGCGTTTCCGTGCTGTGTCCGATGGGCGTCTCCACCAGGATCCGCGCGAGCGAGCGGAGCCGCCCCGCGCACCTCTGGAACGATCGCCCCTCCCGGACCGAGCCGGTAGAGCTGATGGGCCGGTCGCTCGAGCCCGAGACAGTGGCCGAGATGGTTCTCCAGGCGATCTTCCGGAACGAGCTCTACGTGATCACCCACGACGAGGGGCTCGAGCCCCTTCGCCGGCGATTCGAGCGGATGGAGCAGGCGATCCGCCAGCGGAAGCCCTGACCACGATCCCCGCGCGCTGGGTCCAGACCCCCGCCGATCTCGGCCGGGCCGCCGAGCGGTTGGCCGGGTCGGCGGAGCTGGCCCTCGACACGGAGGGTGACAGCCTCCACCACTATCCCGAGCGGCTCGCGCTGGTCCAGCTCGCCAGCGCGTCGGGCGACGTCTGGCTCGTGGACCCGCTCGCCCTCGACGACCTCTCGGCGCTCGCGAGGATCTTCGCCGGGCCCGGGATCACGACGGTGCTGCACGCCGGCGACAACGACCTGACACACCTCAAGCGCCGCTACGGCTTCCGGTTCGTCTCGCTCTTCGATACCGCCGTGGCGGCGCGCTTCCTGGGCGCTCCCGCGCTCGGCCTCGACGTCCTCCTCGAGCGGTACCTCGGCGCGCGGCTCCCGCCCTCGCGGCAGAAGGACGATTGGTCGGCGCGTCCGCTCACGGCGGCGCAGCTCGAGTATGCCGCGGCCGACGTCACCCACTTGCTCGAGCTCAAGGTCCGGCTCGTGGCCGAGCTCGAGCGCTGTGGAAGGCTCGCCTGGGTGGAAGAAGAATGCGCGGCGCTGGCCGCCCAGGCGGTCGCCGAGCGCGTCGAGGACCCGCTCGCGTTCGCGAGGCTCCGGGGGGCGCGGGAGCTCTCGCCGCGTGGTCTCGCCGTGCTGAGGGAGCTCTACGAGCTCCGCGAGCGGCTGGCTCGCGCGCACGACCGTCCGCCATTCAAGATCCTGTCCGAGGAGACGCTCGTGCGTCTCGCCGGAGCCGCACCGGGAGACCCGCAGGCGCTCGCTCAGGTTTCGGGCTGCACTCCCAAGGTGATCGCGCGCTGGGGCGACGCCATTCTCGAGACCGTCGCCCGTTCTCTGGCGCGGCCCGACGATGAGTTGCCGCGGATCGAGCCCCGCCCGCGACCCAGGATCCCGGCCGCCGTGGAGCGTCGCCTCGAGCGGCTCAAGCAGTGGCGCGGCGAGGCGGCGCCGCGCTTCGGCCTCGAGCCCGGACTGCTCCTGCCGAACCGGCTGATCACGGCGATCGCCCTCGCGGGCCCGCGCGACGTCGGCGACCTCGTCCGCGTGGACGGCGTGCGACGCTGGCGCGCCGAGACGTTCGGCGGCGAGATCGTTGCGGCGCTCGGGCCGGCGTGAGAGGCTCGAGGTCGGTGACCGACTGGCGAGCCAACCTGATCGACGACGACGCGGGCCTCGCCGCGATCCTCCGCGAGGCGAAGACCGTGGCGGTCCTGGGCGCCAAGGCGGCCCCCGCGGAGCCCGCGTACTATGTGCCGGCCTACCTCCGGGCGCAGGGCTACCGCATCCGACCCGTGAACCCGAAGATCGTCGGACGTTCGGTGCACGACGCCACCGCGGTGGCCCGGCTCGCCGACCTCGGCGGATCCGTCGACGTGATCGAGATCTTTCGCCGGCCGGAGTACCTCCCGGACCACGCGCGCGAGATCCTGGCGCTTGACTGGCGACCGATGGCGGTGTGGTTCCAGCTCGGCATCAGGAATGACGTCGCGGCCGAGATGCTCGCCCACGTGGGCATCCGCGTGGTGCAGGATCGGTGCATGATGCCCGAGCACAAGAGGCTGGTGGCCATGACCGGATTCCATTAGATGGCAGGCGAGTACGCGTTCGTCATGAGGGACCTGCGCAAGGTCGTCCCGCCCAAGCGGGAGATCCTGCGCGGCATCCGGCTGTCATTCTTCCACGGGGCCAAGATCGGCGTCCTCGGGGCGAACGGCGCGGGGAAGTCGACGCTGCTCCGGATCATGGCCGGCGTCGACCGGGACTTCCTCGGCGAGGCGTTTCCGGCCGAGGGGCTCCGGATCGGCTACCTTCAGCAGGAGCCCCAGCTCGACCCGGGGAAGGACGTGCGAGGCAATATCGAGGAGGGTGTGGCGGGGACGCGCGCGCTCCTCACGCGCTTCGAAGAGGTGAGCGCGAGGCTCGGCGAGCCGCTCGAGGCCGACGAGATCGAGAAGCTCCTCGCCGAGCAGGCGCGCCTGCAAGACGCGATCGACGCGGCGAACGCGTGGGACCTGGACCGGACGGTCGAGCTCGCCATGGACGCGCTCCGGGTGCCGCCGGGCGACATGGACGTGACGAAGATCTCGGGCGGTGAGCGCCGGCGGGTCGCGCTCTGCCGCCTCCTCCTCGCGCGCCCCGACATGCTGCTCCTCGACGAGCCGACGAACCATCTCGACGCGGAATCCGTGGCGTGGCTCGAGCGCTTCCTCAAGGAGTACCCCGGGACGGTCGTGGCGATCACCCACGATCGGTACTTCCTCGACAATGTCGCGGGCTGGATCCTCGAGCTCGACCGGGGTCAGGGGATCCCGTGGGAGGGCAACTACTCGTCCTGGCTCGAGCAGAAAGGCCGGCGCCTGGAGCAAGAGGAGAAAGCGGACCTGGCGCGGCGGCGCACGCTCGAGCGCGAGCTCGAGTGGGTGCGGATGGCGCCGCGCGCCCGCCAGGCCAAGAGCAAAGCGCGCCTCAGCAACTACGAAGCGCTCCTTGCCGAGTCCTCCGCCGAGCGCGCCGCCGCGCTCGAGATCGCGATCCCGCCGGGACCCCGGCTCGGCGACCTGGTCGTCGAGGCCGACCACGTGACGAAGGCCTACGGCGACCGCGTGCTGGTCGACGATCTCTCGTTCAAGCTCCCCCGGGGCGGGATCGTTGGCGTCATCGGACCGAACGGTGCCGGCAAGACGACACTCTTCGGCATGATCACCGGCCGGGAGAAGCCCGACGCGGGCGCGCTCCGGGTCGGCGAGACCGTGAGGCTCGCGTATGTGGACCAGAGCCGCGACGCGCTCGATCCCGCGAAGACCGTCTGGGAGGCGATCGGGGGCGGCGCCGACACGCTGACGCTCGGCAGCCGGACGGTGCCCTCGCGCGCCTACGTCGCTTCGTTCAACTTCCGGGGGAGCGACCAGCAGAAACGCGTGGCCGACCTCTCAGGGGGCGAGCGCAACCGGCTGCACCTCGCCACCGTGCTCCGGAGCGGCGCGAACCTCCTGCTGCTCGACGAGCCGACGAACGACCTCGACGTGGACACCCTGCGCGCGCTCGAGGACGCCCTGCTCGACTTCGCCGGATGCGCGGTGGTGATCAGCCACGACCGCTGGTTCCTCGACCGGATCGCCACGCACATCCTGGCCTTCGAGGACGAGGGGCGGGTCGTCTGGGTCGAGGGCAGCTACGCGGACTACGAGGCCGACCGGAAGAAGCGCCTCGGCGCCGAGGCCGAGCGCCCCCACCGCCTGCGCGGGAAGCGGCTCAGGCCGGCCTGAGCGGGCTCCGCGCGTCGATCAGCACGTTCTCCCCTCCGCGACGCACGTGGCGGAGACGGACCTCCCCGAAGCGCGCGCGGAGCACCCGAGCCAGGCCGCGTATCCCGGCGCGGCGGTGGCGGTTGACCACGAGCGCCCCGCGCGGCGCCACGAGCGGTGCGAGCCCGAGCGCCAGCGCCGCGGCCCGCTCCGGGGTGTCGCCGTACGCAGCGTCTTCCATGACGAAGTCGAACCGCCGGCGCTCGCGCGCGAGCCCGCGCACGGCCACCGTCGCCTCGGCGCAGAGGATCTCCAGCGGCCCCGCGCGCTCGAGGCCGAACCAGTCGCCCGCGACCCGCACGATCGCCGGATCGCGCTCGATCACCGTGATCAGGCGCGGGCGGGCCAGGGACTGCAGGAGGTGAATCTGGGTGCCCCCACCGAGCCCGACCAGCAGCACCGACGGGTGCCGTGGCAGCGCGATCACGGAGAGGGCGCGCCACCAGTATTCACGGCGCACCCGTGACCAGTCACCGTCGAGCGGGTAGACGGAAAGGATCTCGCCGTTGACGACGAGCCGGCGCTCGGCCCGGTAGTCGACGACGCGAATCCGCCCCGAGACGCGCGAGGCGGTTTCGAAGACCGTGCGGCTCCGCCGCCGTCTTCGAGCCACTCGGGTCGGCGCTAGCGCGGCGCCATGCGGATCGCGCCGTCGAGGCGGATCGTCTCGCCGTTCAGCATCGCGTTCTCGACGATGTGGCACACGAGCGCGGCGAACTCACCCGCCCGCCCGAGGCGCTGGGGGAACGGGACCTGCTTGGCGAGTGATTGGCGCACGGGCTCGGGCAGGGTCCCGAGGAGCGGCGTGTCGAAGATGCCCGGGGCGATCGTCACGACGCGGATCCCGAGCTCAGCGAGGTCGCGCGCGACCGGCAGCGTCATCCCGACGATCCCGCCCTTCGACGCCGAATAGGCCGCCTGCCCGATCTGGCCGTCGAAGGCGGCGACCGACGCGGTGTTGACGACGACGCCGCGCTCGCCGTCGGGTCCGGGCGCGCCCTTCGCCATGATCGCGGCCGCGAGACGGATGCAGTTGAACGTGCCGATGAGGTTCACCTGGATGACGCGGGAGAACTCCTCGAGCTTCGCCGGGCCCGCCTTGCCCACGGTCTTCATCGCCGTGCCGATGCCTGCGCAGTTGACGAGGACGTTGAGGGAGCCAAAGCGACTCACCGCGGTGTTGAGGGCGGCATCCACGTCCTCGGCCCTCGTCACGTCGGCCGCCGTGAAGAGGGCAGAGGGGCCGAGCGTCTTCGCGACGTCGGCGCCGGCGGACGCCGGCCGGTCCAGGAGCGCCACGCGGCCGCCCGCTGCGACGAGGCGCTCGGCGGTGGCGCGCCCGAGCCCGGAGGCGCCGCCGGTCACCACTGCATTCACGTTGCGAAGCTCCATGGGTCCCTCCTCGGGCGCCATTCTAGCAGCCGCCCAGGATGTTGTGGCTCCCCGCCGGCCCACCCCCACATCTGCCGTCTTGTCTGATACTCGTCATGTGATTAGGATTTGCATCCACCATGGAAGACGTGGCGTGGGTCCGCCGCGGCGAGATCACGGAGATCGTCGGCCGCCCCTCGTCCGGTCGCACGAGCCTCTTTACAGCCTGCCTGCGCGCCGTCACGCGTCGGGGAGCGATCGCCGCCCTCGTCGACGCCGACCAGACGTTCGATCCCGCCTCCGCCACGCGAGCGGGGGTGGATCTTCGGTGCCTCCTCTGGGTGCGCTGCGGTGGCCGTCGTGACCTGGCGCTCCGTGCCGCCGACCTGCTCGTCCGCTGTCCGGGATTCGCGCTGATCGGGCTCGATCTCGGCGAAGCGCCGCCGCGCCTGCCGTTGACCCTGGCGTTCCGTCTGAAGTTCGCCGTCGAGCGGACGGAGACGGCGCTGCTGATCGTCAGTCGCCGGCGCGTCACCGGATCGGGGGCGTCGCTCGTGGTCGAGACCGAGCGGAAGGCGATCGCCTGGGTCGGCCCGGGCCCGGTGCCCACGCGCCTGGCGGCCGCGCGCACGAGCGCACGGGTGCTGCGCGCGCGCCGGCCGCCCGCGGCGTTGCCGCCCGAGTGGTGGAGCGCGTGAGCCGGTTCGCCTGCCTGTGGGTGGAGTGCTTCGTCGCCGCCGCCGTGGAGCGCTCCGAGCCCGCGCTCCGCGCCGCGCCGCTGGCGGTCGTCGCCCCCGCGCCGTCGGTCACGCGGGTGGTCGACGCGAACCCCGCCGCGCGCGAGTACGGAGTGCGCGCGGGGGTGACGGAGACCGAGGCGCGCGCTCGGTGTCCGACGCTGGTGAGCCGACCGTTCGTCCGCGAGCACGTCGCGGCGGCGCGCCACGCGCTGCTCGAGGCGGCGCTCGGCGTGTCGCCGCGTGTCGAGGACGGAGGCGCGGGACTCGTCTACGTCGACGCGGCCGGGCTCACGTGGCTCCACGGCGACCCCGCCGCGGTCGGCCGACGGCTGGTGAGCCAGGCGCGGGGCGTGGGGTTCCCCGGCTGCCGCGTCGCCCTCGCGGGGAGCCGCACGGCCGCCCGTGTCGCGGCGGTGCGCGCAGCGGAGCCGGTGATGGTCGTCCCGCCGGGCGCGGAGCGCGCCGCGCTCGCGGGCGCCCCGCTCGCCGCGCTTGATCTCGCCCCGGATCTCGTGGCGACGCTCGAGGGCTGGGGCGTGCGGACCCTCGGCGAGCTCGCGGCGTTGCCGCGCGACGGCCTGGCCGTGCGGCTCGGACCGGCCGGCCTCCGCGCCCACGACCTGGCGCTCGGTCATGACCGCGACCCGTTCTGCGCCTGGACGCCGCCCCCGTTCTGGGACGAAGCGCAGGGACTCGAGTGGGAGATCGACTCGCTCGGCGCCCTCGCGGTCGTCCTCGACGCCGTGCTCGGGCGGCTCTGCGCGCGGCTCGTGGCCGCGTCCCTCGCGGCGGACGCCCTCGACGTCCGCCTCGAGCTCGCCTCGGGCGGCCATCACGCGCGCGCCGTCGCCCTCGCCGTCCCGATGTGCGAGGTGAAGCCGATGCTCGCGCTGCTGACCCTCGATCTCGAGGCTCACCCGCCGGCCGCCGCGGTCACGCGTGTGACGGTGAGCGCCCACCCGGTCCGGGCGCGGGCGGGGCAGGGCGGGTTGTGGCAGCCACCCGCGCCGCGGCTGCGCGATCTCGTCGCCGTGCTCGCGCGCCTCGCGGCGCTCGTCGGCCCCGACAACGTCGGCTCACCGCGTCTCGACGACTCTCACCGCCCCGACGCCTACGCGCTGACGGCGTTCGCGCCGCCCGACGAGCCCGGTGGCGCGGGCGGGGGGCGGACCCCGCGACCGGACCCGCCCCTTTCCGACGCGCACCGACTCGTCTTACGTCGCGTGCGGCCGGCGAGACGTGTGGCCGTCGCGACGGACGACGAGCGCCCGTCGCGGGTGGACGGCCAGTGCGTCGTCGGGTGCGCCGGGCCCTGGCGCGCGTCGGGGGCGTGGTGGGACGTGCAGGCGTGGGCGCGGGACGAATGGGACGTGGCGCTCGGCGATGGCACGCTCTGCCGGCTCGCCCGCGATCTCACGACCGACGGCTGGTCCCTCGATGGTGTGTACGACTGACTCTGCCGGCTGAGCCATGTTCATCGAGCTGCATGCCCAGTCCGCGTTCTCGTTCCTCGAAGGCGCCGAGCTGCCCGAGGCCTACGCGGCCGCGGCGGCACGTCTGGGGATGCCCGCCGTGGCACTCTGTGACCGGGACGGGGTGTACGGCGCCCCCCGGTTCACTCGCGCGGCCCTCGACGCGGGCGTGAAGCCGATCATCGGCAGCGAGATCACACTCACCGACGGCTCGCGACTGCCGCTGCTCGTGGAGGATCGGGAGGGCTATCAGAACCTCTGCCACCTGATCACGCGGATGAAGCTCGGCGCCGCCAAGGGCTCGGCGGCGGTGACGCTCGCCGAGCTCGCCCCGTACGCCGCCGGCCTCGTGTGTCTCACCGGCGGCGCGTACGGGCCGCTCGCGCTGCGGCTCGACGCCGGCGATGTGGCGGGCGCGCGCGGCGCCCTGGAGCGACTCGTCACGATCTTCGGCAGGTCGAGCTGCTACGTGGAGGTCCAGCGCCATCTCGAGCGCGAGCAGGAGCGGGTGGTCCAGGGCCTCGTGGCGCTCGCGCGCGCGGCGCATGTCCCGCTCGTCGCCACGAGCCAGCCGCTCCACGCGCGGCCGGAGGGGAGGCTGCTCGCCGACGTGTTCACGTGCATCCGCGAGAAGACCGACCTCGATCACGCCGGGCGGCTCCTGGCCGTGAACGGCGAGCGCCGGCTCCGGAGCGACCGGGAGATGACCCGGCTCTTCCACGATCTCCCCGACGCGCTCACCAACACCGGCGAGCTCGCCCTGCGGCTCGGTTTCACGCTGAAGGACCTCGGGTACCGCTTCCCGGATTTCCCCCTGCCGCCCGGCCAGACGCCGCTCGCGCACTTGCGCGAGCTGGTGGCGCGTGGCGTGCGCGCGCGCTACGGCACGGGACCGCTCGCCACCCGCGCGCGCTGCCAGGTGGCCCACGAGATCGACGTCATCGGGCGCCTCGACCTCGCGGGCTACTTCCTGATCGTGTGGGACATCGTCGAGTCCTGCCGCGCGAACGACATCCTCGTGCAAGGGCGCGGCTCGGCGGCCAACAGCGCAGTCTGCTACGCGCTCGGCATCACGGCGGTCGATCCCGTCGGCATGGAACTCCTGTTCGAGCGGTTCCTCTCCGAGGCGCGCGGCGAGTGGCCCGACATCGACCTCGATCTCCCGAGTGGAGCGCGTCGCGAAGCCGTGATCCAGCACGTCTACCAGCGCTACGGGCGCCTCGGCGCCGGGATGACCGCGAACGTGATCACGTATAGAGGCCGAAGCGCGGCGCGCGAGGTCGGCAAGGCCCTCGGACTGCCCCGCGACATGCAGGATCGGCTCGCCCGGTTCGTGCCCAACTGGGGCTACCAGGACGCCGCAGACCAACTGACGAAGCATCTCGCGGAGGCGGGCTGCGACACGCGCCACCCGCGCATCCGCTACTTCGCCGCGCTCTGGATGCGGATCCAGGACCTGCCGCGCCACCTGGGCCAGCACTCGGGCGGGATGGTAATCGCCGCGGGCCGCCTCGACGACGTCGTGCCTCTCGAGCCCGCGACCATGCCGGGACGGGTCGTCGTCCAGTGGGACAAGGACGACTGCGCGGGGCTCGGCATCATCAAGATCGACCTGCTCGGGCTCGGGATGATGGCGGTGCTCCAGGACTCGCTCACGCTCGTCCGCGAGACCGGGCGCGAGGTGGACCTGGGGCACCTGCCGCCCGACGACCCCGCCGTCTACCGGGGCCTCCAGCAGGCGGACACGATCGGCGTGTTCCAGGTGGAGAGCCGCGCCCAGATGGCGACGCTTCCGCGCATCCGCCCCGAGCGGTTCTACGACCTCGTCGTGCAGGTCGCGATCATCCGCCCGGGGCCGATCGTGGGTCAGATGGTCCACCCCTACGTTCGCCGGCGGCGCGGGCGGGAGCCCGTCACCTATCCTCACCCGTCCCTGGAGCCAATCCTCAGGCGCACGCTTGGCGTGCCGCTCTTCCAGGAACAGCTCTTGCGGATGGCGATGGTGGCGGCGGGCTTCACCGCCACCGAGGCCGAGGAGCTCCGGCGCGCGTTCGGCTTCAAGCGCAGCGAGCGGCTCATGGCCGACGTGGAGACGAAGCTCCGCGCGGGCATGGCGCGCCAGGGTATCCACGGCGCCGCCGCCGAGGAGATCGTGCACGCGATCACCTCGTTCGCGCTCTATGGTTTTCCCGAGTCGCACGCGTCGAGCTTCGCGCTGCTCGCCTACGCGAGCGCGTATCTCAAGGTCCACCACCCGGCGGCATTCTACGCGGCGCTCCTCAACAACCAGCCCATGGGGTTCTACCACCCCGCGACGATCGTCAAGGACGCTCAGCGCCACGGCCTCCGCATCCTCCCCGTCGACATCACCCGATCCCGGTGGCTGTGCACTATTGAACAGGGTGCGGGCGCCCGGGCTGTCGCCCGCCCGCACCCCGCCGGAAGCACGGGCTCGATTGCACTGATGCCCGATCAGAGTTGCGGTCAACCGGCGGTCAGGCTGGGGCTCAGATACGTCAGGGGGCTGCGCGAGGCGGCGGCGCGGGCGATCGTGCGGGCACGGGAGGCGCAGCCGTTCGCGTCGATCCACGACCTCGCGCGCCGGGCGGGGCTCGCGCGAGACGAGCTCGCGACGCTCGCGGCCGTCGGGGTGGTGGCGCCGCTGGGGAGGACGCGACGCGCGAGCCTCTGGGAGGCTGCCCTCCGGGACCCCGGGGAGCTCTTCGAGCCGCCGCGCGGCTCAGAGAGCCCACTCGCCGAGATGACCGAGGGCGAGCGGCTTGTCGCCGACTACGCGGGGACGGGCGTGACGCTCGGCCGGCATCCGATGGCGATGCGCCGCGCCGAGCTCAGGCGTCGCGGCGTGCTGAGCGCGCGCGAGCTCGGCGGCGCGGCGAACGAAACGCGCGTCCGGGTGGCGGGCAGCGTCATCGTTCGCCAGCGCCCGGGGACCGCCAAGGGGTTCGTCTTCCTCTCCCTGGAGGACGAGACGGGTATCGCGAACGTGATCGTGACGCCACAGCGCTTCGCGCGCCATCGCCTGACGCTGGTGACCGAGCCGTTCCTCCTCGTGGAGGGAATCGTGCAGCAGCAGGACGGCGTCGTCTCGGTTCGCGCGGCCCGGGTCGAGGGCCTCTCGCCGCTCGCCCACAACGTGCCCTCCCACGACTTCGGCTGATCCTCTTGCGTCGAGCGCTCGTCCTTGCATCACAGAGCCGCCCCGCTTACGCTGTCGGCCGGGAGCTGGGTCCCGCGCTGTTCCACATCGAACGGGACACCACCTGTGGTCGAGCGAAGGCACCTCGTGCGCGGACGGCGCGGGGAGGGAGGGTCTCATGAACTATGGGGTCGTGCTTCCGATCTGGCAGCTCACGGTCGCCCAAGCAGAGTCGTTGGCGGCGCGCGCGGAGCAATTGGGTCTCGACGGCGTCTTCGTCCCGGATCATATCCTCGCCAAGCCCGCCACCACCCAGCACTATGGCGGCCACTGGCCAGACCCGTTTTCGCTCCTCGCGTACCTCGCCGGGCGCACGCAGCGCATCCACCTCGGCGCCAGCGTCATCGTGCTTCCCTACCGGAACGCCCTCGTGGCCGCCAAGGCGGCAGCCACCGTCGACCAGGCGTCGGGCGGGCGCTTCATCTTCGGCGTCGGCGTGGGCTGGGACGAGGCCGAGTTCGTAGACCTCCGCCTGCCATTCCGGGAGCGCGGGCGCCTGAGCGACGACTATCTCCGCGCGATCAAGGCGGCCTGGGCCAGCGATGTTCCGGAGTACAAGGGC
>QHSA01000167.1 GCA_003220315.1 Candidatus Rokuibacteriota bacterium
GACCGCGTGATCTGACTCGGAACCATGCGGATCGTCGTTGCCGTGGCGTCGTTGCTCGTCATGGCCCATGACGCAGTCGCACAGTCATTCTGTGCCGACCTCAACCGCGTGGTACCACTCGCTCGTTCGAGATTCTGGTCAATCCGTGACGAGGCCAATCGTCGAGAGCTCAAGACGCGGGTGACTCGGAATCTGCCCGGAGCTTCGGAATGCTGGTACCAGGACGCGTCGCGCGCCTATTGGTGCGCGTGGCGTGTCACCCCCTCCGAGCGCAAGGATGAAGTCGCGCGCCTTGCGAGCGCCATCGGCCAATGCGACCGGGTACAGCACGCGTATAGCGACGACTCCGTCGACGAAACGATCGTCTTCATCGACTTGCCCGGCTCCGTCTCGATCCACGTGAACGGAGCCGGTGAAACCGTCACGATCTCGATCGGCTCGACCTTCTCGATTCCTGAGCCGTATCCGCAAGCGCCCTGAAGACAGGCCGCGGACCGAAGGGAGCGGCCGTGGCGGGGAGCGGACCCTGCCCACCAGGGTTCATCCATCGCGTCTGCCCGTCGAAGGTCGGGGCTGCCCGAGGAGCTTGGCGGCGGCTTCCTCCACCGTGGGTGACGTCGTCGTGTCCTTGTAACCGGCGAGCCGCGCGAAGATCTCCCGGGCAGCTTCGTGGAAGGCCGGGGGCAGCCCCACCGCGGCGAGCGACCGAGCGATCTCGTCCATCTCGCCCACGAAGCGCCAGGCTTTGCGCGCGTTGTCGTGGATCGCTCGCTCGGAGCTCGCCGGAAGGTCTGGCTTCGAGATCTTCCACTCGGCGAGGAGAGCCGCGTCCACGCCCTCGGCGAGCGCGAAGGCGCGGATCGCGGCCAGGAGGGCCTGACCGCCCTTGTTCCAGCCGGCGTACGCCATCTTCAGCGCCGACGCCGCGCCCGGAGGCGCGTCGAGGACGACGGCCTCCAGCGGCCCGGCGCGGAACAACGCGGCAACCTCCGTCGCGCCCGGCCCGGCGAGGTAGACCCGCGTGACGCCGCGCCTGGTGCGCGTCGCCGGGCCGATGATGCCTCCGTCGACGAAGCGGGCGCCCGCCGCCTCGACCACGCGACCCATCTCCCGCGCTGTCGCCGGCGCCACGGCGTTCGCGTCGACGTAGAGCCCGCGAAAGCCGAGCGCGGCGACGGCGCGCGCGAGGTCGGCCGCGCCGTGCGGCGGCACGACGGACAGGATCACGCGGCTCGCCCGGACGACCGCCTCGAGCGTTCCGGCGTCCTCGAGCCCGACCTCCCTCGCGCGGGCCCGCGTCGCCGCGCTGCGCGCCGCGGACGCCCAGAGGCAAGGCATCCCTCCGGCCACGACTGTGGTGCCGACGGCCGCTCCCATCTCGCCCGGGTGGAGCAGCCCGACCGTGATCCTGGATTCCGCGCTCATGGGTTCTCCGTCCTTGGCCGGCCCCCTATCTCGGCGTCCGCACCTCGCTGGTCCGCGTGTTCCGCGCGACCAGCACCCCGCCCTTGATCACGTAGAGCTTCTCCGCCTGCTCGGTGATCGCCTGCGCAGGGTCGTGCGCGTCGAGGACGACGAGGTCGGCACGGCAGCCCTCGCGGAGGCCGTAGTCCTCGAGCCCGACGGCGCGGGCGGGGTTCGTCGTGACGAGCTCCAGCAGCCAGGCCATCTGCTCGAGATTTCCGAGGTGCGCGGCCATGGCGGCCACGAGCGCCTGGCGCAGGAGGTCGGGGTGGCCGTACGGGGTGAAGGGGTTGACGATGTTGTTCGTGGAGAGGGCAACGTTGATCCCGGCCGCGCGCAGCTCCGCGATGCGCGTGACCCCGCGCCAGGTCCGCCGGTCGTCGCCACGCCCCTTCACGTGCAGCTCGGTGGCGGGCAGGCTGATGACGTGGAGCCCGGCCTCGCGCAGCTTGTCGATGACCCGTGCTCGGTGGTCGGGCGTGAGCACGTCGAGCGTACCGAGGTGGCCAACGGTCACGCGTCCCTGCATGCCGCGGATGATCGTCTGCTCGGCGATGTAGTCGCTCACCAGCATCGCCGGGTCGTCCGCGGAGTCGGCGTGGAAGTCCAGCGGCACGCCGAAGTCCTGCGCGGTATCGAAGAACCAGTCGATGTGGCGCGGCTGGTCGCGGTCCATAGAGGGGCAGCCCCCGAGGACTGCGAGGCCCGCCTTGAGCGCCTCGCGCAACAGGTCCTGCGTCACGCCGTCGCGGAAGATCCCCTCCTGCGCGAAGGCGATCAGCCGGAGGTCGAGCACCCCGGCGAGCTCGACCTGCAACCGGCGCAGCGCCTCCACGCCTCGGAGCTCGACGTAGGCGTCCACCTCGACGTGGGCGCGCATCGTCGTGCAGCCGTGTCGGACGGCGAGCTCCATCACGCGCCGCGCGCGCCGGTAGATGTCGTCGACCGTGAACGTCTTCTTCAGCTCGGCGACCAGCGTCTGCGCGGACGGGCCCCCGGCGCGCAGCCCCTCGGTACGGTCGGCGATGAAGGCCTTGTCCGGGTGGATGTGGCTTTCGACGAAGCCCGGGAGGACGAGCTTGTCGGTCACGTCGAGCGCGTCGTAGCCGGTCGGGTCGAGGTCCACGCCCAGCCGGCGGATCCGTCCGTCACGGATGGCCACGTCCCGCCGTCGGCCGTCGACCACTCCGCGTCGCAGCAACAGATCGCCCATCGCCGCGCAGTATAACGCCTCCGCGCCGTCTTGACCTGCCGCCCTGCGCGTGAGATACGTCCACCACACCGCCGCCGCCGAGGCGGTCACGCCGTGAGCCCGGCGTGAGGAGGTCATGTTCGTGAACACGGTGACGGACCTGGTCGAGTGGGGACTCCACGGAGCGCCGCTCCCGCGGGGGCGGGCGTGGGTCCTCCGGGCGGGCGCCGTCGTCGCCTTCCTCCTCGTGTGGAGCCTCGCGTCGGGACTCGTCGTGCTCGGGAACCTCTTCAATCCGATCTTCCTCGCCGGCCCGTGGCGCGTCCTGGGGAAGGTGGCGGAGCTCGCCGCGACCGGCCAGCTCTGGGGCCACGTCGCCGCCACGCTCGAGCGCGTCGTCGTCGGCTTCGCGACGGGCGCCCTCCTGGCGCTCGCCCTCGGGCTGCCGGCGGGGCACTTCCCCGTGGTCCGCAACCTGCTCGAGCCGATCGTCGAGATCCTGCGGCCGATCCCGCCGCTGGCGATGCTGCCGCTCTTCATCGTCTGGGTGGGGATCGGCGAGACGTCGAAGATCGCGTTCATCACCTACGCGACGTTCTTTCCGATGTTCCTCACGACGGTCCACGCGGTCGGGCGGGTGGACCCGCTGCTGCTCCGCGCCGCCGCCAGCCTGGGCGCCCGGCGCACGCCGCTCTTTTTCCGCGTCGTGCTGCCGGCGGCGCTGCCGGAGCTCCTGACCGGGATCCGTCTCGGCGTGGCGCTCTCGTTCTTCGTCATCGTCATCTCCGAGTTCATCGGCGCCGAAGAGGGGCTCGGGTACCTCATCAACGACGGGCGGAACTTCTTCCTCGTGGACCAGATGCTCGGCGCCGCGATTGTGCTGGGGCTCCTCGGCTACGCGGGCAACGCCCTCGTCGTCCGCCTCGGCCGTCGCTGGCTCCGGTGGGAGCGTCCGCCCGCGTGATGAGCCCGGCGGGTGTCGGCGGGGCACGCGTTCGGATCGAGGGTGTCCACAAGGCGTTCGCCCTGGACGGCCGCTCGACGCCCGCGCTGGTCGACATCAACCTCGAGGTCCAGGCGGGCGAGCTCCTGTGCCTGCTCGGTCCGTCCGGTTGTGGGAAGTCCACGCTGCTCAACATCGTCGCGGGCTTTCTGCCGCCGACGCGCGGGCGGGTGCTGGTGGACGCCACGCCGATCACGGGCCCCGGGCCCGAGCGCGGTGTGGTCTTCCAGGAGTACGTGCTCTTTCCCTGGCTCACCGTGGCCCAGAACGTCGAGTTCGGGCCACGCCTCGCTGGGGTGGAGGCCGCGCGGTGTCGAGAGATCGCGGCGCGATACCTGGACATGGTCGGGCTCCGCGAGCACGCGACGAAGTTCCCCGTGCAGCTCTCCGGCGGGATGAAGCAGCGCGTGGCGATCGCGCGGGCACTCGCCAACAACCCGTCCATCGTGCTCATGGACGAGCCGTTCGGCGCCCTCGATGCGCAGACTCGCGAGGTGATGCAGGAGGAGCTCTCGCGCATCCAGCGGGTCGAGCACAAGACGATCGTCTTCGTCACGCACTCGATCCGCGAGGCGGTGTACCTGGCGGATCGACTGGTCGTGCTGACCTCGGCGCCCGGGCGGATCAAGGAGATGTTCACGATCAAGCTCGGGGAGGCGCGGGACCGGTTCGCCCCGGAGTTCACCCGCTACGAGAGCGAGATCACGCGCGTCGTGAAGGAAGAAGTCGCGAAGGTGCGCGAATGATCCGGGCGGCGGCGCTCGCGGGGGCGCTCCTCGCCTGGGCGCTCGTCGCCTACGGCAACCTCGCGCTCGAGGTCATGAACCCGGTGCTGCTGCCGACGCCGGGCGAGGTCGGCGCGCTCGCCGCCGTGCAGATCCGCGACGGGTCGCTCGCCCACCATCTCACCGTATCGGCCCTCCGCATCGTCGAGGGGTTCGGGCTCGCCGCGGCCGCCGCGCTGGCCCTCGGCCTGCTGGTCGCCGTCTCCACGCCCGCGCGGCTCGCGCTCGAGCCGGTCATCGAGTTCGTCCGGCCGATTCCTCCGCTCGCCTTCCTGCCGATGTTCCTCGTGTGGTTCGGCCTCGGCGAGACGTCGAAGGTCGCCTTCATCGCGTACACGACGTTCTTCCCGATGTTCGTCGGGACCGGCGCGAGCCTCCTCCGCGTGGACGTCATGCTGCTGCGCGCGGCCGCGAGCCTCGGCGCCTCGCGCCGGGACCTCCTGCGGCGCGTCGTGCTGCCGGCGGCGCTCCCGGGCATCGTGGTCGCGCTGCGTCTCGGCTTCGGGCTCGCGATCTTCGTGATCGTCGGGGCCGAGTTCATGGGCGCCGACGCCGGCCTCGGCAACCTGATCATGGAGGGGCGCGTCTTCTTCAATCCGGCCCAGATCGTCATGGGGGCCCTGCTGCTCGGGGCCCTCGGATCGCTCGTCAACGCCCTGCTGCTGATGACCGAGCGGCGCGTGCTGCGCGGGCGTGCGCTCCCCTGACGGGGGCCACTCATGCCGAAAGGAGCCGTAGGATGCGACAGCTGACGGTGGTGCTGGCGGCGCTTCTCGTCCTCGGGCAGGCGGGCGGTGCGCTCGCGCAGAGGCCGGAGCTCAGCGAGGTGGATGCGTGGCTCGTGCGGGACGCGCAGATGTCGGCGCAGTTCGCCGTGGCCGACGCGCTGGGCTACTTCAAGGAGCAGGGGGTCAAGGTCAGTCCGCGCTGGTACATCGCCGGGACCGACCTGCCGTCGATGTGGGGCGCCGGGAACATCCATCTCGGTACGGCGACGGCGACGATGGTCGTGCCGATCGCGGCGGCCGGGCAGGCGATCTACAACATCGCCCCCCAGAGCGACATCGCGGGCACGCAGCAGGTCGTCCTCGGCAAGCGCGCTCAGGAGATCGTGCGGTCGCCCAAGGACCTCGAGAAGCTGAAGGTCGGCATGCCGAAGGGCGCGTCCGTCACCATGGCCATCCAGGCGATGGCGAAGGATACCGGCGTGGACTTCGCCAAGATCCAGTTCGTGAACCTCGCGCCGCCCGACGGGGTCACCGCGCTCGCCAAGGGGGACATCGACGCGATGGCGGGCTGGGCGCCGTGGGTGTTCAACGCCGTCAAGAGCGCGGGGGGAAAGGTCTACTTCACCGGGAACCGGAGCTACATCCCGGGCAAGGAGGGTCAGGTCGACTGGCTCCTCGTGCACGCGGGGGTCGTCGCGAGCGGCAAGATGCTCAAGGAGAACCCGAACACCCTGAAGGCGGTGCTGCGCGCGCTCGCGAAGGCGACGACCACGATCAACACCGACCGCGAGGCCACCGTGAAGATCGTGGCGCGTGAGATGAAGATGGACGAAGGGCTCGCGCGCGACATCATGGCCCTCAACGTCTACTCGATGGAGATGACCGACAAGATCTACCGCGGCATGGGCGAGTTCGTCGACTTCCTCTACTCGCTCAACCGGATCCCCCAGAAGATCGCCCCCGAGGGTATCTTCTACACGAAGCTCCTCAAGGAGGTCGACCCGAGGCTCGTCCGATGGGAGTCCCAGACCGAGGTGAAGTGAAGGAGGGAGGACCATGCTGGATCTCGTGATTCGCGGGGGCGACGTGGTGACGCCGCAGGGGGTCGGCCGGTGGGACGTGGCCGTCCAGGGCGAGCGCATCGTCGCGGTCGGCCTGCCCGACCCGCGGGTGGAGGCCGGCCGCGTGCTGGACGCGACGGGGAAGCTCGTCGTCCCGGGCGGGATCGAGCCCCACACGCACCTCGCCCACTTCATCTCGATGCATCCCGAGGACAACCTCCACACGCTCGGTCCGGAGGAGGACACGCGCGGGATGGTCTTCGGCGGCACGACCACCCACGTGGACTTCTGCTTCGTCCGCCCGGGGACGGACATCCCGCAGGCGCTCGAGACTCGAGGGGCGCGCTGGAAGGGAAACTCCTACACAGACTACTCCTTCCACGTGGCGCTCCAGGGCCAGCTCCCGATCAAGCTCTTCGACCAGATCCCCGAGGCGATCCAGGCGGGCTTCCCGAGCTTCAAGGTCTTCACGGTCGAGGTGCTCCCGCCCCATCCCAAGCGCCATCCCTACCGGCTCGACTTCGGGCGCATCCAGCTCGCGATGGAGAAGGTCGCGGCCCACGACGGCATCATGGCCGTCCACGCCGAGGACCACGACCTCGTGCAGTTCATGTACGAGAAGTTCCGCGAGGAGAAGCAGACCGACGGCTGGCTGCTCCCGCTCGTCCACAACAAGCTGTCGGAGCTGCTCGCGTTCCGGCGGACGATCCAGCTCGCCGCCCATACCGGCGCGGGCGTCTACTTCGTGCACACCTCGGCCCGGGAGGGCGTGGAGGCGGTCGCCGAGGCGCGCGCGAAGGGGCTCCCGATCTACGCCGAGACGCTCCACCACTACGCCTGCTTCACCGCCGAGGACTACAAGACACCGCGGGGCTTTTGTTACCACACCTATCCCTCTCTCAAGTACCCCGAGGACCAGACGGCGCTCTGGGACGGACTCGTGCACGACGGCGTCTCGACGACGGCGACCGACGAGTTCCCGACCTCGCTTGAGCTGAAGCTTCGCGGCCAGGACCTCGAGAACGTGACCGGCGGCAACCTCGGCGCGGAAGCGCGTATGGGGATCGTCTTCTCCGAAGGCGTCATGAAGCGCCGGATGTCGCTCCAACGGTTCGCCGACGTGACGGCCACGAACGCGGCGCGGATTCTCGGGCTCTATCCGCAGAAGGGCGTCATCGCGCCCGGGAGCGACGCGGACCTCGTCCTCATCGATCCGGCGATTCGAAAGACGCTCGCGCGCGAGGATTTTCACGTGAGCGACTACAGCCCCTGGGAGGGCTGGCCGATCCAGGGCTGGCCCGTGACCACGATCCTCCGCGGCCGCGTCGTCGTCGAGCATGGCCGCCTCGTCGGCGACGCGCTCGACGGGAGGCTGGTCCGCCGCCGGATCGCGCCCGAGGTCCTGCGGCGGCCGGCGTGCTAACGCGTCGGCGCCTCAGAAAAGTGGCGGGCCCGGACTCGCAAGTCGGCCATGCTCTTGGCGGCCTGGTGACGGACGTAGGTGAGGGCCGCCTGCCTCCTCTCTGGGGCCGGATGACGACGGTCCATGGCGTCCCTCAGAAGATCTCGGGACACCACGGGGCGCGCTCGGTCCGGAAGAGCGCGTCGGCGCGCGCGATCGCGCCGTGGCGCACCTCTTCGACCCGCAGCGCCCTCGCCAGTTGCGCCCAGGTGAAGCCGCCGAGGTAGACGGAGCCGAGCGCGGTCACGTCGCAGCGGAGTTCCGGCTCGTTTAGGGTTCGCTCGACGCCCTTGCCGCCGACGCGCCAGCGGCCCGCGTTCCATGGGCAAAACCCGTCGGCGACCTCCACCACCACGGAGTTGTCGGGCGAGTACGAGCGCGCCGCGAGCGCCGCGCCAACATCTACCAGGCGAACCCAGAGCCCGTCACGGAGGTTGAAGCGGAGCCGGCGCGGCTCGGCGAGCAGCAGCAGGAGCGGATGGTCGAGCG
>QHSA01000295.1 GCA_003220315.1 Candidatus Rokuibacteriota bacterium
GATCTGGTGGACGCGCCGGTCGAGTTCGTGGACACGCGCCAGAACCGGCGCAGCGGGACCAAGAAGCTCGTCCCCGTGTTGACGGTGCGGGGCGGGCGGCCATTCGGTCGGCCGCCGATGCCCTTCCCGTTCACGTACTAGGCGAGGACAGGATCAGGGGACGGGATCAGCGGAGCCTGATTCTGAGGAAGCCCTTGCCCGGCGCTTCCCGATCGTTGTAGCGCTCGCGCCAGGCGAGGACCGCGGTGGAGGTGGCGGGCTCGGCGCCGTGGGTCACGCCGATGCCCTCGGCGAGGTCGAGGACGGAACTGCGCGATAGCTGCGGGCGGTCGACTCGCTCGCGGCCTGGAGATGGCGGTCGTAGAGCAGGACCGCCTTCGGGATCGCCCGTGTCGAGACTCGACTCGAGTCGATCGAGACCCGGCCCGGTGGCGCCGTCGTGGAGCTCGCCGGACGTGAGGAACGAGGTGAACGCCTCGTCCCGCACGTTCGCCACTCGCAGACGGTACTCGATCGCCGCGGCGGGCGCGGCGCCGAGCGCCGCCAGCGCGAGCGAGGCGAGGGCGAGAACGCGATGTGGCCGGATCACGCCGCCGCAATCGATCTGGGGGGAGGGTTCGGAAGGGGGGCGAAGCCCCCCTCCGAGGGAATTAGCGCGGGCAGAGCTCGAGGCTCGCGAAGAAGTACGGGATCTCGAACGCCGCGGACTCGAGCGAATCGGAGCCGTGCACCGCGTTCGCCTCGATCGACGCGGCGAAGTCTCTTCGGATGGTGCCGGGCGCGGCCTTCGCCGGGTCCGTCGCGCCCATGAGCTCGCGCCAGCGCTGGATGACGTTGTCGCCCTCGAGCACCATCGGCAGGCACGGCCCCTGGGTCATGAACGTGCAAAGGCTCCGGTAGAACGGCCGTGCCTTGTGGACGACGTAGAAGCCCGCGGCGTCCTCGTGCGACATGCGGATCAGCTTCGCCGCGAGGATCTTGAAGCCCGCGTTCTCGATGCGGGTCACGATCTGGCCGGCGACGCCCTTGGCGATCGCGTCCGGCTTGATGATCGCGAGCGTCCGCTCGACGCTCACCGGCCGAGCACCGTGGCCACGGTCGCGCCCATGTCCGCTGGGCTCTGGACGAGCGTCGCGCCGGCGGTCGCGAGCGCCTTCATCTTCTCCGCCGCCGTCCCCCGGCCGCCCGCGATGATCGCGCCCGCGTGCCCCATGCGTCGGCCGGGCGGCGCCGTCTGGCCGCAAATGAAGGCGACGACGGGCTTCGTCACGTGCGCCTGGATGAACGCGGCGCCCTCCTCCTCGGCCGTCCCGCCGATCTCACCGATCATCATGATCGCGCGCGTCTCGGGATCGTCGTTGAAGAGCCGGAGAACGTCCACGAAGCTCGTGCCGTTCACGGGGTCGCCGCCGATTCCCACGCACGTGGACTGGCCGATCCCCCGCGCCGTGAGCTGGCCGACGACCTCGTAGGTCAGGGTGCCGCTCCGCGAGACGACGCCGACCGGGCCGCGCTTGTGGATGTGGCCGGGCATGATGCCGATCTTCGCCTGGTCCGGGGTGATGATGCCAGGACAGTTCGGCCCGATGAGCCGGCTCGTCGTCCCCGCGAGGAAGTGCTTCGCCCGGACCATGTCGGCCACCGGGATCCCCTCGGTGATGCAGACGATCAGGGGGACACCGGCCGCGGCCGCCTCCATGATCGCGTCGGCAGCCGCCGGGGGCGGCACGAAAATGAGGGCGCAGTTCGCTCGCTCGTTCAGGACCGCCTCGGCCACAGTGTTCCACACGGGGAACCCCTCGTGCGTCGTCCCGCCTTTGGACGGCGTGACGCCACCGACGACGGTCGTCCCGTACTCCTTGCACCGGGCCGCGTGGAAGGCCCCCTCGCGACCGGTGATGCCCTGGACGACGACGCGGGTCGTCGAGTCGACGAGAATGCTCACCGCGACCCTTTCGCCAGCGCCACGGCCTTGCGCGCGCCGTCGCCCATGTCGTCGGCGGTGACGAACCTGAGCCCGGACTCGGCGAGCATCTTCTTGCCGAGCTCCACGTTGGTTCCTTCCATGCGCACCACGACGGGCAGGCGCAGGCCGAGCGTCTTGACGGCGGCGATCAGGCCCTCGGCGAGGCGATCGACGCGCAGGATGCCGCCGAAGACGTTGATGAAGACGGCCTTCACGCTCGGGTCGGAGGAGAGGATCCGGAACGCGTTCTCGATCTGCTCCGGAGAGGCGCCGCCGCCGACGTCCAGGAAGTTCGCCGGCTCGCCGCCCGCGAGCTTGATGATGTCCATCGTCGCCATGGCCAGGCCGGCGCCGTTCACCATGCACCCGACGTTGCCGTCGAGCTTGATGTAGTTCAGGCTGTACTTCGACGCCTCGACGTCGAGCGGGTCCTCCTCGCGGGGGTCCCGGAGCGCCGCGATCTCCGCGTGACGGTAGAGCGCGTTGTCGTCGAAGCTGAGCTTCGCGTCGAGCGCCAAGACGCGGCCGTCCCGGGTGAGGACGAGCGGGTTGATCTCGGCGAGCGAGCAGTCCCGGGCGAGGTAGAGGGTGAAGAGGCTCCGGATGAGAGCGACGCCCTGCTTGAGCTGCGCTCCCGCGAGCCCGAGGCCGAAGGCGAGGCGCCGCGCCTGGTGATCCGCGAGGCCGAGGGCCGGGTGGGCCCACTCACGGAGGATCTTCTCCGGCGACCGGGCGGCGACCTCCTCGATCTCCATCCCGCCGGCTTGGGAGGCCATGGCCACCTGCGTCGAGCGGGCCCGGTCGAGGGTGATCGAGAGGTAGAGCTCCCGCTCGACCGCCGACGCCTCCTCCACGAGCACCGAGCG
>QHSA01000147.1 GCA_003220315.1 Candidatus Rokuibacteriota bacterium
GGCTTCGCCTTCCCCGTGGACCGGATCACCGTGAACCTGGCGCCCGCCGACCTTCGCAAGGAAGGCGCGTCGTTCGATCTGCCGATCGCCCTCGGCATTCTCGCCGCCACCGGCGCCGTGAAGAAGGGAGCCATCGGACCGTTCGCCGTCGTTGGCGAACTCGCGCTGGACGGCCAGATCCAGCCGGTCCGCGGCACGTTGGCGGTCGGGCTCGCCTGCCGACGCCAGGGGATCAGCACGCTCGTGGTGCCCATGGAGAACGCCGCCGAGGCGGTCGCCGTGGACGGACTCCGGGTGCTCGCTGCGCGGACCCTCGCTGACGCGGTCGGCCTGCTGAACGGCGACCACGCGGCAGCGGCGGTACCTCCAGCGCGGCCCGTCGAGGCGGCCGCGGCCGACGACCTCGACCTCGGCGACGTTCGCGGCCAGGCGCACGCCAAACGTGCGCTCGAGATCGCCGCGGCCGGCGCCCACAACCTGCTTCTGGTCGGCCCGCCGGGTGGCGGCAAGACCATGCTCGCGCGACGCCTCGCGGCGATCCTTCCGCCTCTCTCGAGTGACGAGGTCCTCGAGGTCTCGGCGATCTGGAGCGTCGCGGGGCTCCTCCCGCGGCACGGCGAACTCATGACACGGCGGCCGTTCCGCGCCCCGCACCACACGATCTCCGTCTCGGGCCTGATCGGCGGCGGCGGCCCGCCCCATCCGGGCGAGGTGACGCTTGCCCACCTCGGCGTGCTCTTCCTCGACGAGCTGCCGGAGTTCCAGCAGCACGTCCTCGAATCGCTCCGCCAGCCACTCGAGGACGGGCGCGTGACGATCGCCCGGGCGAGCGGCGTGGGCGACTTCCCCGCCCGGTTCCAGCTCGTCGCCGCGGCCAACCCATGCCGGCGCGGCTGCCCGTCGCTCGAGCACTGCCTGTGCACGCCGGCCGAGCGGCACCGTTACCTCGGCCGGATTTCGCGTCCGCTTCTCGACCGGATCGACCTCCACGTCGAGCTGCCCGCGCTCGGCCCCGCTGACCTCGAGCGCCGCGGGGCCGGGGACAGCTCGGCGGTCGTGCGCACGCGGGTCGCGGATGCCCGTGAGCGCCAGCGGGAGCGTTTCCGCTCTTCCGGGATCCGCGTCAACGCCTCGATCACGGCGCGGCAGGTCCGGCGCCACTGTCAGCCGCCGCCCGAGGCCGAGCAGCTGCTCGCCGCCGCTATGAGTCGCCTCGGGCTGTCGGCGCGCGGCCACGACCGCGTGCTCAAGGTCGCGCTCACTATCGCGGATTTGGCGGGCAGCGATGCGATCAGGCCCGAGCACTGCGCCGAGGCCATCCAGTACCGCGGCCTCGACCGCGCGTGGCGCGCGTGAGAAGATGGGTCGGCCGGTCGAGCTCGCCCCCGGGAGGAGTCATGCCGCAGCCGGTCCTCGTGGTGGTCGACGTGCAAGAGCGCCTCTTCAACGCGATGGACGCCGAGCGCCGCGACGAGATGGTGCGCAACATCAAGATCCTCGGCGCCGCCGCCCGACGGCTCGGCGTGCCGGTGCTCGTCACCGAGCAATACCCCCGGGGGCTCGGTCGCACGCTCCCCGAGCTGCGGGCCCTCCTCGACGACGTCGCGCCCCTCGAGAAAACCGCCTTTTCGTGCTGCAGCGCCGAGGGGTTCACCGAGCGGCTGCGGGAGCTGCGTCCGAGCCGCGTGATCCTCACCGGGATCGAGGCCCACGTGTGCGTGCTGCTCACGGCGCTCGACCTGCTGGGTCAAGGCTTCGCGGTGTCGGTCGTGGCCGACGCGGTCTCCTCGCGCACGCCCGCGAACCTCGAGCTCGGCCTGGCTCAGGCGCGCCAGGGCGGCGCGGTCGTCACAGCCACGGAGACCGTGGTCTTCCAACTCCTCGGGCGTGCCGACACCGACGCGTTCCGCGAGATCGCGAAGCTGCTCAAATGACACGCCGACCTCGGGCCACCCACGTCGGCTGCGGCCTTGCGCTCCCATAAGCAGATGGCGACGGACGAGAAGCGCGCGGCCCTCTGGGGCATGGACCAGGCCGGGACACGCACGGCGGTCGAGGTGTTCGTGCAGAACGGCTTGCTGGAGCGTTTCCTGGAGCTGGTCTGGCGCCGCTGACTAGCGGTGGCCGCGCGGCGGAATGTTCGTGTAGGTGACGGTCCCCTCGTCGTCGACCGTCCGGTAGATCACGCTCGAATCGGCGCCCTGCCACTCGCCGTCGAAGATTCTCAGGATCCGCGTCACGTAGTCGCGTGTCTCTGGGTAGGGTGGGATCCCGCGGTACGCCGTGACGGCCCGCTCGCCGGCGTTGTACGCGGCGAGCGCCAGCGCCAGGTTGTTCCCGAACCGGTCGATGAGGCCGCGCAGGTGCCGGACACCCCCGTCGATGTTCTCGTACGGGTCGAACGTGTTCCGCACCCCGAGGACGGACGCGGTCTCCGGCATGAGCTGCATCAGGCCGCGGGCGCCCTTCGAGGAGACGGCTCGCGGATTGAACGAGGACTCGACGCGGATGATCGCCGACACGAGCCGCGCCGGCACCCCGTAACGATCGGCGGCGCCCCTGATCTCCGTGGTGTACCAGCTCGGGTCACCGCCCGGCAGTCTGAGCCACCCCGCTTCGGTGCCAGACGAGAAGCCCGTGACGCGCTGGTAGCGCGGGTCGGTCGGGGCGTTGGTGAAGTGGACGGTACCGTCCTCCATGCTCAACCTGTACGTCTCAGCGGCGGCAGAAGCGGCGGCGGCTGTGGCAGCCGCAACGATGGCGAGGGCGACGAATCGCTTCACGTGAGTATTCTACCGGGGTGCCCGTAGACCCTGTCAAGTCTACCGCAACGCAGATTCCGAAAAAGCTTTACGCCACGGAGAGTTCCACGGGTTCCGGCGGGGCTGGCGCCTTGTCCAGCGCCAGTCGGACCGCCTCCCGCACCGAGTCCACCAGATGGACCGTCATCACCTGGCGTACATCGTCCGGCACGTCCTCCTTCAGGTGCTTCTCGTTCCGCTTCGGCAGGATCAGGGTGCGGATCCCAGCCCGGTGAGCCGCGATCACCTTCTCCTTGATCCCCCCGACCGGGAGCACGCGTCCGGCCAGGCTAACCTCGCCGGTCATGGCGAGCCCCCGGAGGACGGGACGCCCCGTCAGGAGCGAGACGAGCGCCGTCGTGATCGTGACGCCGGCCGAGGGCCCGTCTTTCGGGATCGCCCCGGCGGGGACGTGGATGTGGAGATCGGAGGTCTCCCAGAAGTCCGGCGCGATGCCGAGCGACGCCGCGTGAGAGCGCACCCAGGAGAGCGCCGCCTGCGCCGACTCCTTCATGACGTCGCCGAGCTGGCCGGTCAGTGTCAACGAGCCCTTGCCCTTCATCCGCGTCGCCTCGACGAAGAGGATGTCGCCGCCCGCCGGGGTCCAGGCGAGCCCGACGGCCACCCCCGGCACCCGCGTGCGCTCCTCCAACTCCTCGTACTCGAACTTCGGAGCGCCCAGGAACGCGGTGACAAGGTCCGGCGTGACCCGGACGGGCTCCGCGTGGCCCTCCGCGTGCCGCCGCGCGACCTTCCGGCAGACAGAGGCGATTTCCCGCTCGAGGTTGCGCACGCCCGCCTCTCGCGTGTAGCCGCGAGCCAGCAGGCGCAGGGCCTCCGGCTCGAACGCGATGACCTTTTCGGGCTCGAGCCCGTGCTCGCGCGCCTGCTTCGGCACGAGGTGGGTCTGCGCGATCCGGATCTTCTCCTCCTCCGTGTAGCCCGCCAGCGGGATAATCTCCATCCGGTCGCGCAGCGGCGCCGGCACCGTGTCGGTCACGTTCGCGGTGGTGATGAAGAGCACCCGCGACAGGTCGAACGGCACGTCGAGGTAGTGGTCCCGGAATGTGGCGTTCTGCTCGGGGTCGAGGACTTCTAGCAGCGCGGCGGCGGGATCACCACGGAAGTCCATGCCGAGCTTGTCGATCTCGTCGAGCATGAAGACCGGATTCCGCGTGCCAGCGCGGCGGAGCCCCTGGATGATCTGGCCGGGCAGCGCGCCGATGTACGTGCGCCGGTGGCCACGGATCTCGGCCTCGTCGCGCATGCCGCCGAGCGAAATCCGGTGGAACTTGCGCCCGAGCGCCCGCGCGATCGATCGCCCGAGGGATGTCTTGCCGACACCCGGCGGGCCCACGAAGCAAAGGATCGGATCCTTGCCCGACGGGCGGATCTTCTTGACGGCGAGGTACTCGAGGATCCGGTCCTTGACCTTCTCGAGCCCTTCGTGGTCCGCGTCGAGGACCGCCTTGGCGGCCTCGATATCGACGTTGTCGATCGTCGCCTGCTGCCATGGCATGGAGACGAGCCAGTCGATGTAGGTCCGGGCGACGGTGTACTCCGCCGCCGCCGGGGGCATCTTGGCGAGCCGGTCGAGCTCCCGGAGCGCCTCGCCCTTGGCCTCCTCGGGCATCCCGGCGGCCTCGATCCGCTGGCGCAATGCCTCGATCTCCTGCGTGCGCTCGTCAGCTTCGCCGAGCTCCTTCTGGATCGCCTTCATCTGCTCGCGCAGGTAGTACTCGCGCTGCGTCTTCGTCATCTCCGACTGGACGTCGGACTGGATTTTCGAGCCGAGCTCCAGGACCTCGGCCTCCTTGCCAAGCGCGCCGACGAGCCGCTCGAGTCGCTGCTTGACGGCGGTGGTTTCAAGCAGCTCCTGCTTGAGCGCCGTCGGCAGCGTCGGCAGCGACGACGCGATCAGGTCCGCGAGCGCGCTCGCCCCCTCCGCCGCAGCCGCGACGTTCGCGAGCTCGTCGGGGAGCGTCGGTGAGAGGGACACGACCTTCTGGAAGAGCCCGAGCGCGCTCCGGGCGAGCGCTTCGACTTCGACGGTTGGCGAGGCGTCACCGTCGTCGGCGATGTGCTCGATCCGTGCGCGCAGGTACGGAGACTCCTGGACAATCTCGACGATCCGGAAGCGCTCGAGCCCCTGGACGATCAGCCGCAGAGTCCCGTCGGCCTGCTTGAACGCCTTGTGGATGACGACGACGGTCCCCACCGTGTAGAGCCCCGCGGCGCCCGGCGCGTCGTCGCTCGCGTCGCGCTGTAGCACGGCGCCGACGAGTCGGCTCCCCGCGAGCGCCTCCTCGATCAGGCGCAGGGAGGACGCACGGCCCGCGCCGAGCGGAACCACCGCGTGCGGAAAGACGACGGCGTTCCGCAGCGGCAGGATACCCAGGACATCCGGCACCGGCCGGTCCTTTTCGTCCCGAACGTCAGTCATGCGTCACCTTTCCCCATGAACGGAGGCCTAGAAGAGATCGACCGGCTTGAGGTGGCCAGACGCGGCCCGGACGAGCGCCTCGCGCGGCACCCGCTCGGCCTGGTCTCTCACCTCCGCACCGTTCTCGCGCAGGTACGAGACGAGGTCTTCGATCTGCTTCTGCATCTCGAGCATCCGGCGCCTCATTTTTAGGATGATTTCGATCCCGGCGAGATTCACACCCAGATCACGCGTGAGCCGGAGCACACGCGAGAGCTCCTCGACATCCTCGGCCGAGTACATACGCGTGCGACCCACGGTTCGGCTCGGGCGGACGAGCCCCTTCTTCTCGTAGAACCGGAGCGTCTGGGGATGGACGTTCAGCATCTGGGCGACCACCCCGATCATGTACAGCGGCTTGCCTCGGTCGGTCACGTGGCTCCCCCTCGATACCGCTCGAGCGCCGTCCGAGGTGCCAGCGGCATCAGCCGTTGGAGCTCCCGGACGAGCTCGTGGGTGCGCGTGTCGAGCCCGATCGGTATCTCGATGCGCACCGCCACGAACAGATCCCCGATCGCCTCGCCGGACAACCTGGGCAACCCCTGGCCCCGCAGGCGGAAGACCTGACCCCCCGTGGTCCCAGGAGGGATCACCAGGACCGCCTCGCCGGAGGGCGTCGGTACCCGGATTCGCGCGCCAAGGATTGCTTCCCATACGCTGATCGGCACCTCGCAGTGGACGCTGTCGCCCTTGCGTTGGAAAAATGGATGCTCCTGAACCCGCGTGCTGACGATCAAGTCGCCGCGCGGGCCGCCGAACGGTCCCGCGCTCCCCTCGCCGGTCACGCGGATCTGTGAGCCGGTGTCGACGCCGGCCGGGATCGTGACCGACACGGGGTCGACCGCGCGCCGCACGCCACGCCCGTCGCACGCACGGCACCGCGCGTCGCCGGCCACCCCCGTCGCGCCGCACGCAGTGCACGACGAGAACCGCACGACCTCGAGCCGGAGGTTCGTCCCCCGCACCACGTCCGCAAACGCGAGTTGCACGGTGACGTGCACGTCCTCGCCATGTCGGCCCGCCGCCAGTGCCTCGCCGTCGCGGAGGGCGTGGCCGAACCGATCGTACATCGCGCGGGCGGCGGGGTCGCTCAGCACGCGGTACGCCTCTTCGATCTCTCCGAAGAGGTCACGCGCCTGGGTGTCCCAGAAGTTCACGTCAGGCGAGTACTGCCGGGCGAGGCGCCGGTACGCTTGGCGCATCTCGCGCAGCCCCGCCGTGGACGCGACGCCCAGCACGGCGTAGTAGTCGCGCCGCATGGCCGCTTACTTCTTCTTGTCGCCCAGGTCCTCGAAGTCCGCGTCGACCACCTCGCCCTCCTTGGGCCCCGACGCCGTGCGGGCGTCTCCGCCCGGTGCGCCGCCGGGCTGTGGCGCCTGTCCCTGCGACTCGCGGTACATGATCTCCGCGAGCTTGTGGGAGGCGCGCGTCAGGGTCTCCTGGGCGCGCTTCATCCGCTCGACGTCTTCGCTCTTCAGCGCCTCGCGGGCGGCGGCGAGCGCTTCCTCGACCGCCTTGCGATCCGCCTCTCCGAGCTTCGCGCCGTGCTCGCTGAGGGTGCGCTCGGTGGAGTACACGAGCGAGTCGGTCTGGTTGCGGACCTCGATCTCTTGCTTCCGCGTCGCGTCTTCCGCGGCGTGCGCCTGGGCGTCCTTCACCATCCGCTCGATCTCGTCCTTCGTCAGACCCGACGACGCGGTGATGGTGATGTTCTGTTGTTTGCCGGTCGCCTTGTCCTGTGCCGCCACGTTCAGAATGCCGTTCGCGTCGATGTCGAACGTCACCTCGATCTGCGGGACGCCGCGTGGCGCCGGCGGGATGCCGATGAGGTGGAACCGGCCGAGCGTCCGGTTGTCGCGCGCCATCTGGCGCTCGCCCTGGAGGACGTGGACTTCCACCGACGTCTGGCTGTCCGCGGCGGTGGTGAAGACCTCGCTCTTCTTCGTCGGGATCGTCGTGTTCCGCGGGATCAGCACCGTGGTCACGCCGCCGAGCGTCTCGATTCCCAGCGAGAGGGGCGTCACGTCGAGCAGCAGGAGATCCTTGACCTCGCCCGTGAGCACCGCCGCCTGGACGGCCGCGCCCACCGCCACGACCTCGTCCGGGTTGACACCCTTGTGGGGCTCCCGGCCGAAGAGCTGCTTCACGACCTCCTGAACCTTCGGCATGCGGGTCTGTCCCCCGACGAGGATCACTTCCTGGATGTCCTTCGGCGTGACGCCGGCGTCCTGCATCGCCTGTCGGCACGGCCCGGTCGTGCGCTCGATGAGATCGGCGACGAGGGCCTCGAGCTTCGCCCGGGTGAGGGTGAGCACGAGGTGCTTCGGCCCGCTCGCGTCGGCCGTGATGAACGGCAGGTTGATCTCGGTCTGCAGCGTCGTCGACAGCTCGCACTTGGCCTTCTCGGCAGCCTCCTTCAGGCGCTGCAGGGCCATGCGATCCTTGCGGAGGTCGATCCCGTGCTCCTTTTTGAACTCCTCGCCGATCCAGTCGATGATGCGCTGATCGAAATCGTCGCCGCCGAGGTGCGTGTCGCCGTTGGTCGCCTTCACCTCGAAGACGCCCTCGCCGATCTCGAGGATCGAGACGTCGAAGGTCCCGCCACCGAGGTCGTAGACGGCGATCGTCTCGTCCTTCTTCTTGTCCATTCCGTAGGCGAGCGCCGCCGCGGTCGGCTCGTTGATGATGCGGAGGACCTCGAGTCCTGCGATCTTGCCGGCGTCCTTGGTGGCCTGGCGCTGGCTGTCGTTGAAGTACGCCGGCACGGTGATGACCGCCTGGGTCACCTTCTCGCCCAGGTAGGCCTCGGCCGCCTCCTTGAGCTTGCGAAGTGTCAGGGCGGAGATTTCCGGTGGCGAGTATTGCTTACCGCGGATCTCGACGCGAGCGTCGCCGTTCGGGGCCTTGACCACCTTGTACGGGACGAGCTTGATCTCCTGGAGGACCTCGTCGTAGCGCCGCCCCATGAAGCGCTTGATCGAGAAGATTGTGTTCTCGGGGTTCGTGATCGCTTGCCGTTTGGCGACCTGGCCGACGAGGATCTCACCGTCCTTCGTGAAGGCTGCCACAGAGGGCGTGAGACGGCTCCCCTCCTGGTTGGCGATCACCGTAGGGGTGCCGCCCTCGACGACCGCCACGACCGAGTTGGTCGTCCCGAGGTCAATCCCGATTACCTTCGCCATGGTCTGATCTCCCTGTGATGTCCGCGCGCGGCGGAGCGGGTACGGTGCCCGCTCCGCCGTCTCCGGACCGGATTACAGAATGTCGATCTTGATTTCCTTCGACTTGACCTCTTCCGCCTTCGGGAGCCTCACCTCGAGCACCCCGTCGCGATAGGTCGCCTTCACCCGGTCGGCCTGGACGGGCATCGGCAGCTGGACAGTGCGCTCGAACTTCCCGAAGACGCGCTCGACATGGTGGTAGTTGTCGTCCTTCAGCTCCTGATCGAACGCGCGCTCGCCCTTGAGCGTGAGGAGATCGCCCGTGATCGAGAGCGACACGTCCTTCTCACGCACGCCCGGAAGCTCAAAGGTCAGAATGAGGTCATCCTTCGTCTCATACATGTCGAGGGCGGGCATCCAGACCCGGCTCCCCGTCCCCGTCACGACGGCCGTCGGACGACCGAAGAAGCTGTCGAACAGCCTATTCACCTCGCTCTGGACGTCTCGAAACGGCTCCCAACGCTCCAGGGAGGTCGCAAACGGACTCCAACGCTCGATTGCCATACGCAACTCCTCCTTCCTCCCTACCTTGTCCAGCCTCCAGCTGGCCTGAATTGAGTACACCATTTATATATATGGTGAGTGTTCAACTGTCAAGTCATCCACCCGCAGGTACCAGAATAAGTCTTTATCTGAAAAGGGATTTTAGGTCGCTATGGTAGCTTGGCCGGGTGCGAGTCGGATGTCTGGGATGCCTCACAGTGATCCTGATCCTTGGGGGTGTCGCGGAGCTTGGCTGGATCGGGGTTCAAGCCCTGCGGGAGCCAGAATTTCAACTGCCGGCAGCCGCACCAGGGGACGGCGTGCGGGCGCAGCGAAAGATCTATCAGATCGGCCAGATCGCCCGCCAGGGACCGCGCCAGGGCGTGCCGGGTGGCGGACCGATCGTGCTTACCCAGGGTGAGCTGAACGCGTTCCTCTCTCGCCACCTTGTGGAGGCCGCCGAACTACCGTTCGCGGATCTCGCCGTGCGGCTCACAGGCGACGGGGCCGTCGAGTTCCGGGGCCGGCTTCCGCTCGCTCATCTCGTCACCGAGCCGCCGCTGTCCGGGCTGGGCCACGTGCTGCCCGCGGTATTGCTCGAGCGCCCGGTATGGCTCCGGATACGCGCTCACGCCCGCGTCGAGCCAAGCGTCACACGACGGGAGCGGCGTTACCTCCGGCTGGACGTCCGAGAGTTCGCGATCGGGCGGCAAGGCCTCCCGGCGGTGCTGCTCCGGATCCTCCTCGACCCCCGGACCCTGGGCGTCCTTCGCTGGCCACTCCCGGATTCGATCGAGGCGATCACGGTCGAGCCTGGCCGGGTCGTGATCCGGCTCGCTTCGTAGCCTCGACGTAGTGCAGCTGGAGATCGTAGATGAGGCCCTCGAGGACCTGCGTTTCCGCCGCCGACCTGTGGCCTTCCGTCTTCTCGCGCAGGAGCACGAGCAGATCGATAGCTTCGGCGGCGTGACCGAGGTCGTGATGTCGCTGGCCGGTGACGGGGTCGGGCGCGTCGCCCATCGCAATCGCCGCCGAGCTCGCCAGCATCATGAAGAGCCCCGTCAGGTCACGCTCGGGCTCTCGCGCCCGCCGGGGCCGCTCGGGCTGGGCGTTCGGCCGGGGCGAGCTCGGGGGCGCGGCCGGGGCCGGCTCGTCGTCCCGGACCCGCCCGCGCCGGTCGGTCACCTTGAACGTCTCCTCGGGGTTCTCGGAGGTCATCGGAGCGAGCCTAGCATACGCAAAAACCCCTGCTGTATAATCGCTTACCCTCAGGAACGGACATGACCGAGTCCCCCGGTGTTCTCTTCGAACGACTCCTCGACGTCATGGCGCGGCTGCGCGGGCCCGCCGGCTGCCCCTGGGACCGTGCGCAGACGCGAGCCTCTCTGAAACCGTACCTCATCGAGGAAGCGTACGAGGTCCTCGAGGCGATCGAGATGGGGAACCGGGCAGAGCTCGAGGAGGAGCTCGGCGATCTGCTCTTCCAGGTGGTCTTCCACACGCGCCTGGCCGAGGAGGTCGGCGAGTTCTCCATGCGCGACCTCCTGGAGCGCCTCATGACGAAGATGGTGAGCCGCCATCCCCACGTGTTCGGCGACGCGTCGGTCGCGACGCCGAAGGAGGCCCTCGCGCAGTGGGAGGCCATCAAGCAGCGCGAAGCCGCCCGGACGGGCCACCCACGCTCCGCGATCGACGGCGTCCCGCGGTCGCTGCCCTCGCTGTTGCGCGCTCAGCGCGTCCAAACCAAGGCGGCGCGCGTGCACTTCGACTGGCCGGACGCCAGGTCGGCGTGGGTCAAGGTGGAAGAAGAGATCCGCGAGGCCGCCGCGGCGCTCGCGACGGGTGAGGTCGAGCGCGTGCGGGAGGAGCTGGGCGATGTGCTGTTCTCCCTCGTGAACGTGGCGCGGCTCTCCTCGATCGACGCCGAGGAGGCCCTGCAGGACGCGATCGAGAAGTTCCGGCGCCGCTTCGCCGAGGTGGAGGCGGACCTCAGCGCACAGGGCAAGTCGGTCGGCGCCCTCCCGCAAGACGAGCTGGAGCGGTCGTGGGAGAGCGTCAAGGCCCATGAGCGCCGTCGAGCCGAGCCATGAAGCTCAAGATCGGCGACTCCTCGGTCTCGATCGAGCGCGGCGACATCACCGAGTGGGAGGTCGACGCGATCGTCAACGCAGCGAACTCGACGCTCGCCATGGGCGCGGGCGTCGCGGGTGCGATCAAGCGGAAGGGCGGCGTCATCATCGAAGAGGAGGCGATGCGCCAGGGTCCGGTGGAGGTGGGCGAGGCCGTGCTGACCACGGGTGGCAATCTGGCGGCCACCCACGTGATTCACGCCGCGGTGATGGGACCCGATCTCAAGACCGACTCGGAGAAGATCGCGGCCGCGACGCGCGCGGTCTTGGCACTCGCAGCCAAGCGTCGGATCACGTCCCTCGCGCTCCCGGCGCTCGGAACGGGCGTCGGCCACGTGCCGCCGGTCACCTCGGCTGAGGCCATGCTGAACGCGGTGATCGGCCACCTGAAGGCGGGCGGAACCCCCCTCAAACGCGTCACGTTCGTGCTGTACCAAGACGACGCCTACAAAGCCTTTACTGATACGCTGAAACGCCTGGGTGGGGTACAGTAAAAAGATATGGCGCAGGCGCACCAAAAGCTGGGACAACCCGTCAACCGGCGGCTCGGAGACCTGCTCGTCGCCGATGGGCTTCTGACCCCGGCGCAGCTCCAGAAGGCCCTCGGCGAGCAGCGGGGTTCGACCGAGAAGCTCGGCTCGATTCTCATCAAGCTCGGCTTCATCAACGAGGAACAGCTGATCGGGTTCCTCTCCCGCCAGTACGGCGTGCCCTCGATCACGCTCGCCCAGCTCGAGATCGATCCCGCGGTCCTCCGCCTGGTGCCGGCGCCGACCGCGAGGAAGTACGAGGTCATCCCGGTCCGGAAAATGGGCAACTCGCTGGCCGTCGCGATGGCCGACCCGACGAACGTCTTCGCCCTCGACGACATCGCGTTCATGACGAACCTCCAGGTGCTGCCGCTCGTCGCGTCGCAGACGGCGATCCGGAAGGCGATCGACCGCAACTACCAGTCGAAGACCGAGGCGATCGCGAGCGTCATGCAGGACATCTCCTCGGACCTCGCGAACATCGAGGTCGTCGAGGGCGAGGAGGACACCGGCAGCAAGGTCGACGTCTTCGAGCTGAAGGAGTCGGCCGACGAGGCGCCCGTCGTCAAGCTCGTGAACATGGTGCTCGTCGACGCGATCCAGAAGGGTGCCTCGGACATTCACTTCGAGACGTACGAGAAGGTGTTCCGGATTCGCTTCCGGATGGACGGCGTGCTGCACGAGATGCTCTCCCCACCCAAGCGCCTCGAGTCGGCGATCCTGTCGCGCCTTAAGATCATGTCGAACCTCGACATCGCCGAGCGGCGCCTGCCACAGGACGGGCGGATCAAGCTCAGGTACACGGGCCGCGAGATCGACTTCCGCGTCTCGACCTTACCGACGATCTTCGGCGAGAAGGCGGTCCTCCGCATCCTCGACAAGGACGCGCTGCAGCTCGACCTCACCAAGCTCGGATTCGATCCGTGGAGCCTCGAGAAGTTCAACGCCGTGATCCACCAGCCCTACGGCATGGTCCTCATCACCGGGCCCACCGGCTCGGGGAAGACGACGACCCTCTACTCGGCGATCCACACGATCAACTCGCCGGACGTCAACATCATGACCGCCGAGGACCCGGTCGAGTACAACCTCAAGGGCGTCAACCAGGTGCAGATCAACGAGAGCGTGGGGCGGACCTTCGCCGCCGCGCTCCGCTCGTTCCTGCGCCAGGACCCGGACGTGATCCTGGTCGGCGAGACGCGCGACCTCGAGACGGCGCAGATCTCGATCCGCGCCGCGCTCACCGGCCACCTCGTCTTCACCACGCTCCACACGAACGACTGCCCCTCGACCGTCGCGCGGCTCCTGGACATGGGAATCCCGCCGTTCCTCGTCTCGTCCTCGCTCCTGCTGATCCTGGCCCAACGTCTCGGACGCAAGGTGTGCAGCGCGTGCCGGGAGCCCTACGAGGTCGACCAGCAGACGCTCGTCCCCTACGGCCACACCGCGACCGGGCACGGCAAGGTCACGCTCTACAAGGGCAAGGGCTGCCCGACGTGCAGCTTCACGGGCATGAAGGGGCGGGTGGCGATCTACGAGACCATGCCGATCAGCGAGGAGCTCCGGGACGGGATCCTCCGGAGCGCGACGGCCGCGGAGCTCCAGGAGATCGCGAAGTCGCAGGGCATGAAGACCCTGCGGCAGTCCGGCCTCTTGAAGGTACTCGATGGGACGACGACCATCGAAGAGGTGCTGAGAGTCACGCTCGCCTAGCCGACTGGCACCGGCGACGAAGGGAGAAACCATGGCCGCGAACATGGCCGACCTGCTGCAGATCCTGGTGGACCGGGGCGGGTCCGACCTCCACATCACGAGCGGGACGTACCCGCAGCTCCGGATCAATGGGCGCCTCACCCAGCTCACCCAGTTTGAGCAGTTGACGCCCCAGGACACGCAGCGGCTCGCGTACAGCATCCTCAACGAGACGCAGAAGCAGAAGTTCGAAGAGGAGAGCGAGCTCGACCTCTCGTTCGGCATCCAGGGGCTGGCGCGCTTCCGCTGCAACGTGTTCCGGCAGCGCGGCGCCGTGGGCGCGGCGATCCGCCTCATCCCCTACAAAATCCGCTCGTTCGACGAGCTCGGGCTGCCCCCGATTGTCCAGCAGCTCGCGGATCGCCCGAAAGGGCTGGTCCTCGTGACGGGCCCCACCGGCTCGGGCAAGTCCACGACGCTCGCGGCGATGATCGACAAGGTCAACACCGAGCGCCACGAGCACATCGTGACGATCGAGGACCCGATCGAGTTCGTGCACCCGCACAAGGCGTGTCTCGTCAATCAGCGTGAGGTCTACTCGGACACGCTGTCGTTCCAGAAGGCGCTCAAGTCCATCCTGCGGCAGGACCCGGACGTCGTGCTGGTCGGTGAGATGCGCGACCTCGAGACGATTTCGGCCGCGCTGACCATCGCCGAGACGGGCCACCTCACGTTCGCCACGCTGCACACCAACTCCTGCGCCCAGACGATGAACCGGATCATCGACGTGTTCCCGACCAACCAGCAGGCGCAGGTCCGGGCCCAGCTCGCCCTCGTCGTCGAGGGGGTCCTCTCGCAAACCCTGATCCCCAGGGTCGGCGGTGGGCGCGTGATGGCGATGGAGATCATGGTGGCCACGCCCGCCATCCGGAACCTGATCCGCGAGGAAAAGATCCACCAGGTGTACTCCGCGATCGGGACGGGGAGCAAATACGGGATGCAGACGATGAACCAGTCGCTCGCCGAGCTCGTGAAGCGGAAGCTGATCACGCGCGAGGAGGGGCTGAACCGGTCGACGATCGTCGAGGAGCTGCTCCAGCTTCTCGGCGCCGACGGTGGCGCCTCCGCGCCAGCCGCGCCGGCATCCGGCGCGTCGCCCTTCGCCAAGCGTTAGCACGCGTTAGGAGGGGACCATGCCCGTCTTCGCGTATCGTGGCCGGTCGGGCGCGGGAGTCGTCGCCGGCGAGATCGAGGCCGACGATCGGCCCGGGGCCGTCGCACAGCTGCGGGCGAAAGGCGTCATCGCGACGTCGGTTCAGGAGCGCCAAGCCAAGGCCGCGGCCGTCAAGAAAATCGGCGGCTCCGTCAAGGACAAGGACCTCGCGATCTATACACGCCAGTTCTCCACGATGGTCGACGCCGGCCTGCCGATCGCTCAGTGCCTCTCGATTCTGTCGGAGCAGAGCGACTCCAAGACCCTGCGCGACGTCACGAAGCGCATCACGACCGAAGTCGAGGGCGGCGCCACCCTCGCGGAGTCGTTCAAGAAGTACCCGAGGGTGTTCAACGATCTCTTCGTCAACATGCTCGCGGTCGGCGAGTCCGGCGGTGTCCTCGACGTCGTCCTGCAGCGGCTGTCCGGCTACATCGAGAAGGCCGCCAAGCTGAAGAGCAAGGTCAAGGGCGCGATGGTCTACCCGGTGACGATCATCGGCGTCGCCGCCCTCGTGATCATCTTCATGATGATCTTCGTCATCCCGACCTTCGCCAAGATGTTCCAGGGCCTCGGCGCCGACCTCCCGGTGCCCACCCGGATCGTCATGTTCCTTTCCGATTTCACGCAGCGATACATCGTCGTCATGGTGATCGCGGGTGCGGGCGCGATCTACGCGCTCAAGCGCTACTACGCGACCGACCAGGGCAGCAAGGTCATCGACGCGTTCCTCCTGAAGGTGCCGGTCATCGGCATGCTGATCCGCAAGGTCGCCGTCGCGCGGTTCACACGCACGCTCGGCACGCTCATCTCGTCTGGCGTTCCCATCCTCGAGGGGCTTCTCATCACGGCGCGGTCGGCCGGCAACCGCGTCGTCGAGGCCACCGTGATGCAGGCGCGCACGGCCGTCACCTCGGGCCGCACGCTGTCGGAGCCGCTGAAGGGGAGCACCGTGTTTCCCCCGATGGTCGTGCACATGATCAGCGTGGGCGAGAACACGGGCGCCCTCGACCAGATGCTCCAGAAGATCGCCGACTTCTACGACGACGAGGTCGACACCGCCGTGGGCGCGCTCACCGCGCTGCTCGAGCCGATGATGATCGTATTCCTCGGCGTCGTCGTCGGCGGTCTCGTCGTGGCCATGTATCTGCCGATCTTCAAGCTGGTCACGATAATGAAGTAGTGAAGGCGCTCAACGTCAACGCGCTTCTGCGCGGGTTCGCCTGGGCGCGGCTCGGGCTCGCCGTGCTGCTGCTCGCGCTCGGGCCGGTCATGCCGTCCGACCTCGTGTCCGGCGAGCATCCGGTCGTCCTCGCGCTCGCGCTGCTCATCGCCGCGGCCTCCTCGGGCGTTCTCCTCCTCTTCGGCCCTGGCGCCCAGCCCCGTCCCGTCGCGTGGCTGTTCGGCCTGCTCGACATCGTGCTCATCACGGCCATCGTGGCCTCGACGGGCGGTGGGCGGTCGATCTTCGGCTTCCTCTACGTGCTCTCGGTCACCGGTGCGTGTGTGCTCTTGTCGCGGACCGGGGGACTGGCGATGGCGGGCGTGGCGAGCGTGCTCTACGCGGGGGTCGTGCTGGGCCGCACCGTCTTCCCGACGAACGTGTTCTACGAGGCGCCCGGGGAGACCACCGCCCTGGAGCTCCTGTCCATGTTCCTCAACGCCGGAACGTTCATGATCGTCGCCATCGTCGCCGGCGGCCTGGCGGAGCAGTTTCGCGCGACGAGCCAGGAGCTCGAGACCCAGCGGAAGGACCTCCGTGACCTGCAGGCGTTCAAGGACCTCGTCTTCCAGTCGGTGGGGACGGGCCTGATCGCCCTCGATCGCGACCATCGGATCACGGCGTTCAACCGCGCCGCGGAGGAGATCGCCGGCCGCTCGGCGCCCGAGACGATCGGTCGCCCGTGGACGGCGCTCTTCGGCGACTCGGTGCCGTTGCCGGAGATCGAAGCGACGATCGAGCGCAACCCGCGCGCGTCCACTCGGCACGAGACGCTGCTCCGCCGGCCGGACGGCACCGCGGTCCCCGTCCGCCTCACCTTCTCCGCGCTCCGCTCCGGCGAGGGCGATCGGCTCGGGCTGATCGGCGCCTGCGACGACCTCTCGGCGATCCGCGCGATGGAGGCGCGGATGCGCCAGGCCGACAGGCTCGCGACGCTGGGCCGGCTGGCCGCCAACATCGCCCACGAGATCCGCAACCCGCTCGCGTCGCTGACGGGCGCCATCGAGGTCCTGACGAGCACCGCGGCCGCCGGGGACGCGCGCGAGCGCCTGTCACAGATCGTCATGCGCGAGTCGGAACGGCTCAACCAGATCATCACGAACTTCCTCGAGTACGCCCGGCCCGCACCGCTCGCCGTCGAGGCGGTCGACGTCGCCGACGCGCTCGAGGGCGTCCTCGTCCTGCTCGAGCACCGCGCGCCGGCAGCCGGCCTCAAGATCCTCCGCGGGTTTTCCGGACCCCTCGTCTGGCGGGTGGACCCGCAGCGGTTCCGGCAGGTGCTGTGGAACCTCTGCCTCAACGCGGTCGAGGCCATGCCCGAGGGGGGCGAGCTCCGCGTCGGGGCGACGCTGGTCCCCGGCCACAAGCTGGAAGTGTCGGTGGCCGACAGCGGGCACGGCATCGCGCCCGACGACCTCGCCCACGTCTTCGAGCCCTTCTTCTCCACCAAGGCCGACGGCACCGGGCTCGGACTCTCGCTCGTCCACCGGATCGTGCAGGAGCACGGCGGCGAGGTGGACGTCCGCAGCACGCCCGGCCTCGGGACCATGTTCACGGTGACGCTGCCGGCCCGCCATGCCTGACACGCGCGTTCTGGTCGTCGACGACGAGCGCAGCATGCGTGAGCTCCTCGCGATCATGCTGAAGCAGGCGGGTCACGACGTGACGGTCGCGGACGGGGGCGAGGCCGCGATTCGCGCCCTCCAGAGCAACACCTTCGACCTCGTCATCACCGACCTCCGGATGCGGCAGGTGGACGGCCTCGCGGTCCTTCGCGCCACAAAGGAGCACTCGCCGCAGACGGTGGTCCTCGTGGTCACGGCGTTCGCTTCCACGGAGACGGCGGTCGAGGCGATGAAGCTCGGTGCCTACGACTACCTGACGAAGCCTTTCAAGCTCGACGAGATCAAGCTCACCATCGCCAACGCGCTCGAGCGGAAACGGCTCCAGGACGAGAACCAGGCGCTCAAGCGCCAGCTCAGACGCGAGCGTGGCTTCGAGAGCTTCATCGGCAAGAGCCGACAGATGCTCGACATCTTCGACACGATCCGCAAGGCCGCCGAAAGCGACTCGACCGTCCTGGTCACGGGCGAGAGCGGTACCGGCAAGGAGCTGGTCGCACGCGCGTTCCACGACGAGAGCCCGCGTCGCAACGGCCCGTTCGTGTCCGTCAATTGCGGCGCGATCCCCGAGACGCTCATGGAGTCCGAGCTCTTTGGCCACGTGAAAGGCGCCTTCACGGGGGCGGTGGCCGAAACGATCGGGCTCTTCTCGGCGGCGGCCGGCGGGACCCTCTTTCTCGACGAGATCACGGAGGTGCCGTCCTCGGTGCAGGTCAAGCTCCTGCGCGCGATCCAGGAGCGCGAGATCCGTCGCGTCGGCGACACGCGCGACGTCAAGGTCGACGTGCGGCTGATCGCCGCGTCGAACCGCGACGTCGCGAAGGCCGTCGCCGACGGAGCGCTCCGCGAAGACCTCTTTTACCGGCTGAACGTCATCCCTGTCCACCTGCCGCCGCTCCGCGAGCGGCGCGAGGACATCCCGCCCCTCGTCGCACACTTCGTCCCGCGCCTCTCGGCCGAGCTCGGCCGGCCCGTGCGCAGCGTGACGCCGGAGGCGCTCGCGATCCTCGAGCACTACCACTGGCCGGGCAACGTGCGTGAGCTGGAGAATGTCATCGAGCGGGCGCTCGTTCTCGGCAGCGGCGACACGCTCGAGGCGAGCGCGCTACCGCCCGACCTGCGGCGTCCCCGAAACGTGCAGGAGATCCCCGTCGAGGTCCCCGAGGAGGGGCTCGATCTCGAAGCGACGCTGAGCCAGATCGAGCAGCGGTACATCCAGATGGCGCTGGCACGCACGGGCGGAGTGCAGACACGGGCCGCGGACCTGCTCCGGGTCAGCTTCCGGCAATTCAGGTACAAGCTCCAGAAGTACGCGAGGCTCGCGTCGCGAAGCTGACGCCTCCCGGATACCGACTCGAGCCCCTTTCCCCCGGCGCGAGCGCCCGATGACGTTTCTCGTCACTCCGAGTGCCCCGCAAGGTCATTGCCGGACTCTCTCGGAGGATAGAGTGGCCTATAAATCATTGATAGAATGGATATTCCGACAAGCCAAGCTCCTGGCATGCAAGATGCCTCATCCCAGGGTAGTTCGCAGAACCGTGGAAAAGACGACAACCCAAACAGAGAAGAAGGAGAACACGATGTTCGCGCAATGGAATAAGAGACGCTTCAAGATGGGAAGTCAGCGGGGCTTCACCCTCATCGAGTTGATGATCGTCGTGGCGATCATCGGCATCCTGGCGGCCATCGCCATCCCGCTCTACGCCAACGTCCAGGCGCGGGCCCGCATCGCCAAGGCTCAGGCCGATGCCCGCGCGCTCGCGTCGGCCGTGTCGATCTATTCGGCGCACATGGGCTTCGTCCCGACCGCGCTGACCGAGCTGACGGGCGTCGTGACCAACACCCAGGGCCAGACGGCCGGGCCGTTCATGGCGACGCTGCCGACATCACCGGCGGGCTGGACCCCGAGCACCGGTTACGTCTACGCGTACAGCACTGCGGCCGGCACCTACAACCTCTCGGCCACGGGCGACGGCGCCACCGTCACCCTGCCGTAGCGGTTCCACGAGAGCGTTCCAACCACGAGCGGTGGAGGGGTTCCCTCCCCCGCTCGTGGTGTTTGTGCCATGTCGTTCGCGGATGTGCCAGGATCTCTCCGCTCCGGTCCCCGACATTGCGCGTAAGTGTCTGTGATTCGGGGACATCGGCGGCTCGGCCCGTGGCACCGATTCTGCACCGCCAGAGCGAGAACGAAACGATGCGCCCGGTCGCGTCCGAAACGAGATTCGATGATGCTCCCCCAAGAGACCCAGCGTGGGCATGATATCGGGCACTGAGCCCGCGAACGCAGCGGTCGTCGCGCGTGACACGCCGGCGACGACGCGCCCGCACGCCGCTCGAGTCGGGGCGTGGGCGCTCGCCGACTGGCTGATTCCGCTCGCGCTCGCGCTGGTCACCTTCGCCGTCTTCTCGCCCGCCCTCTCGAACAACTTCGTCGACTGGGACGATCAGATCAACCTGACCGGCAACGAAGAGTACCGTGGGCTCGGGACGGCGCAGCTCAAGTACTTCTTCACCACGGTGCTGATGGGCCACTACATCCCCCTCACGTGGCTCACGTTCGGTCTGGATTACGTCCAGTGGGGCATGAACCCGACGGGGTACCACCTCACGAGTCTCCTCCTGTACGCCGCGAACGCGGCGGTCCTCTATCTCGTTTCGCTACGTCTGCTCGCGAGGGCGACGACGCTGGCGGGCCTCCCCCTGCGTCTCGGAGCGGTCGCGGCGACGCTCTTCTTCGCCCTCCATCCCCTACGCGCGGAATCGGTCGCCTGGGTGACGGAGCGCCGCGACGTGCTGTCCGGGCTCTTCTTCCTGCTGACGATCCTGGCGTACCTCAGGATGCGCGACGCGAGCGGACCTCGGCGGTACTGGCTTCTGGCCGCATCCGCGGGCGCCTACGTGCTGGCGCTCGCGTCCAAGGGAAGCGTCATGGTGCTGCCGGCCATGCTGCTCCTCCTCGACATCTACCCCTTGCGACAGCTCAGCCGGCGCACGCTGGTCGAGAAGATCCCCTTCGTCGTCCTCGGCATCGCGGGAGCGGCCGCCGCCTACTGGGCGCAGAACGCGAACGCCTTCATCACGCCGCTCCAGCGCTACCCGCTGACCGCGCGCATCGGGATGACGTGCTACAGCCTCTGGTTCTACCTCTCGAAGACCGTCCTGCCGACGGGCCTCGGGCCACTCTACGAGCTCCCGGCGCGCGTCGATCCGCTGGACTGGCGCTTTCTCGGTCCGGCGCTCGCGGTGGCGGTGATCACCGTCGCGCTGGTCGCGCTGAGCCGGCGGTGGCCGGCGGGGCTGACGGTCTGGGTGTACTATGCGATCGCGCTCGGCCCGATCATCGGCATCGTCCACTCGGGGCTTCAGCTGACGAACGACCGCTACAGCTACCTTCCAGCGCTCGGGTTCGCCGTGATGTTCGGGGGGCTGACGGGCGTCGCGGCGCGCGCGGCCGCGGCCAGGAGGCTTCGACCGGTCATCGCGGGCGCCCTCGGCGTGACGGGCGCGGCGTGGCTCATCGGCCTCGCGGTTCTCACGTTCAACCAGGTCCAGATCTGGCGCGACACGGAGACGCTCTGGAGGTTCGCGGTCGACGCCGAGCCCGACTGCGTCACCTGTCACAGCAATCTCGGGATCTTTCTCGGCAACCACGGATTGACCGGTCTCGCGCGGCAGCATTTCCTACGGGCGCTGGAGGTCCGACCGGATCTGGTGAAGACCCACTACCATCTCGGCTTCGTCGAAGCGGCGTCGGGGAACTTCGCCAAGGCGGTCGAGGAGTATGCGATTTTCCTCAAGCGGTACCCGGACGACGTGGACGCGCTGAACAACTCTTCGGCGGCGCTGATGACCCTCCACCGGCCCGACGAGGCCCTCGTCCAGATCCAGCGCGCCCTCAGGCTCAAGCCCAAGCACGTCTTCGCCAACACGAATCTCGGCTACGCGCTCGCCGAACTCGGCGACCGCGAGGCGGCGCTGAAGCAGTTTCGTCACACGCTCGAGCTGAAGTTCGACACCCCCCAGGCGTGGTTCGGGCTGGTCAGGGTCTTTCTCGAAACCGGCCAGCTCGACGCCGCGCACACCGCGCACGGGATCCTCGGGATGATCAGCCCCCCAATGGGGTGGCAAATCGGGCCCGCGCTGCTCACGACGTGGTGAGGTGATGCTCCGGGCGCTTGCGGAGGCCGCGCCCGCCGCGGCGCTCGCTGCCGTCTGTCTCCTCGGCCTGGCCATCGGCAGCTTCCTGAACGTCGTGATCGTGCGCCTGCCCGAGCGCCGGAGTCTCTGGCGTCCCGGTTCGGCGTGTCCCGGCTGCGGCGCGCCGATCGCGTGGTACGACAACCTGCCGCTGCTCTCCTTCGCGCTCCTTCGCGGTCGCTGTCGCGCCTGCGCGATGCCGATCTCCTGGCGGTATCCGCTCGTCGAGGCCGTGACCGGCGCGGCGTTCCTGTCCGCATACACCGTGTTCGGCCCGACGGCGCGCTTCGTCGTGGCGGCGGCCCTCCTGGCGGCGCTCATTGCGATCACCGCCATCGACCTCCAGCTCCAGATCATTCCGAACGCGATCACGCTGCCCGGAATCGTGGCAGGGGTGCTCACCAACCTGGGCACGGGCGCCGTGTCGTGGCTCGAGGCCGTGATCGGCGCGCTCCTCGGTGGCGGAGTGTTCGTCGCCATCATGCTGGGCTACGCGCTCCTCTTCCGGGAAGAGGGCATGGGTCTGGGCGACGCGAAACTCGGCGCGATGCTGGGCGCTTTTCTCGGCTGGAAGGTGCTCCTCTTCTCGCTCTTCGCCGCCGTCACCGTCGGCGGCGTTCTCGCGATCGTGCTGCTCGCGACAGGCCTGCGCGGACGCAAGGACCCGATCCCGTTTGGTCCCTTCCTTGCACTCGGTGGAGCCACCGGCCTTTTCTGGGGGGAGAAGGTGGTGGCATGGTACCTGAGCGGATTCGGAGGCTGAACGCGGCGGGCTTCGGCACGGCCGAGCTCGCGGTCACGCTCGCGCTCGTCGCGGTCCTCACCGCGGTCTCGGCGCCCTCGCTCGTCGCCTCCTGGCGCGCGGCGACGCTCCGCGCCGCCGCCGACGAGCTCGCCGCCGCGGTCAACGTCGGCAGGTTGTTTGCGATCGCACACAACGTGCCCGTCTGCATCGCCGTCGCCGGCGCCGACGTGAGGTTCGAGGGCGGGCGCGCCGGCACGTGCAGCGGGGTCGGGCTACCAGGCGCCGCGGCCGTCCGTCTCGCGAGCGGTCTCGTCGTGCGTACCGTGGGCCCCCCTGTCGTCTTCACCGGCCTGGGCGCGGCGACGCCCGCGGGCCGCTACGTCGTCGTCAACCCCGCCGACGGCGGAACGCGGAGCGTGGTCGTGGCGGCCTCCGGTCGCGTGAGGATCCAGTGAGCGCGCGCGGCTTCACCCTCGTCGAGATCCTGGTCGCAACGCTGATCCTGTCGGTCGGGATCGTCGCCGTCGCGTCGGGGCTGCACTACGCCATCGGCGGTGTCGAGGTCGGCCGGGGGGAGACGGCAGCCGTCTTTCTCGCCGAGCAGCGCCTCGAGCTCCTGAAGAGCGCGGCCCTCGAGGACTGGTCGAGCGCGCTCCTGGCGGCCGGCATCGTCGTGGAAGCCTACGGCACGATCGCCGGCGCGGCGCCCTACCGCCGCGAGACAGTCGTCGCCGACCACGTCGGACGCGAGTGCGCGACTGGCGCGCCCCCGACGGTCACGTGCAAGCGGGTCCGAGTGACCGTGTCCTACAGGCCCGTGTCGGGTGGCGGAGGACCGGGTCATGAGCGGCGGGTGGATCTGGTCACCGTCTTCGTCCCCCGGATCTGAGGCGGGCGTCGTGACGCGCCTCGGCGACGAGCGTGGCGTCGCGCTGATCCTCGGGCTCGTGGTGCTCATGACCCTCAGCGCGCTCGCGCTCGCGTTCCTCGCCGTGAGCGCGCTCGAGCCGCGGATCTCTCGGAACCTCCACGACGCGTCGCGGGCACGCTGGCTGGCCGAGGCCGGGATGGAGCTCGGCTACGGCCTGCTTGCGGCAACCGCCGACGGCGATGGCGCATGGAGCGCGTTCATGACGGCGAGCACCGCGGACGCGCCATGGGTCGACCTGCCCTCGCTGGAACGCGCCGTGCTTCCCGGGCTCACGCCGACCGAGGGAACCTGCACCGTGAGTATCCGGAACGACCCTCGGACCGCCGACGGCGTCATCGTGAGGTCCGCGGGCACCGTCAACACGACGACGCGGACGATCGAGGTTGCCGTCAGGCGGCTGGTGGTGAGGTCTGAGTCGGACCCGACCGGCCGCGTTCGTCCAATCGTCGCTGACTGGCGCGAGTTTTAGTGGCATCTGAGTTTTGGTGGCGACTACGGTACACTCCCGTTGGCGCCAGGCACCGACGGGTGGGGGCGTGGACGTGCTGCGACGCCAAATCTAGTACGTGGGAAATTATTGGCCCCCCAGGGCACGACGCCTATACTGTTTAGTCACCAGGGGGAAAGGCGTTTAATATGGCATTCTTCCGCAAAGCGGCGGACATTTTCGCACTCGACATCGGGTCGAGTTCGGTGAAGGCTCTCCAGCTGCGCGAGGCGGGAGGCTCCTACCGGCTGACCGCGCTCGGCACGGCCTCGCTGCCTCCCGAGGCGATCGCAGACGGCTCCATCAAGGACGCGCCGACGGTCATCGAGGCGATCAGGAGCTCGGTCTCCAAGTCGGGCATCAAAGCCAAGGAGAGCGCGATCGCGATCTCCGGCCGCGAGCTCATCATCAAGAAGGTGCAGATTCCGGAAGTTCCCCCCAGGGACGTGCACCCGGTCGTGCAACTCGAAGCCGAGCATCACATCCCGTTCGCGATCGACGAGGTTTTTCTCGACTACCACACGGTCGGCCAGCACGGCGGCGTGATGGACCTCATCCTCGTGGCCGTCAAGAAGTCCAAAGTACTCGAGTACGCCTCCGTCGTCTCGGAGGCCGGGTTCACGCCATCCATCGTGGACGTGGACGGCTTCGCGCTCGCCAACCAGTTCGAGCTCAACTTCCCCGAAGAGCGCGGCGAGGCCGTCGCCCTGATCGACATCGGGGCCTCGACCATGAAGACCAACGTCGTCCGGGCCGGCGCCACGATCTTCGCCCGCGACATCCCCTTCGGCGGCAACAACTACACCCAGGCGATCGCCCAGCAGCTCAAGATTCCCTTCGAGCAGGCGGAGGCGGCCAAGCTCGGCCGCGACGTCGGCGTGAGGTGGGAGGCGGTCGTCCCGGCGCTCGAGGCGGTGTCGCGCGAGCTCTCGCTGGAGGTCCAGCGAACGTTCGACTACTTCGCCTCGACGGCGGAGTCCGAGCGCATCGGGAGGATCGTGCTCGCGGGCGGCTGCTCCCTGCTCCCCGGGCTGAACGACTATCTGGCGTCGAACTGGGGCATCCCCGTCGAGCTCGCGCGGCCGTTCGCGCGGGTCGAGGTCGATCCCGCCTATGGAGAGGAAGTCAACGCCGCCGGGCCGGCGCTCGCCGTCGCCGTGGGACTCGGGCTCAGGCGGCCGGGAGACAAGGGCAAGTGATCCGGATCAACCTGGCGCCCGAGGCGAAGCGACGGCGGGGCTTCAGCCTTCCGACGTTCGCGCTCCCGAGCCTCAACCTCGGCACGCTTTTCGCCGTCGTGTACATGGTCGCGATCGTCGGGACCATGGCCTACTGGTGGGCGCTCTCCCTGGAGGAGCGGAACCTCACGCGCGCGATCGCCGAGGGCCAGAGAGAGCTCGCGCAGCTCAAGGTGACGATCGGTCAGGTCAACCAGATCAAGGCCCAGGCCGAAGAGCTCCGGAAGCGGCTCGCGGTCCTGGAGGAGCTCATGAAGGGCCAGGGGAGGCCGATCGCCCTGGTCGACATCTTCGCCAGCGTGATCCCGAAGGACCTGTGGATCACGGGGTTCGAGACTCGCGAGGACTTCAGGCTCAAGGTGAGCGGCTCGGCGTTCTCGACCACGGCGGTCTCCGACTTCATGCAAAACCTCCGGAGCTCCGGCAAGTTCCAGGAGGTCGACATCGTCATCTCCCGGCGCGATCTCAGCAAGCCCGCGGGCCTGGTGACCTTCGAGGTCACCTGCCGCTTCCAGGGCTGACATGCCGCTTCCCGCGATCTTCGACCCGATCGTCAACGCGCCCAAGCCCCAGAAGATCGTGCTGGGCGTCGTCGGGCTCGTCATCATCATCGCCGCGGCGTACTTCCTGATGCTCTCCCCGCTGCAGATCCAGGTCGATCAGCTCAGGGCGCAAAACGAATCGCTCCAGCGCGAGCTCGTCCAGAGCCGCGCGATCGCCGCCGAAATCGACCGCTACCGCCGGGAGGTCGTCGAGCTGGAGGTGAAGATCAACGTCCTGAAGGACAAGCTCCCGACCGAGCGCGAGATGCCGGCGTTCTACCGATCGATGTCGGACGCAGGGATCCAGGCGGGGCTCGGCGTGTCGCTCTTCCAGCCCCGCGACGGGGTGACCAAGGACTACGTCGTGGAGATCCCGATCACGGTGAATGCGGAAGGCTCCTACCACCAACTCGGCGAGTTCCTCGAGCGCGTCGCGCGCCTCCCGCGGGTGGCCTCGCTGCGGGACATGAAGCTCGGCGGGCAGAAGAAGCCGGGGAGCCCGGTGCGCGCCGAGCTCACGCTGGTGACCTACACGTACCGGCCGGTCGGCTCCCCACCGGCACCGAAGTCGACGAAGTGAGGGCGCAGGCGATGCGGGCGGCTGGCAGAGTCGTCGTGTCCGCGAGTCTCGTCACGGTGTTCGCCGCGTGCGGCACTCCGCCTCCGGCTCCGGCGCCTCAGGCGCAGCTGCCGCAGGGCGGGGCGGGAGCCCCGCCGCTGCCCGCCCTGCCGGTGCCCGAGGCGCAGGTGCCGAAGTACGAGCCCAAGGGGCGCCGTGATCCATTCGAAGCTCTGGAAGGGGCTCAGGGCGCCGGAGGCGGGGGAAATCTGGTGGCCACCGCCAAGCTGACCGGCATCGTGCGAAGCGCTCGGGCGACGCTCGCATTGGTGGAGACCCAGGAGGGCATCGGATACATCCTCAAACCCGGAGACACCCTCGGCGACGGCCGCGTGCTGGAGATTGGCTCCGACAGCGTGGTCTTCCAGGTGCCCCAGAAGGCGGGCGAGACCACAAATCGCGTGGTCCTCAGAATGGCGATGGACTAAATGACAGCTGAACGACAGATCCCCATGGTGCTGGTCGCGGTAAGCCTGGCGGTCGTCCTCCTCGTCCCGGCGGTCTCGGTCGCGGCCCAGGCCGGGCCGGCGGTCCTCAGCGACGTCACGGTGACCTCGCAGCCCGACGCCATCAACATCTTCGTCTGGACCTCGAGGGAGACGAAGTACCGCGCCGAGCTGATCGAGGCGCCACGGCGGCTGATCATCGACCTCGAGGACACGGTGTACGCGTGGCGCAAGACCCCGTTCACCGTCGGCGCCGACCCGGTCACGCAGATCCGCGGCGGTCAGTACCGGCGGGGCGTCTCGCGCGTCGTCTTCGACCTGACCCGCGACGTCGGCTACGCGATCCGCGAGGACGACAACGGGCTCGCGATCATCATCCCGACCGCACCCATCGCCAGCCGCGCGATGGCCCTGAAGGAGAGCACACCGGCAGACACGGCGCCGGCGCCCGCGAAGACCGACGCACCTGCCAAGGCTGACGTCGCCCCGCCCCCTCCCGCGCCGGTCCGCATCGCCCAGGCGACGCCCGCCCCGGCACGGCCAGCAGGACGGCAGCCGTCGAACGGCTCGCGGCTCATCTCGTTCGACTTCAAGGACGCCGACGTCGTCAACCTCCTCCGCATCCTGGCCGCCGAGAGCACCAAGAACATCGTGATCAGCGACGACGTCAAGGGCAGGATGTCGATCTCGCTGCGCAACGTGCCGTGGGAGCTTGCCTTTCAGACGATCCTCGACGTGCGCGGCCTCGAGAAGATCGAGAAGGACAACGTCGTCCGCATCGTCTCCCGGGAGGCGAAGCTCAAGGCGGACACCGAGATCGCGAAGGCCGCGGAGGTGGCGCGGGCCGCCCGCGTGGCGGAGCTGGCCATCGCGGAGCAGATGGCGCGCGGTCCGTTGAAGGAAGAGACGATTCGCCTGGCCTACGCAGACCCAGAGGACGTCGTGAACACCCTCAAGGGCATCCTCGGCCTCGCCGCGGGCGGCGCGCCCCCGCCGGGCGCCCCGGGCGGCCCGCCGCTGATCCCCGCGCCTCCGTTCTCGGCGCTCTACGGGACCGCTCCGCCACCGCCGCCGGGCGCGCCCGCGCCCGTGGCCACACCCGAGGTGCTCGCCAAGGGCATCACGATCCAGGCCCACAAGCCGACGAACTCGGTTTTCATCCGCCACTACGAAGCGGATCTCGAGCGGATCAAGAAGCTCATCCGCGAGAAGCTCGACGTCCCGCTCCCTCAAGTCAAGATCGAGGCGCGCCTGAACGAGCTGAACCGCGCCGACTTCTTCGCCCTCGGCATCTCGTGGGGCGCCGCGGCCGTGGGCCGCGCGCGCGGTGACGCCCTCGTCGGTCAGGGGTTCGCCGGGCGGACACCGCCGACGAGCGGCATAGGCATCGAACCGCCGGCGGGGCCCGGCGTGGGCGCCCTGGGAGTCAACAACCCAGGGCTGACACTCGGCAGCTTCCTCCCCGTGAGCGGGGCCACCGGGTTGCCGACAGGCGGAAACATCGTCGACTTCCCGGTCCTCCCGAGCGGCTCATTCGCCGGTCTTAGCCCCGCGGCCATCGCCTTCGGGATCGTCGGCGGGAAGTTCAACGTCAACCTCGTCCTGGACGCGCTCGAGGCGGACAGCAAGACCACGTCGCTCGCGAAGCCCGAGGTGGTGACGCTGGAGAACGCCAAGGCGACGATCTCGCTCGGTAGCGAGATCCCGTACGCGACGGTGAGCTCGGCGGGAACGCAGGTCCAGTTCAAGGATGCCCTGCTCAAGCTCGACGTGACGCCGACCGTCATCCGGGAAGCTGGGGACATCACGCGGGTCAAGATGATCGTCAACGTCGAGAACAACTCCAAGGGCGATGACATCAACTCCGCGGCCGGCCCCATCCCGAGCATCAACAGGCGCACGGCCATCACGCAGGTCGTCGTCAAGGAGGGCGAGACGCTCGCGATCGGCGGCATCCGTCAGCATCAGTCGGTCGAAAGCACCCGAAAGGTGCC